>NZ_QETH01000035.1 GCF_003105115.1 Flavobacterium sp. HTF | reverse complement strand
TAAAAAAAACATCTTCAACAAACAAAAAAAAGCGAGACATAAATGCCTCGCTTTTATATATAAAATATAATAAAAAAATTATACTTTGATCTCTACTTCAACTCCACTTGGCAATTCAAGTTTCATTAAAGCATCAATAGTTTTAGATGAAGATGAATAAATATCAATCAATCTCTTGTATGACATTACTTCAAATTGCTCTCTCGCTTTTTTGTTAACGTGCGGAGAACGTAGTACAGTGAAAAGTTTTTTGTGAGTTGGTAACGGAATTGGACCTGTTACAACTGCCCCAGTAGTTTTTACTGTTTTTACGATCTTTTCAGCAGATTTATCTACCAACATGTGATCGTAAGATTTTAGTTTTATTCTGATTTTTTGACTCATTTTCTTAAGAATTAAGCGTTACCTTTTGCTTTTTTAATTACAGCTTCTGAAATATTAGAAGGTGTTTCTGCATAGTGAGAAAACTCCATTGTTGAAGTTGCTCTACCAGAAGATAATGTTCTTAATGTTGTTACATATCCAAACATTTCTGATAAAGGCACATCAGCTTTAATAGTTTTAGCACCGTTTCTGTCACCCATGTCATTAACCTGACCTCTACGACGGTTGATATCACCTACGATATCTCCCATGTTTTCTTCAGGAGTAATAACTTCCATTTTCATGATTGGTTCAAGAATAATTGCCCCAGCAGCTTTAGCTACCTCTCTATAACCCATTCTTGCCGCTAATTCAAAAGAAAGAGCATCAGAATCGACAGGGTGGAAAGATCCGTCTGTCAAAGTTACTTTCAAACTATCCACTTGATAACCAGCCAAAGGACCAGTTTTCATAGCTTCACGGAAACCTTTTTCTACAGATGGAATATATTCTTTAGGAACGTTACCACCTTTTACTGCATTAATAAACTGCAATCCAACAGGAACTTTACCATCAACTTCGTCAGCTGGCTCAAGTGTAAATACGATATCACCGAATTTACCACGACCCCCTGATTGTTTCTTGTAAGTTTCTCTGTGCGTAGCAGTTCTTGTAAACGCTTCTTTATATTCAACTTGAGGCTCACCTTGGTTTACTTCAACTTTAAATTCACGTTTCATACGATCTACTAAGATATCTAAGTGAAGCTCACCCATACCTGAGATAATAGTTTGCCCTGAAGCCTCATCTGTTCTAACAGTAAATGTTGGATCTTCTTCAGCTAATTTAGCCAAAGCCATACCCATTTTATCAACGTCAGCTTTAGTTTTAGGCTCAATTGCAATACCGATTACCGGCGCAGGGAATTTCATAGACTCAAGAATAATCGGGTGTTTTTCATCACACAATGTATCTCCAGTTTTAATATCTTTAAATCCAACAGCAGCTCCAATATCTCCAGCCTCAATAAATTCGATTGGATTTTGTTTGTTAGCATGCATTTGGTAGATACGAGAAATTCTTTCTTTATTTCCTGAACGAGTGTTCAAAACATAAGAACCAGCATCTAAACGCCCAGAGTAAGCACGGAAGAAAGCTAAACGACCTACGAATGGGTCAGTAGCAATTTTAAACGCCAAAGCAGCGAATGGCTCTTTTACATCTGGTTTACGCAAAATTTTAGTTTGATCTTCTTCTAACAATTCAGCATCATCAGGATGAATTCCTTCGATACCTTCCTTGTCCATTGGAGAAGGCAAATATTTACAAACTGCATCTAACATGAACTGAACTCCTTTGTTTTTGAAAGAAGAACCAGCAATCATCGGGATGATAGCCATATCCATAGTAGCAGCTCTTAAAGCGTTGTTGATTTCTTCCTCTGTGATAGAGTTTTCATCTTCCATGAATTTCTCTAAAAGATTTTCATCGTAGTCAGCAACCGCCTCAATAAGAATAGATCTGTATTCTTTAACCTCTGCAACCATATCAGCAGGAATTTCAACAATATCAAAAGTTGCCCCTTGAGTTGCATCATGCCAAATGATAGCCTGGTTTTTAACTAAATCTACAACACCTTTGAAATCATTCTCTTCACCAATTGGCAAAGTGATCGCAACAGCATTTGATTTTAACATATCACGAACTTGTTGACAAACTGCCAAAAAGTTAGATCCCTGACGGTCCATTTTGTTTACGAATCCCATACGAGGAACTCTGTACTGATCAGCAAGTCTCCAGTTAGTTTCTGATTGAGGTTCAACACCGTCAACAGCACTAAATAAGAAAACTAAACCATCAAGTACACGTAAAGAACGGTTTACCTCTACAGTAAAGTCAACGTGTCCAGGAGTATCAATAATATTAAAGTGGTATGGCAATGATTCAGGCAAAAGCTTACCTTGTTCAGTTGGAAAATTCCACTCACAAGTTGTTGCAGCTGAAGTAATTGTAATACCTCTTTCTTGCTCTTGAGCCATCCAGTCCATTGTTGCAGCACCATCGTGCACTTCACCAATTTTATGTGACTTTCCAGTATAAAAAAGGATACGCTCAGTTGTTGTTGTTTTACCAGCATCAATATGAGCAGCAATTCCGATATTTCTTGTATATTTTAAATCTCTAGCCATTTCTTACGAATTAAAATCTAAAGTGAGAGAAAGCTTTATTAGCCTCTGCCATCTTGTGAGTATCCATTCTTTTTTTAACCGCAGCACCTTCTTCTTTAGCAGCAGCTAAACATTCTGACGCTAAACGTTGTGCCATAGATTTTTCATTTCTTCTTCTAGAATAAAGTATTAACCACTTCATTGCCATAGAAATTTTTCTGTCTGGTCTAATTTGCATTGGAATTTGAAATGTAGCTCCACCTACTCTACGACTACGTACTTCTACGTGAGGCATAACGTTTGTTAAAGCATCTTTCCAGATTTCCAATGAAGATTTTTCTGAATCTTGTTTCTTAGATTCGATGATGTCAATTGCATCATAAAATACTTTGAAAGCTGTAGATTTCTTACCATCCCACATTAAGTTGTTTACAAAACGTGTTACCAATTGGTCATTAAACCTTGGATCTGGTAAAAGTGGTCTTTTCTTTGCCGCTCTTTTTCTCATGTCTTTTTTTTAATAAAAAGTTATAGGTTATCCGTTAAATGTTATGTGCTACAGATCTACGACTTACGTTTTCAATCTCTCACCTTAACTCCTAACCTCCAACTCTTAACGTTTTAAATTACTTTTTTGCTTCTTTTGGGCGTTTAGCACCGTACTTAGATCTTCTTTGCGTTCTTCCTGCAACTCCTGACGTGTCAAGCGCTCCACGAACGATATGATATCTAACACCTGGTAAATCTTTTACCCTTCCACCTCTAACTAATACTATCGAGTGCTCTTGTAAATTGTGTCCTTCTCCAGGGATGTAAGCATTCACTTCATTACCATTTGTCAAACGTACACGCGCAACTTTACGCATTGCAGAGTTTGGTTTTTTTGGTGTAGTAGTGTAAACACGCGTACAAACCCCTCTTCTTTGAGGACAAGAATCTAAAGCAACCGATTTACTCTTCTTAGTTATCTGAGTTCTTCCTGTTCTTACTAATTGTTGAATTGTTGGCATAATTAATACTAAAAATTATTATGTTTATTAAATTCCCGCTTTTTACGGGGTTGCAAATGTATAAAATATTTTTCAGTATACAAACGTTAAATCATTAATTTTCAATAACATTATTTATACTTATGTTTTTACAAACAAACGATAGATATTTGCAATACTTTTAACAAATACCAAATTAGTCTTGAGACAATTCTTCATTATATTCATTTTCATAGTTGGCCTGAGCTGCAAAGCTCAGAATTTTTATTTAAAAATAAATGGAAACAATTTAATTGAAAACAAAACAATAGACTCTCTAAACTATATAATACAACATCAAAATATAAAATCACTTTTTAACGAAGTAAACAATACTTCACAAAAGCTAACTAAAAAAGGTTTTTTAGACAACACCATACTCAGCACAAACAAAATAAATGACAGCACCTATACATCAATAATCAGTATAAAAAACAGAACAAAAAACATACATATATATATAGGTAGAAATAATCCGTTTTTTAATTCATCAGAAACCAAAAACGACACCTTGGTTTTAGCCTACGAAAACACAGAAAAATATTTAAATCAAAAAATAATTGATGCAGAAAAACAAGGATTTGCCTTAAGCAAGATAAAATTAGAAAACATCCAAAGAAAGAATTTGATAATATATGCAGACTTAAGTTTTAAATCCGAAAAAAAACGCACTGTAAATTCAATTATCATGAATTACACAAATACCAACAATACCAATTTTTTCCCAAAAGGACACTTAAAACAACTTAACAAAAAATACATCAATAGAACTTTCAATCAAAACACAGTAAAAGAATTATACGAAGACATCAATAGTTTTGAATTCATAACACAAACAAAATATCCTGAAATTTTATTCACCAACGACTCAACAAAAGTATATGCGTATATTGAAAAAAGAAAAGCAAACACTTTTGATGGCTATATAGGATTTTCAAATGACGAGAACAAAAAGTTAAACCTGAATGGCTATCTGGACATAACACTACAAAACATACTTCATTCTGGAGAGCAATTTTCTTTATACTGGAAAAGTGACGGAAACCAACAAAAAACATTTAACACTAAATTAGAAATCCCTTATATTTTCAAAACATCACTTGGAATAAAAGCACAATTAAATATTTTCAAACAGGACAGCACATTTCAGAACACAAAAACAGCAATTGATTTAGGATACTACATTAATTACAATTCAAAAATATACCTCGGTTATCAATCCACTGAATCAAGTGATATTCAGAACACAAATAATTTAATGATCAGCGATTTCAACAATTCTTACTTCACTAGTACACTAGCATATAGAAAAAATGATAATTCCAACGATTTGTCTCCCCGAAAAGCATATTTAAACCTAACAGCCGGTTACGGGAAAAGAACCACCAATGATAATCCGGAAACAGCTGAATCAAGCAAGCAATTTTATATTAATCTTAACGGTTCTTATAATTTCGAACTTAACAAAAGAAATTATATTAACATAAATTCACAAAATTTTTATTTGAATAGTAAAAACTACATATCAAATGAATTATTTCGTTTTGGCGGAGTAAATTCTATCAGAGGTTTTTTAGAAAATAGTCTACAATCAAACTTTAATTCATTAATTCTTACAGAATACAGATATTTTGCTTCCAAAAACCTATATATTAATTCTATTATCGATTACGGGCTATATCAAGACCTGACGAGCACTTTTGAAAAAAATAAAATAAAAAAATTAATAGGAATAGGCATAGGTACAGGCATACAAACAAAAAATGGCTTACTAAAAATTACTCTTACAAATGGAGCGCAAAATACTGATGAATTACAATTATATAACACTATCATAAACATATGTTATAATGTTAAATTTTAATGTTTAACAAAAAAAGATTTTTATTTATTAGGATAGTTAACAAATTATTAAGAGTTTTGCGATACTAATTCAAAATATTTAAAAATGAAACTAAAGTTCAATGGATTCTTAGTGCTTTTATTAGTACTAGTGGCGCAACTAACTTTTGCGCAAGAAAGAGCTGTTTCGGGTATCGTTACCGATAATGCAGGTATGCCTTTGCCAGGTGTAAGTGTATTAGTAAAAGGAACGAAATCTGGTACGCAAACTGATTTTGATGGTAAATACTCTATCAAAGCCTCAACAAGCCAAGTTTTGGTATTTAGCTACATCGGGATGAAAACCCAGGAAATAGCTGCAAGTTCATCTGCTGTTAACGTAAAATTAGCTGGAGATGCACAAGAACTTGAAGGTGTTGTAGTAACAACAGCTTTAGGTGTTAAAAGAGAGAAAAAATCTCTTGGTTACGCAACACAGGAATTAAAAGGGGGAGATTTAAAATCTGGAACTTCAAGTGGAAACTTCTTAAACGAACTTTCTGGTAAAGTTGCAGGGGTTAACGTAAGAAGAAACACTAACTTTGGTGGTTCTACAAGTGCAATCTCTCGTGGTGTTAAAGCTATCAACCAAAGTAACGAGATGCTTATCGTTATTGACGGTATGCCAATTAACAATGCTAATAACACTAACGATGGTACTTCAGAACAATTAAGAGGTGCTCAGGGTTATGACTACGGAAATAACGGTATGGATATCAATCCAGAGGATATTGAAAGTGTGAACGTATTGAAAGGTGCTGCTGCATCTGCATTATATGGATACTTAGCTGGTAACGGGGTTTTAATGATTACTACTAAAAAAGGTCGAGCTAAAAAGGGCCTTGGAATTACTGTTTCTTCTGAAGTAGTAACTGGTACACCAGATAAAGATACTTTCGTTAAATATCAAAAACAATACGGAGCTGGATACGGTGGTTCTTTTGACACTTCTGGCGATATTGATGGCGATGGTGTAAATGACAGAGTAGTTTTCATGGGAGATGACTCTTCTACAGGAAATGCTTTTGATCCTTCATTGAATGTTTACCAATGGGACTCTTTTTCAGATTATCCTGGAAATCCTAATTTTGGTAAAAAATCTGCTTGGACAGCAGCAAAAAATGATCCTAATTCTTTCTTCAAAAACTCTTTATCTTTAGTAAATAGTATATCTTTTGAAGACGCTAACGACAAAACTAATTTGGTTTTCAACTATTCAAATACTAAACAAACAGGTATTTTACCGAATAGTGAATTAAACAAAAACAACTTCAGTTTAAAAGTAAATCACCAATTTTCTGACAGACTTTCACTTAGTGCTTTTGCTAACTTCTCAAATCAATCTACAATAGGTAGAAACATGACAGGATATAGCGACAACTTAGTATCAGGTTTCCGTCAATGGTGGCAAACTAACGTTGATATTAAACAACAAGAACAAGCTTACAATAATTCAGGTGGTCAAAACATTACTTGGAACAGACTTGGAGTTGATGATGGATTCCCTGCATATTGGAACAACCCTTATTTTGATCGTTACAAAAACTACCAAAATGATAGCAGAAACCGTTTTGTAGGTTACGCAAACTTTACTTATAAAATTGCTGAATGGGTATCTGCAACTGCAAAAATATCTACTGATACATATTCTGAAATTCGTGAAGAAAGATTAGCTGTAGGTTCTGTAGGAAAAACTTTCGGAGTAAATGCTTTTACTGAAATGTCAGGATACCAACGTTACAATGGAAACTTCTCTGAGCAAAACTACGATTTGTTACTTAACTTCAAAAAGAACTTCGGAGAAAACTGGAACTTAACAGGAGTTGCCGGTGGAACTGTAAGAAGAAATTATTTCAATCAAATTACTGCTTCAACTGAAGGTGGACTTATTATCCCAGGTCTTTATAGCTTAGATAACTCAGTTTCATCAAGCCCTTATCCTTACGAAAGAGAAACTAAAACTGGAGTAAACAGTTACTTCGTTTCTGCTTCTATTGGATTTATGGATCAATTCTTTATTGATGCAACATCTAGAAGAGATGCCTTCTCTCAATTACCAGAAGGAAATAACTCATTATTCAGTAACTCTATTTCTGGTAGCTGGGTGTTCACTAAACTTGTAAATGCAAGCTGGTTAACATTTGGTAAATTAAGAGGTGGTTATTCTGAAAGCCCACTTGGAACACCTACTTTAGCTTTAGTTGATACATATACTAAAATTAATGCTTTTAACGGACAACAACAATACTCTGTAAACGGAACAAAAAACAATTCTAATTTAGAGCCTATTAAAACTAAAACACAAGAGATTGGTCTTGAGATGCAATTCTTAAACAAAAGAGTTGGATTTGATGTGAGTGTTTACAAAAACGTTAACGAAGGTGAGGCTATTCCAGTTGAATATTCTCGTGCTACAGGATATAGCTTCCAGTACATAAATGCTGCAACTATTGAAAATAAAGGTATCGAGGTTCAATTTAATGCTACTCCAATCAAAACAAATAATTTTGCTTGGGATATTACAGTAAACTGGTCTAAAAACAAGAATATGGTAACTGCTCTTGCTCCAGGATTAGAGAACTTAGTAATTGGTGGTACTTACCCAGGAAGTGTTACATTAAATGCTGTAGCTGGAAAACCATTTGGAATTTTAAAAGGTACAGATTACGTTTATGCTGCTGACGGACAAAGAGTTGTTAATCCAGCAAATGGAACTTACTTACTTAACACAAGTGCAAACAACATTATTGGAGATATTAACCCTGATTGGATTGGTGGTCTTCGTAATAAATTCTCATACAAAAGCCTTTCATTAAGTTTCTTGATTGACATGAAAAAAGGTGGAGATATCTTCTCTACTGACCAATGGTATGGCCAAGGTACAGGTTTAACTGAAAATACAGTTGGTAATAATGATTTAGGATATCCTAAAAGAAATTCACTTGCTACTGGTGGTGGTGTAATCCTTCCAGGTGTTTACCCTGACGGTACTCCAAACACAACAAGAACTGCATATGTTACAGGTGGCGCTATTACAAACGCTTATGGAAATGGAGCTAGAAAAGATTATGTATATGATGCTGGCTTTATCAAATTAAGAGAAGTAAACATTACTTATACATTACCAACTTCATTAGTACAAAAGATAAAATTAGTTGATGCTAAAATATCTATTATCGGATCAAACTTATGGATAATTGATAAAGACCTTCCAGATGCAGACCCTGAAAGTGGTTTAGGATCTAACGTTGGATCTTCAGGTTTATCTATCGGATCTTTACCAACCACTAGAAACATTGGTTGTAACTTAACAATAAAATTCTAAGCTATGAAAAATAGACTTCTTATATTAATACCAATTTTATCCCTATTTGCATCATGTACTGATGACATTACAGGATTAAATACGGACACAAAACGTCCAACAACTACTGATGCTAGCTACTTATTTACTAACGCTGAACACGCATTAGTAGATCAGGTTACAAGTACTTCTGTGAACATTAATGTTTTTAGATTATATGCTCAACAGTGGACTGAAGTTCAATACCCACAAGAAAGTCAGTATGACTTTTCACGTAACATTCCTGATGCTCACTGGAACGTTTATTACCGTGACGTACTTAGAGACTTTAAAGAAGCAAAAGTTTTGTTAACGGATCTAAAAGCAGGCGCTAACGCTGAAGAAGCAGCTATTATTGATAATAAAATTGCTGTTATCGATATATTATCTGTGTATGCTTATAACACATTAGTAGACACGTTCGGAGATATTCCTTATAGTGAAGCATTAGATATTATTGGTCATCCGCTACCTAAATATGATGATGCTCAAACAATCTACAGAGATCTTTTAACAAAATTAACTACTGCATCTAATGCATTAGATACTAGTGTAGGAAGTTTTGGTGATGCAGATTTAATTTATGGTGGAAGTACTGGTAAATGGGCAAAATTTGCTAATTCATTACGTTTAAGAATGGCAATTAATATGCATGATGTTGATGCAACTTATGCTTCTGCACAAGCTTTAGCCGCTATTGGTGATGGTGTAATGACTTCAAGTGCAGATGGTACTTATATGACTTACGCTGCAACTCAACCAAATGCAAACCCATTATATGTTGATTTAGTTGCTTCAGGTCGTAATGACTTTTTGCCTGCTGACACTTTTGTGAATAAGTTAAATGCACTTGGAGATCCAAGAAGAGCTAAATATTTCACTTTATATGACGACGGAACATACAAAGGTGGAGTTTATGGAGCTCTTAATACTTACGGTGCTTTTTCTCACCTAACTGAAACTATTAAATCACCAACTTATCCTGGAGTATTATTTACTTATTCAGAAGTTGAATTTTTATTAGCTGAGGCTGCTGCAAGAGGAATTGCTGTTAGTGGAAGTGCTGCTTCTCACTACAACGCTGCTATCACTGCTTCTATGCAGGATTGGGGTGTAGCATCTGCTGATATTGTTGCTTATTTAGGAAAACCTGATGTAGCGTATGCTACTGCAGCTCCAACATGGCAACAAAAAATTGGTGAGCAAGCATGGATCGCTTATTTCAACAGAGGATTTGAAGCTTGGACATCTTACAGAAGATTAGATTACCCTGTATTGGCTGCACCAACTATTACTTTTAACAACCTGAAAGAGGTTCCAAAAAGTTATCCTTACCCAGTAAAAGAACAAACTATCAATGCTACAAATGTTCAGGCTGCGATAGCTAAATCTGGCGGAACTAACATTGGTATTACTAAAGTTTTCTGGGATAAAAAATAATAAAAAATAATAAAATTATGAAAAAATATATAAAAATTGCTGCTCTCGCGCTAGTGGTAGCCTTCGCTTCTTGCGATTCTGAAGCAGATGGGACGGACTTCGTAGAAGTAGGAGGTAATGCAGTGCCACAAGCGACAATTAGTCGTTTAGACAGAAACTTTAACTTGCCTATAGCACTTTTCACAAAAGAAGGTGTAACTGCAACTAAGGTTGAAATTTACCAAAACATTGCGACTACCACAGCAGATCCAATAAAACTTGGACCTAAAGTTGCTGATGCTACTATTGCTAATGGTACAGCTACATTTAATACTTCTACTTTAGGTAGTTTTGATGTGTTTCCAGTAACTCAAACTGATGGTACTGTGACATTAACTGGAAAAACTGGAGTTCTTGTATTAGCAATTCTTACAACATATTCTGACGGATCATCTACAAGAGCTCCTTACAGACTTACTGTTGCTAAAGGAATTGTTTGGAAAGCTGACGATCATGGTAGTGCAACAAATACAACTACTTCTACAAGTGGTGTAACAGCTGTATTATACAACAATCCTGCACCTGTTGTTATACATTATGCGACAGTAGCAGACAAAACAACCGTAATTGACAAGGTAGTAGGTGAATGGTCTATTAATGGCGGGGCTTATTCTGTAATTCCAGACTTGACATTCTCAACAAGCAAACAAACTATTGATGTAGCTGGTTTAGATTATATTGGTGCTGGTGTACAACCTGATGATGTCGTAACATTCAGATTTACAGTAACAGCTGGAACTCAAACTGATGCAATCACTACGAAAATCACATATGCTGATCAAGTATTTGATGGTGCTAAAGATGGTGTTCTATCTAATTCTGATACTACAAGCCAATTTAGTTTTCAAACTGGATTAAATTATGACGGAGCTGACACAGCTCATACTGAAGTTACATTTACAAGCCCATTTGGTTTCGTAAGATCTTCAGATGATGTTAGAATTCAATTCGTAAAAGCTAATGCATTGGATTTTGAAACTACTAACTTATTGCAAGCTGAAGCAGCATTTAACGCTGGTGTGAAAGTTGCAGGAGTAAGTAATTTAGTTCTTAACGATGTAGTTCTTTACAAAGTTACAAGAAATGTTAATTTAGGATCTGATGATGAGCCAGATTTCCAAGATGTAACTTACTACGGTTTAATTCAAGTTACTGACAGAGTAGCTGGTACTACAAGTCAAAAATTATCATTCTCTTATAAAGAAGGAGTATTATACCTGGAAGAAGCAACAACTCCTGTTGTTATCAATCCTGCTCCATAAAAAAATAGAAATATTCTTTTAATAGAAACTAAAACCACCGGCACACGTCGGTGGTTTTTTTTTATATAAACATTATACCTATATTTGCCCTATGGAAAAAGAACATCAAATATTTGGAATCAGAGCCATTATAGAGGCAATTCAGGCAGGAAAAGAAGTAGATAAAGTATTCATCCAAAAAGAGATTTCTGGTGAATTGATGAAAGATTTAATGAAGGTGATGAAACGCGCTAACATTAATTTCTCTTACGTTCCTGTAGAAAAACTGAACCGATTAACTCCAAATAATCACCAGGGTGCCGTAGCAACAATATCACCTATTGGTTTTATTGACCTTGAACATTTAGTTGAATCAACTATTGAATCTGGCTTAAAACCGTTATTCCTTATATTAGATCAGATTTCAGATGCAAGAAATTTTGGTGCCATTATTCGTACCGCTGAATGTACAGGAGTAAATGGCATTATAGTTCAGAAGGCCGGATCTGCTCCTGTAAATGGTGATACGGTTAAAACTTCGGCGGGTGCAGTTTTTAATGTGCCTATTTGTAAAGTTGAACATATTAAAGATGCAATATTTTATCTTCAGGGCTCTGGAATTAAAACTGTAGCAGCCACTGAAAAAACAGAGCAAAATATTTATGATGTAGCATTAAACGAACCGGTTGCAATTATAATGGGTTCTGAAGACCGTGGAATAAATCCATCTGTTCTGAAAATTGTTGATGAAAAAGCAAAACTACCAATGTTTGGTACTATTGGTTCATTAAACGTTTCTGTTGCATGTGGTGCTTTTTTATATGAAACTGTCCGTCAAAGAAGTTAACTTTTAATACGTTTAGACTGGTAATGAATAATTTTAAAAACAAATGCATTCATATTTACCTTCAAACATATCAATTAAAAAAAGTCTTTTACTTGTTTTCATAACAACTTATTCAAGCTTTTGTTATGGACAGGACACCGCATACAATCAATTCTGGAGTGAAGTTCAGTTTACCAAAACAATAAATGAAAAATGGTCTGCAGAATTAGATATAGCAAATTCATATAGCAGCACAGAATCATCTTCCAATATTTTTGAAAATAATGTTCAAAAATCATTTAGACTATGGGGGCATTATTACTTAAACCCAAGGTGGAAAACATCTGCTTTTTTAGCTTATTTTGATAATAAAGATGTGCCGGAAATTGGACAATTTAAATCCCCGGAATGGAGGTTTGCCTTACAGGGTATTTATTATTTTCATAAAGTTGGTTATACTTTAAGTACACGGTCCAGACTTGAAATAAGACATATAAGGAACGAAGATCAGGAGTATGAAAATGTTTTTCGCTACAGACAACAAATTAAATATTTAAAGCCAATAAACAGTAAAGTACTTCGCAAAGGGGTTATTTATGGAATAACATCTGATGAACTGTTCTTTAAGTCCGGAACAAAAGTAACAGGAGAAAGTTTCTTCGACCGCAATAGATTTAATATTGGTGCGGGATACTTATTTAGTGACGACATTCAGCTTGAAGTCACATATGTAAACGAAATTCTTCCCAGAAACAAAGGTACTCAAACTGTAAATGCCGCTTCTTTGACACTTACGTTTAATAATTTATTTGAAAATGTCAAAAACAAAGTCTTTCACAAGGAGACTTCAAAAACTACAACTGAAGATGAATAATTATTTTTCTTCTTTCAAGAAACAATTTAACTGATCCATTATTGCTTTTTTATGAAGTTTAAAAGCATAATTTTCACTAAACTCTGTACCATGCATATTTATATCAGCATTAACAGCTTCAAAGCTTGAAAACGATTTAATATCTTTTTTATCTATCATATAAAGAACCTCCATAACAGAATCACGCTTTAAATAACGTGTATCAAAATACTCTAGCTTATATTTATTAGTATCAGCAAGCTCAATAACTAAGTCGCCTTTAACTGTTTTATTCTCTTTTTTTGAAGGAAATGGTGACGGCTGCAAAGCAATAAAATAGTTTTCTTTATCGGTTACAATTCCAATTTTTAACGATTTTAGTTTTGTTGTATAAAAAGTGGCCGTTTTGATAAAATATAACATTGAACCATCGGGTTGCACTTTGCTTTTAATTTCGTACTGAGCAAAACTCTGCAAAGAAAACAAAAACACAATTATACTTTTCATAATCAAAATATTAAAAACAAAAAATTGCCTATACAAAAATACCTGTTTTTCTAATAACTTCAACAATAGCCATTTACAACTCTTCACCCTTTTCATTTGCTTTTCGAATAATATAATTAACCTGAGTATCCGAATTAAAATAATTAAAATTTGTTTCTGCATCTTCTTCCTCAGGTTTTTCGATATTAACAAAATTTCCTTTTTCATCAAAGTGTTTCATAAAAGCATCTTCCTGGGGATTAAAATCCGGCTTTTGCCATTCATATACAATTGGCTTAGCATAATCCGGGGTTTTATAAAACAAAGTAAGTACAAAGCCAGTTATAAATCCTGCCAAATGTCCTTCCCAGGAAATAGCATTATCAACCTCCGGAAAAACATACCAAATCATTCCACCATAAAGAAGAACAACACAAAAAGATAGCGCCACTAATCTGTAATAGCGTGTTTGAATTCCTTTAAAAAAAATAAAACTTACTAAAACATAAATCAGTCCACTTGCTCCAATATGATAGTTTTCCCTCCCTATTATCCATGTAATTAAACCTGAAAACAAAATTCCATAAGCAATAACAGGAAGAGTTTGTTTTGGATAAAAGAAGCGCAGTGCAGCCAACAATACCAAAAGTGGAATGGAGTTATTATATAAATGACTTAAATTTTCATGAATAAAAGGACTAAATAAAATTCCCTGCAGACCAGAAAAATCACGTGGATATATCCCGTTTTGATAAAAATCAAAATCAAAACGAATCTGAAACCAATATACTATCCACAGAAAAAGCACAGAAAAAACCGGAAGTCCCAATACAGAATTCGAAAATTTAAAGTCGTTATCATTCATAAACAAAATAATTAAGTCAAAAGGATAAACATCAAAAAACTATCCAAATACAATTTACTGATAATTTGTCAGCCATTACAAAAGCAATTCCCAAACTATGAAAGTTAATAAGATATAAAACTTGTTTAAATAAATCTGAAAATAGTAATTTTACAAAATGGAAGCACCTTTAGCAGAGCGTATTCGCCCACAAAAGTTAGAAGATTATATTAGTCAAAGTCATTTGGTTGGTCTAAGTGGTTCATTGACGCAGCAAATTTCGAAAGGAATTATTCCTTCTTTGATTTTTTGGGGTCCTCCGGGAACAGGAAAAACTACACTAGCACAAATCATTGCACAAGAATCAAAAAGGCCTTTTTATATTTTAAGCGCCATAAATTCCGGTGTAAAAGATATTCGTGATGTCATTGATAAGGCCAAACAAAGTGGCGGGCTTTTTACTGCCAAAAACCCTATTTTGTTTATTGATGAGATTCACAGATTTAGCAAATCACAACAGGATTCCCTTTTGGCTGCTGTAGAAAAAGGCTGGATTACACTAATTGGTGCCACAACAGAAAACCCTAGTTTTGAAGTTATTCCTGCATTATTATCCCGCTGTCAGGTTTATATTTTAAATGCTTTTACTAAAAGTGACCTTGAGGCTCTATTGCATCGCGCAATGAAAACAGACATCGAATTAGCATCAAAAAAAATTAACCTTAAGGAAACAGAAGCGTTAATAAGACTTTCTGGCGGAGATGGCAGAAAACTATTAAATATTTTTGAACTGGTTGTAAATGCTTCACCGGATGGTGAAATTATAATAACAAACGACCGTGTTTTGGAATTAGTACAGCAAAATACTGTTTTATATGACAAAACCGGAGAACAACATTATGATATTGTATCTGCCTTTATAAAATCAATTCGCGGAAGTGATCCGAATGGTGCAGTCTATTGGCTGGCAAGAATGATTGAAGGTGGTGAAGATGTAAAATTTATTGCAAGGAGAATGCTAATTTTGTCCAGTGAAGATATTGGAAATGCAAATCCTACTGCTTTTATAATGGCAAATAATACATTTCAGGCAGTTTCCACTATTGGTTACCCGGAAAGCAGGATTATATTAAGCCAGTGCGCAATTTATCTGGCAACTTCACCAAAAAGCAATGCTTCTTATATGGCAATCGGAAATGCTCAACAATTAGTTAAACAAACCGGTGATTTACCAGTTCCGATTCATTTAAGGAACGCTCCGACAAAACTTATGAAAGAATTAGGCTATGGTGAAGATTATAAATATTCACACGATTATGCCAATAATTTTGCAGAGCAGGAATTTTTGCCTGATGCGATAAAAGAAACGGTTCTTTATAATCCGGGGAGCAATTCCCGGGAGAATAGCAACCGCGAATTCCTAAAGAACCGTTGGAAAGGTAAATATGGTTATTAAACCAAATTTGTATTTTTAGAATTTAACTGATACTTTTTCAGATACCAATTTATCATTTTGATAATACTCAAAAAACCACTGATTATCTTTAGCATTTAAAGATCCCTGAATGCCATCTTTTATTGCAATAAAAGAATCAGGACGTGACGTTTTAAGAAGTTTCATTACAACTCTTGGTGTTTTATCTATTAATTGAAATCCGTTTTCTGTTGGTTGTGCGTATAATAAATTAGGATCCGAAATATCTGCTACTGGTGTTGCAGCAACATTATTGGAGGTAACAACCGCAGTAGAAACATTCGCAACAGCTTTAGTAGATCCTGAAACTGCATTTCCACTATATTTATAATGTAGTTTATTTACAGATACAAAAGCTAAATCAAGACTTTCTCTATAAGCAAGTTCATAATCTTTCTCTTTACTTTTTCCCATTTCAGAAGTATAGACTTCTTTCCCGTAACAATCTTTAAAAACAACAAAGAGTTTAGTAACTAAAAAACCATTATCTCTCTTCACATCAACATATAACAGCTGACAACGATCTGCATATTCTGCAGGAATCTCTTCATTTGTATAAAAAGCCTGAAAACCTGCTTTGATTAAATTAGATTTTGTCATTGTTGCTAATCTGTACTGGTTTTCTGTTTTCAAAAAATCATATTTCAGTGGAACAATAACTGCTTTATAATCATTGATAGTTTGTGAAAACCCGATAAACGAAACTAAAAGCGCAATCAATAAAAATTTAATTCTCATAATTATAAATATTTTTTAAGTTCTGATAAATGATTTATTTGTTTGTAATTGTTTGGTGCTTCAATCTTTCTCGCATTAAAAAAAATGGCGTCTAATCCGGCATTTAATGCTCCATATACATCTGCTTCAAGATCATCGCCGATCATAATGCTATTCTGTTTTGATGTCTGGGCTAAATTGACAGCATAATCAAAGATAATACTATTTGGCTTTTTCACACCAGCCATCTCAGAATTTGTTATGGTACTAAAATAACCTGAAAGTAAGGCATTGTTTATTTTTTTATCCTGAACAGCGGCAAAACCATTGGTGATAATGTGCAATTTATATTTTGGTTTCAAATATTCCAAAACTTCAATTGCTCCGTCAAAAAGGTAATTATTGTCTGTTAAAAATTCTATATAATCATTGGCAATCTGATCAATATTTTCATCTGTCATAGAATAATTCAAAGCATCAAAAGAAAGCTTTAATCTATTGTAACGCAATTCCTGATGGGTAATTTGATCGTTCTGGTATAGTCTCCAGCATTCCTGATTTATCGGAAGATATTTTTCAATAAAATCGTCAATTTTAATTGTCCCGAAATTATTTTTAAAAATACGATCGAAGGCCATTTGCGAATTTTTATCAAAGTCCCAAAGCGTGTGATCTAAGTCAAAAAAGATGTCTGTAATATTGGTGTTCATGTATTAAAAAATTCCTTCATCAACAAAACTATAATATTTTGATTCAGTTATAATCACATGATCTAAAATTTTAACATCTAATTTGCTTCCTGCCTCACGAATCTTTCTCGTAATTTGTTTATCTGCATCACTTGGAATCAAACTTCCTGAAGGATGATTATGACACAAAATCAAGGCTGTAGCACATTTCTCAAATGCTAATTTAAAAATCAATCTAACATCAACAGTTGTTCCGCCAATTCCTCCCTTACTCAATTGCGATTTAGAAATAACATTGTTAGAATTATTAAGAAAAAGCACCCAAAATTCTTCATGAGGTAAATCTCCAATTATAGGTTGCATAAGTTCAAAAGCCTTATTACTAGACGTTATTTTGGTCGTTTCAACAGCTTTCTCCGATCTTCTTCGTGCACATAATTCTAAAGCTGCTACAATTGTAACTGCCTTTGCCTCTCCTATTCCTTTAAATTTCATTAATTGGGCAATAGATAATTTCGCCAAGGAATTTAATCCGCCAACACTAGCTAAAATCCGCTGACTTAATGCAACAGCAGATTCATTACGGCTTCCGGAGCCAATTAATATAGCCAGTAATTCAGCATCACTCAAAACATCTTTTCCTTTGAGCATTAATTTCTCACGAGGTTTATCATCTTCTGACCAATTTTTTATAGCAAAATGAGATTTTTCCATAGTCATTTAGTTTTGAAAGCGAATATATACTAAAAAGAAGAAAAATCTTTCAAAAAAATATTAATTTAAAAACATAGACAAAAAAAATGCCAATCACTATTGCGATTGGCACGTTATCAAATTTTCTAATTGACTAATTATCTACTCGATCAATTGTTTTACTTCATCAAAATTTAATCCGCCATAATTTCCTGAACTCATTAATAAAAGTGCCGAATTGTCTAAATTTAAATTGAATAAATATTCTTTAAATTCAGCAGGATTGGTATAAATAATTAAATCTTTTCTATTAAATGCTATAGCAATCTGATCGTAAGTTACTTCTTCTAACTGCTTAATTTTTACTGCATCTGGAGAATAAAACACCACTGCAACATCTGCATATTCCAAAGCGCCTTCATATTCTTTTAAAAATTCAGCATTTAGACTGCTATATGTATGAAGTTCTAAACAAGCTACTAAAGTTCTGTTTGGATATTGTTCTTTTACCGCTTTTGTAGTCGCTGCAACCTTACTTGGTGAATGTGCAAAATCTTTATAAGCCACTTTTCCTTTTCCTTCGGCAATTTTCTCTAAACGTTTAGAAGCGCCTTTAAAACTTGCAATTGCTTCGTAAAAATCGGCTTCGTCAACCCCCATGTTTTGGCAAATCCATTTTGCACCGGCAAGGTTATTTAAATTATGTGCACCAAAAACTTCTATTGGCATATCACCTTCGGGAGTTTTTAACAAAGTAACACCATCACTAACGGTATATTCCGGTGTATTATAGGCTAATTTACGAATCGGGTTTGTTGCCGCTTCTGCAACTCTTTTTACTTCAGGATCATTTTCGTTATAGACTAAAATACCTCCGTTAGTTATTTTCTCTATAAAAATTTCAAACTGCTCAACGTAATTTTCATAAGTCGGAAACACATTGATATGATCCCATGCAATTCCGGAAATCAAGGCAATATTTGGATGATACAAGTGAAATTTTGGACGTCTGTCAATTGGAGATGATAGGTATTCATCACCCTCCAGAACCATAAAATCATTTTCTTCTGTAAGATGCACCATTGTATCAAAACCTTCTAACTGTGCCCCTACCATATAATCAACTTCAATATTATGATAATGCATTACGTGCAAAATCATCGAGGTTATTGTTGTTTTTCCGTGAGAGCCTCCAATTACAACACGCGTTTTATTCTTAGATTGCTCGTATAAAAATTCCGGATATGAATATATTTTTAAACCTAATTCCTGCGCTTTCAGCAACTCCGGATTATCAGCTTTTGCGTGCATTCCTAAAATTATCGCATCAAGATCCGCCGTGATTTTTTCCGGAAACCAACCCATTTCTACAGGAAGAATTCCTTTTTTATCTAATCTTGATTTTGATGGCTCAAAAATAGCATCGTCACTTCCTGTAACCTGATATCCTTTATTATGCAGTGCCAATGCTAAATTATGCATAGCACTTCCGCCAATGGCGATGAAATGTGTTTTCATTTAAATTTCAATTTTTTATAAATTCCAAAATCCAAAAGTCACTTAAGAGTAACATTTGGCATTTGGTTATGATGACTCAAATTTTTGTTTTAATTCATGCGCTTTTTTAGCGTCTTTTAATTTGTTCAAATATAAATTATATAATTTTTGAAATGTGGTTTTTGATTTACCAATTTCGTGTGCTTTCACATAATATTTTTCTGCCGAAGCATAACGGTCGAAATACTCTTCGATCTTGCCTCTCGACAAATAACCATCAACCTGAGACAACTTTAATAGTTCGTTTGAATAAAAAATTGCTTTAGATTCACTTCCGCCAAAAATACCCGGAAGATGAAGATAATATTCTACCAAACCCCAACGGGCCTGAATGTGTTTTGGATTCAATTCGATTGCTTTTTCAAATGATTTTCTGATTTCATCTGCCATTCCTAAAGCTTTGAACTTATTTACTTCGGATGCACGCATTCCTAAAGCCCCGCCATATTTAAAGTAATAATTGGCTTCTGAAGGTTTTAATTCTTTGAGCTTTTTATAATACTCAACCGCTTTCTGCCAGGATTTTTTATAAGAAGCAATATCTCCCAGATATTCAATGGCTTTCGCATCTGAAGGTTTCGTTTTTAAAACTTCTTCAAATAAAATCTGGGCTTCATCATACTTCTTAGCCTGTAATAACTTCTCCCCTTTTTCAAAGTTAGATTGTGACCAAATCATTATTGGGGCAAACAAAAAGAGGATTATTAGTTGTTTCATATTTCAAAAATAATGAAATATAGAATGCATAAATTATTTATAGTAAATAATATACAAAAAACCCGACAGGTTTAACAACCTGTCGGGTTTAGTTTTATAAATCAAATTCTAAGTTTTGAATTTATGCAATAATAAAAAGAGGATTATTTAGAAATCGTCAATTCGTCGATAATATTTTTTGCTCCGGCATATTTATCAATAATCCAAAGTACATAACGAATATCAACATTTATCGTTCTTTGTAATTTAGAATCAAAAATAACATCACCGGCCATAGCTTCAATATTTCCGTCAAAAGCAATTCCGATTAATTCTCCTTTTCCGTTAAGAACAGGCGAACCGGAATTTCCTCCTGTAATATCATTATCTGTTAAGAAATTAACTGGCATATATCCAGCTTTATCAGCATATTGTCCGTAATCTTTTGCCTTGTTTAATTCTAACAATCTTGCTGGTAAATCAAATTCCTGATCTCCTGCTTTATACTTTTTCACCATACTCTCCATGGTTGTATAATTGTTGATTTTAGCATCGTTACGAGGGTCTGCAGGCAAAGCACGAACTTTTCCGTAAGTCAGTCTCAAAGTAGAATTTGCGTCCGGATACTGAATCGAGTTTAATTTTGATTCTCTCAGGCCTTCTACTAATTTTCTGTAAGCAATTGAAAAACCATCGTCAGCTTTTGCCTGGTCATTTGTCTTTGCACGGTTTTTAGTCATTAAATCATTAGAAATAATATACAAAGGATCATGTACAATTGCCAATTGTTTTGGATCAGCCATAAAGGCTACTATTTTTTCTTTACTTGCAAAATAACTTACTTCAATCGCTTTTGCAACATCTTCAGTAAAATCACCATTATTTACTGATTTCATTTTTGCTATTTGTGTCGCTAAACCATATTCTGCAGCTTTAGCAGCATATAAATTTAACTGAGCCGTTAACACATCTTTTTCAAGAGGAACATAAAAATTGCCATAAATATTATCAATCATTGTGTTGATTTTAGGCAACATTTCTGCTCTTTTTGCTTCGTTCTCGTTATAGTAAGCAATTAAAGCATTTCCTAGATTTGCAGGTCCCGTTGCATAAGCCGAAGTACGCATAACTTGCGTTAAGTAATTATCGTGACGTGCTTTTAAGTTTGTTTCTCTGTAGAAATCGTTAATAGTCGGAATTACGTTTTCATACTTGTCCTTATTTGCAGGTTTGCTTGCCCACTCGTAGAATTTGTCTTCCTGTTCAGCTTTAGCATCTACAGTTCCTGCTTTTGTCAAAGCATCTATCATTCCCTGACGGTTTTTCCAGTAATTGGCTGTCGAAGCATATTTAGAAGCATATTGTAAACGTACAGTAGCATCTTTATCCATATACTTTTTCATTTGATCCATTCCGGTTTTTGCACCTTCAACCCATGCAGGATAAGCATACTTAATATTTTGCTCGATTCCACCGGCCGGCATCCAACGGTTTGTTCTTCCCGGATAACCTAAAATCATGGCAAAATCATTTTCTTTTACTCCTTTAATGCTCACAGGCAAATAATGCTTTGGCTGCAAAGGCACATTATCTTTAGAATATGCTGCAGGATTTCCGTTTTTATCCGCATACACCCTGAACATTGAGAAATCTCCTGTTTGGCGTGGCCATTCCCAGTTGTCGGTATCTCCTCCAAATTTACCTACACTTTCAGGTGGTGTCCCAACTAAACGAACGTCTGTATAATCCTGGTAAACAAAATAGTAATACTCATTTCCCTGAAAGAAAGGGCGAACAGAAACGGTATATTTACCACCTTCACTATTTTCACTTTCAATTAAACTGATTTCCTGCTGAATGATTTTATTTCTTTCCGTTTCTGTCATTGTATCATTTACTTTTGACAAAATTCTTTTAGAAACATCATCCATACGAACAAAAAAACGAACGTATAAAGACTTAGGTTTCATCTCTGCACTTTTATCTTTTGCCCAAAAACCATTTTTTAAATAATTTTGTTCAGCAGTAGAAAGTTCTGCAATAGCATTATATCCGCAATGGTGATTGGTTAAAACCAAACCTTCTTTAGAAACAATCTCTGCTGTACAACCTCCGTTGAACTGCACAATTGCATCTTTTAAACTATGGTGGTTAATACTGTAAATTTCTTCAGCTGTTAACTGCAGTCCCATTTTTTCCATATCTCTATGGTTCAATCTTTCGATAAACATCAAAAACCACATTCCTTCATCTGCTCTTACAGGAAAAGCCATTAGACACATGGTCAAGAATAAAACTATTTTTTTCATATTATTTTATTTTAAGTCCTGCGAATATAGTTCATTTTCACAATTATTTAATCTGTTAGGCTCTTAAAATTATATATCCTAATGTATTTTTAATGATTTTTTACGAATTTAACATTATTAAAATCAAAAAAGGTGTCCAGTTACCTGAACACCTTTTAAAAAGATTTTTCTTATTTTTTATTCATTCAGCATTTTCCACAGTTTATCTTTCAGATCTGTTAAACCTTGTTGCGCAACAGATGAAATAAACATGTATGGAATATCCTTGAAAGAAACATCTAATTCTGCTTTCAATTCTGCCTTAAGTTCGTCATCAAGCATATCACATTTTGAGATTACCAAAAGACGTTCTTTGTCCAGCATTTCCGGATTGTACTTTGTTAATTCATTAACCAAAATATCATATTCGGCTTTGATATCTGCAGTATCAACAGGTACTAAGAATAATAAGGTCGAATTACGCTCGATATGGCGCAGGAAATAATGTCCTAAACCTTTTCCTTCTGCAGCCCCTTCAATAATTCCCGGAATATCAGCGATTACAAAAGATTGAAAATCTCTGTAAGCAACAATTCCTAAGTTTGGTTTTAAGGTTGTAAAAGGATAGTCAGCAATTTTTGGTTTTGCCGAAGTTAAAACAGACAATAACGTTGATTTACCCGCATTCGGAAATCCTACTAAACCAACATCTGCCAAAACTTTAAGTTCCAGAATAACGTCCATTTCTGCTCCCGGTAAACCAGGTTGTGCATATCTAGGCGTTTGATTTGTTGAACTTCTAAAATGCCAGTTACCTAAACCTCCTTTTCCTCCTTTAGACAGAATTCTTTTTTCTCCATCATCAGTGATTTCAAATAAAGTTTCTCCTGTTTCTTTATCTTTTACAACAGTTCCTAAAGGTACTTCGATGTATTTATCTTCTCCGTCAGCACCTGTACTACGGTCTCCTCCGCCATCTCCACCGTGACCCGCTTTAATATGACGCGCAAACTTTAAATGAAACAAAGTCCAAAGTCCTTTATTACCAACTAAATATACGTGTCCACCGCGACCGCCATCACCTCCGTCCGGGCCTCCTTTTTCAATAAATTTCTCTCTGTGCAAATGTGTAGATCCCTTTCCTCCCTTTCCGGAAGAAACATATATCTTAACATAATCTACAAAATTTCCTTCTGTCATTTTCTTTTTGTTTATGTATAGTTTAAAGTTTAAAGTTTCAGGTTTCAGGTTGGCGCAATGCACTTAACCTGAAACCTGAAACATAATAAAACCTGAAACAAATTCTCTTTATTCTTTAAGTGCTTTTACAAGCACTTTGTCAATCTTTACGCCATCCATATCCAGGACTTCCAGCACAAATTTTTGCCAGATTAGCTTTTCACCTTCTTTTGGAATATGAGAAAGCTCTGTCATGATCATTCCGCTTACCGTATTTACTTCGTAGTCATTTGTCAATTCGTCAAGTTCAAAATACGTTAAGAAATCATGCAGTGAATAATGTCCGTCAACTAACCATGAACCATCTTCTCTCTCTATAAGCTGAAATTCGTCTTTATAAAAATCTGATGCATCACCCACCAAAGCTTCCAATATATCATTTAAGGTAATAATACCCTGAAAAACGCCATATTCATCTGAAACAAGAGCATAATGAATTCCGGTTTTTTTGAAATTTTCAAGCGCTTTGTATGCGGTTGTCTGTTCCATTAAATAAGGGGCATCTATCATTATTGCAGACAGATCAAAATGATCACTTTCAATATTGGCAAAGATGTTTTTTAAAGTTACAATTCCGACAATATCATCGTAATTATCACTGTAAACCGGATAAACTGTATGCAGATCATGCAAAACCAATTCCTTAATTTTAGCTTTATCTGCATTTAACGGTAACATATCAACCGATTTTCGGTGTGTCATTAACGAACTCACCTTTCTGTCACCAATATGAAAAACACGTTCTACGATATCTTGTTCAATTTCCTGAACCTCACCTACTTCTGTTCCTTCTTTTATAATAGCTTTAATCTCTTCTTCTGTCACTTTTCCGTCTGCGGTTGGTTTTATCTGAAGGATTTTCAATAAAAACTCTGTCGAAGTCGTCAACAGCCAGATAAACGGAGCCGTAATGATAGAAATAACTTTCATTGGCATTGCTACCATTTTGGCAATTGATTCGGGATAATTTAATCCGATTCGTTTTGGGAGTAATTCTCCTAAAACCAAAGAGAAAAAAGTTAAAACAACAACAACAATTCCAACTGCAACCGAATGTGCGTATGGCTTTAATACTTCAAATCCGCTCACAAATGTTTCAACATCTATTGTAATCTTATCCCCTGAATAAATACCGGTCAAAATTCCGATTAAGGTAATCCCGATTTGTACTGTTGATAAAAATTTATTCGGTGAATTCGCTAAGTCCAGTGCTGTTTTGGCACTCTTGTTTCCTTTTTTGGCAGCTGTTTCCAATCTGTTTTTCCTGGCTGAAATCAGCGCTATTTCAGACATAGAGAAAACTCCGTTTAATAGTATCAGAAAAAATATTATTAGTATTTCCAATTTGTAATTGATTCGTTATTGAATAGTTCGTTAAATATAATTTGTAACCTAAAATGTATTCTAATTGACACGTCCGGGATGCCGGGTTCTAAAAAAACTAATTTTTCCTGCCAGAAAACTGCGCTCCCAAAGCCCCGGGATAAGCTCGTTTTATGGTGTGGAAAAATAGTTTTTGTATCCCGGTAAACGGGATGAAACGACAGCTCGAAAAAGTTTCTACAAATTATCTATAACTGACGTTAATCTCTCTGTAATTTCTTCGATAGTTCCAATACCGTTTACTGCATAGAACTTATTTTGTTCTTTATAATACCCAATCAGCGGAGCTGTTTTCTCATTATATTCCTGATATCTTACACGAATCTTTTCTTCATCCTGATCATCAGCTCTTCCGCTTGTTTTTCCTCTTTCTAATAAACGCGCTACCAGGATTTCATCATCTGCTTCTAACGCAATTGTTGCTGTAACACTTGAACCAATTGTTGGCAAAAATTTGTCTAAAGCCTCTGCCTGGTCCAAAGTTCTTGGATAACCGTCAAATAAAAATCCTGCTGTATCAGGATGTTTTTTCACTTCATCAATTAACATTGCAGTTGTTACTTCACAAGGAACCAATTCTCCGTTGTCCATAAAAACTCTTGCTTTTTTTCCTAGTTCTGTATCATTTTTCAAATTAAAACGAAAAATATCTCCTGTTGAAAGATGTGTTAATTTGTATTTTTCTTTTAAAAATTCTGCCTGAGTTCCTTTTCCTGCCCCTGGCTTTCCAAATAAAACAATGTTAATCATAATACGAGTGAGTGTTGTTACTTCTTAAATTTTCAAAGAAGTTTAAAATGAATATATAGTTGTGTGTGTTTCTTAAATTATTCTGCCAGTTTATATACTTCGGTCAGGTTTCTTCCTAATCCATCATAATCTAAACCGTAACCAACAATAAATTTATTTGGAATCCTGATGCCGATATAATCAATCTTAATGTCTTTTGTATACGCTTCCGGTTTAAAAAATAGTGTAGCAATTTTAAAATGCTTTACATTTTGTGCTTTAAACATTGCCTTCAATTCTTCGATTGTATTTCCGGTATCAATGATATCTTCAATAATTACTACAGTTCTGCCTGCCAGATCCTGATTTATCCCTATTAATTCTTTTACAGAATTTGTAGATTCCGTTCCTTCATAAGATGCCATTTTGATGAATGAAACCTCACATGGTTTTTTATATTTTTTCAGGAAATCAGAAACAACCATAAAAGCACCATTTAAAACCCCAATAAAAATAGGCGTATCATCTCCAAAATCATCTTCTACTTGTGCAACTATTTTCGTTAAAGCAAAATCAATTTCTTTTGCCGAAATAAACGGAACAAATTGTTTATCGTGAAGTTGTATCATTATTTTTATGTTTAAAATAATGCGCAAAGATACAGAATTACAACCAAACTGTGATTAACAAATTATATAGTAACTTCAATTTTTTATTAATGTTAAATATCAGTTAATGTTTACATTTTAATAATTTAATTATTTCTGGAATTCAGTAAATTGTTGTCTATAAAACTTTTAACTCCAAACCATGATGAGAGCAATTTCACAAATATTTTCCGGATCACTATTGATATTACTTACTGCCTGCAACGGACAGGTAAAAAAAGATGAAAAAGAGTCTCTGGCCAAACAACCTGATAATGTTGTAAAAACCGCAATTGGCGAAATTACCTTACCTCCTCCTTATGCAACCGAATCTAAAACTAACAATAGTAAAGTTATTGGCTGGCCACAAGGCAAAACACCTACAGCTCCACAGGGTTTTGTGGTAACCAAATTTGCTGACGGGCTTGTAAATCCACGTTGGACTTATATTGCGCCAAATAATGATATTTTTGTTGTTGAAAGCGGTACCAGAGCAAGTAAAAATCAGATTACGGTTTTTCGTGATGCTGATAAAGATGGAAAATTTGAAACCCGAAATGTATTTATTTCAAACCTCAACAAACCTTTTGGAATGCTTGTTCTGAAAGATTTTTTCTATATAGCAAATACAGATGGACTTTATCGCTATCCCTATAAAAACAATCCTCTGAAATTAGAAACACAGGGAACAAAGATACTGGAGCTTCCTGTGGGAGGCTACAACAACCACTGGACAAGAAATTTGCTTGCCAGCAAAGACGGATCAAAAATTTACGTTTCGGTCGGATCAGGAAGTAATAATGCTGAACATGGTATTGATAAGGAACTTCGAAGAGCCGATATTTTAGAAATTAATCCTGACGGAACAGGTGAAAAAATTTATGCTGCCGGACTTAGAAATCCTGTTGGTATGGATTGGAATCCGGCAAATGGCGAACTCTGGACAGCTGTTAACGAACGTGATGAACTGGGAGACGAACTGGTTCCAGATTATGTAACAAGTGTCAAAAGAGATGGTTTCTACGGCTGGCCTTATTCTTATTATGGAAATATTCCCGATCCGAGAATGAAAGGAGAACGTAAAGATCTTGTTGAAAAAGCAATTGTTCCGGATATTCCGGTTGGTGCGCATACAGCTTCTTTGGGTTTGGCTTTTTATACTAAAGATAAATTTCCGGCAAAATACAAAAACGGACTATTTATTGGTCAGCACGGTTCCTGGAACCGTTCAAAAATATCAGGTTATAAAGTTCTCTTTGTGCCTTTTGCAAACGGAAAACCTTCCGGAAAACCTGAAGATTTTTTAACCGGTTTTATTTCAAATGAAGAAAAAGCAGAAGTATACGGCCGTCCGGTTGCGGTTACAGTGATGAATGACGGATCACTTCTTGTAAACGATGACAGCGGAAATATAATTTGGAAAATTACCGCTCAATAAAACTTCTAATTCTGCAGAACAATCTTAAACACACAGAAACATAGGCTTTGGTTTTTTAATATAAAAACCTAGTGAAACACCTTTTTTGCCTCTCCGAATTCTATGTTTCTGTGTGTTAAAAATTATGTCCAACAATTTTATGGCTTTAAAAAAATATTGTTTTCCTTATTTTCTACTGATTCTTTTTCAGACTGTTCAGGCGCAAAATAAAGAGAGCAAAACTATTGACTCTTCTAAAACAGAAAAGCTCCAGGAAGTTGTAATCAGCTCCTTTCACATCAATCAGGATATTCAAAATACGCCTGCTTCTATTGGGCTTTTATCCAAAAAACAACTTTTACAAAACAATACTACAGACATCAGTACCGTAATCAATACGATTCCGGGGGTTTTTATGCAGTCTGCAAACTTTACCACAAGCCGGATTTCGATCCGTGGTATTGGGGCAAGGACACCATATGGAACCAATAAAATCAGGGCTTTTTATGGCAGTATTCCTTTGACCTCAGGAAACAGCGAAACTGTTATTGACGATATTGATTTGGAAAACCTGAGCCAGATTGAAATTATTAAAGGACCGCTTTCGAGTGTTTATGGAGCCGGATTGGGCGGTGCTATTTTAATTTCACCTCAACTTTCAAAGACAAACGGGCAAAGCGGCGGAATAAGTACTGTGGTTGGTTCTTTCGGATTATTAAAAAACACACTGAATTATAGTTTGAACGAAAAAACAGGAAGTCTCAACCTGAATTACCACAAAATGGAAACAAATGGCTGGAGGGAAAACAGCGACTACAACCGTGAAGGCATTACACTTGCCGGCGAATTATTTAGAAAGAAAAACAGCAAACTGACTTATCTTTCAAATTATACTTACCTGAAATCTTATATTCCGAGTTCAATTAATAAAACCATGTTTGAAAACAGTCCCAAATCGGGTGCGCCGACCTGGGTTGCAGCAAAAGGTTATAAAGAATATAAATCGACACTTGCCGGATTGGCTTATGATTTTAAGATTAATGAAAATCTGGATAATTCGACTTCCGTATTTATTAATTACAAAGACAGCAACGAACCGCGACCTTTTGATATTCTTCGCCAATACACTTTTTCTGCCGGAGCACGAACTCAGTTTTCGGGTAAATTTAAAATTAAGGAAACTGAAAATCAATTTATTGCCGGAATAGAATATTTTTCAGATCATTATAAAGGTAATACGTTCGAAAACTTATATCAGCAAAATAATGGTCAGGGAAGTCTACAGGGAAATCAATTAACGGAAAGTGGTCAGAAAAGGAATTTTTATAATATTTTTTCACAAATCAGAACTTTACTCTCTAAACAATTTGAGATTCAGGCCGGGATAAATTACAACAAAACAAAATTTGAATTAGAAAATTACAATCTTAATTATACTCAGCAATACAGTTATGATGGTATTTTTTCACCTCAATTATCTTTGTTATACAAACCAAACCCGCAGCAAACGATCTATTTTTCTGCCAGCCGCGGATTCTCATTACCGGCAACAGAAGAAACACTCACAAGCGACGGAACTATTAATCCTGATATAAAACCCGAAAATGGTTATAATTTTGAGGCTGGAGGAAAACTATACTTTTTCAACAAAAACCTTTATACACAATTCAGTATTTATCGAATGGAAATTAAAGATTTATTGGTAGCCAAAAGGGTGGGTGATGATCAATATGTAGGGATAAACGCCGGCAAAACATTTCATGAAGGAATCGAAATCTCAATAAACCACAATTGGCCAATTGACTCATTTTTAACTTTGAGTTCCTATATTTCCGGTTCTTTTGGAAATTATGAATTTAAGGAGTTTGTGGATAACGGAAATGATTACTCAGGAAATAAATTAACAGGAGTTGCAGCAAACAAAGCAAACGCCGGATTACTTCTAAATACCCGTTTGGGAATTTATCTTTCTGCAGATTACCAATTTGTAGATGAAATTCCGCTAAACGATGCCAATTCAGCCTATTCAGATTCTTATTCCCTTATAAATTTAAAAACAGGTTATCGTTTTGAAATCCTTCCTCAATTAAACACGCATTTTGCTGTCGGAGTAAATAATGTAACAAATGAAAAGTATGCTACACTAATTTTACCAAATGCAGTTGCAGTCGGGAATGCATCTCCAAGATATTATTATCCGGGTCTTCCTGTAAATTATTATGGTACTGTTTCATTAAATTATTTATTTTAGATGCTGTATACAAAATCAAAACCAAAAAGAATGTGTTCTGAACTTCATTCAAAACTAGACTATGTAAATGCGTATAGAGAAAATCGCCTTAAAGTCGCGCAGGAAATTTTAGAAAACAGATCTCTGTTTGATGAATTGGTTTCGGTTTGTTTTTTGCCTTTAAACAAAAACAATCATAAGGCTTGCTGGATTCTGGAATTTGTCTGCTACGAAGAATTAAACTGGCTTCAGCCACACCTTGATTTTTTCTGTTCAAATCTTAAAATCCTAAAAGACGAAAGCGCCATCCGTCCCATTGCAAAAGTGGTTCAGCTTTTAATAAAGTCACATTATAAAAAAGATGAAAACAGTGTTTCCTTAACAGAAGAAAATTTACAAAACTGTATCGAAACTTCTTTTGACTGGCTGATAAATGATGTCAAAGTAGCTACAAAAGCCTATTCTATAAGAACTTTATATATTTTAGGAAACCATTATGACTGGATTCATCCTGAACTTAAAGTGATTATCGACAAAGATTACGGAGATCATTCGGCTGCTTACAAAGCCGTAGCCAAAGAAGTTTTGAAAAAAATAAAATAATTTTTGTTTGCCACGAATCCTTTTTATCTCTGACAAAAAACTAAATTTTGGCTAAAAAAGATTAAAAGGTATCTTTGCAAAAACACAACACAAAATGAATTATTTTTCTTCTGATTTTAAATTAGGAATTCTGGGCGGCGGACAATTAGGCAAAATGTTATTGTCTGACACCCGAAAATTTGATATACAAACGTATGTTTTAGATCCGAGTGACGAAGCACCCAGTAAAATTGCCTGCAATAAATTCTTCAAAGGTGATTTGATGGATTACGAAACGGTTTACAACTTCGGAAAACAAGTCGATGTTTTAACTTTCGAAATTGAATTGGTTAATCTTGAAGCTTTAACACAATTAGAAAATGAAGGCTTAAAAGTATATCCGTCTCCAAAAACCTTAAGAGGAATTCAGAATAAAGGAACTCAAAAAGATTTTTATACCGAAAGTAATATTCCGACAGCTGCTTACTTGCGATTTGATAATCACGAGCATTTGTCAAAATCTGTTGGGGATAATGAAATCACGATTCCGTTTGTATGGAAGTGTACCGAATTTGGTTATGACGGAAACGGTGTAAAAGTAATTCGTCAGATTTCTGATCTGGATGATCTTCCAAATGTGGAATGTATTGCAGAAACAATGGTTCCGTTCAAAAATGAATTGGCGGTTATTGTGGTAAGAAATCCATCCGGAGAAATTAAAACATATCCGGTCGTTGAAATGGAGTTTCACCCGGAAGCCAATCAGGTTGAATATGTAATCTGCCCGGCAAGGATAGATGAAAAAGTAGCAGAAAAAGCCAGAGCAATTGCTTTGAATGTTTCTGAAAAATTCAATCATGTTGGACTTTTGGCAGTCGAAATGTTTCAGACCAATGAAGATGAAATTTTGGTAAATGAAGTGGCACCCCGCCCGCACAATTCAGGACATTATTCTATAGAAGCCAGTTATACTTCACAATTCGAAAATCATTTACGCGCTATCTTAGATCTTCCGTTAGGAAATACAGACAGTAAAGTTGCCGGAGTTATGGTAAATTTAGTTGGTGCAGAAGGTTTTTCCGGTGACGTAGTTTACGAAAACATCGAAACCATCTTAGGCTGGAATGGTGTTACTCCTCATATTTACGGTAAAAAACAAACCCGTCCTTTCAGAAAAATGGGTCACGTAACCATTGTAAATGAAGATATGCAGGAAGCAAGACGAATTGCAGAGGATGTTAAGAATACTATTAGAGTAATTAGTGATTAGTCGTAGTTTATTACAGTTTCCAAAAACCTGAAACTTTAAACCTGAAACAAAACACAACAAAAATAAAACCATGAGCAAAGTAGCCATAATAATGGGAAGCATCTCAGACATGCCAGTGATGCAGGATGCAATCGACATATTAAAACAATTTAATGTAGAAGTTGAAGTAGATATCGTTTCGGCACACAGAACGCCGGAAAAATTATTCGATTTCAGCAAAAATGCACACAATCGCGGCATTTCGGTAATTATTGCCGGAGCTGGCGGTGCGGCACATTTACCAGGAATGGTGGCTTCAATGTCTCCTCTTCCTGTAATTGGAGTTCCGGTAAAATCAAGCAATTCTATTGATGGCTGGGATTCTGTTTTATCAATCCTTCAGATGCCGGGTGGCGTTCCTGTTGCAACAGTTGCCCTAAACGGAGCAAAAAACGCCGGTATTTTAGCAGCGCAAATCATCGGAAGCCACGATAAAAAAGTTTTAGATACAATTATTTCTTATAAAGAAGAATTAAAAGCAGCGGTTAATAAAGCGGCTGAAGGTTTGAAGAAATAAAAACACACATAAATAAAAAGGCTTCACATTACGCGAAGCCTTTTTTATTTTATACTATTTTATTGCCAGAAATTAAGCTTCATTTTCAATTTCTTCCAAAACAGATTCAAATTCATATTCCGTTATATCTTCCTTATTTATCCAATTTTCCGAAGTAACCAGATTATAATTGATATCATCTGCTGTTGTCAATTCCCAAACAATACCTTCCGCTTCTGGAAATGGAATATTTTGAGACATTTGATTCTCAAACAATCTCTTAATAAGATTTCTGTCAGACAATCCGTTATTCAGTAATTTCAGCACGTTTTCGGCTGTTAACTTTTGTACTTCACTATCAGTTGGTGTTATCGAAAAATGCACAACAGATGCTTTTGCATTTGGAAATTTACCATTGTAGGCTTTAAAAAGCAATTGATTCACATGAAACAGCGTTCCCTGCATTCCAATTACGGGATATTCTTCACAAACCTTATCAATTAACATATTGTTTGCTATTTGCTCAATTTGTCCATCGCCTAATTGATCTCCCAATTTGTATTTCAATACGATTTCTGCTGCTTCATTAGGCTCATAATCAGAAATAGCCATTTCTAATAGTTCGGGCAAACTACTCTTTTCTGCGGTTGCTCCGTCCGGATAGTTGAATTTTTCTAATAACTGAATAAAATCTTCATCAGACCAATATCCTTCTACTTCATTCACTGTATCAATATTCTTTATTACAACTTGATTATTCATTATTTTCTTTTTAAATTATGATTAGCATTTTATAATTCTAATCGCATTTTCTCAATTTACGCTTTTAAAACCGCTAAACGAAAAAAATAACATATCTATAACACATTTCGTCTCAGATTTTTTGTCGAGAATCCATCTTGTTTAGGTGGCTTGATTTTTTATAAATTGCTATCTTTGGAATTCAAAAAATTTCGACTTCAATAAATAAAATAATTATATTATAATGAGTGTTTTACTTTCAAAATTTACTACCAAACATAATACAGCGCCTTTTTCGCAAATTAAAATCGAAGATTATTTTCCTGCTTTTCAGGAAGGGATTGCTTTGGCAAAAGCAGAAATTGATACAATCGTAAATAATCCGGAAACACCGACTTTTGAGAACACTATTCTGGCAATGGAATATGCTGGTGATATTCTGGACCGTCTTTCAAGTATTTTCTTCAATTTAAATTCGGCTGAAACCAATGACGAAATGCAAAAAATCGCTCAGGAAGTTTCGCCTTTATTGGCAGAATTCGGAAATGACATTACGCTTAACGCTGAATTATTTTCTAAAATAAAAGCGGTTTACAATCAAAAAGAAAGTCTGAACCTGAATCCGGAACAAACTACGCTTTTAGACAAAAAATACAAAAGTTTCTCCAGAAACGGAGCCAATCTTGCTGAAGACAAAAAAGACCGTCTACGCGAAATTGACAAAGAATTATCAAAACTGAGTTTACAATTTGGAGAAAATGTTCTGGCAGAAACAAATGCTTTCGAATTACATTTAACAAACGAGAGCGATTTGGCAGGTTTACCTGAAGGAACTATTGAAGCTGCAAGGTTATTGGCCAAAAGTCAGGAAAAAGAAGGCTGGATTTTTACTTTGGACCATCCAAGTTATATTCCGTTTTTGACTTATGCGGATAATCGTGAATTACGCAAAAAAATGGCAATTGCTTTTGGCGCAAAAGCTTTTCAGAATAACGAATTTGACAATCAGGAAAATGTACTCAAAATAGCCAAATTACGTTTCGAAAGAGCCAATTTATTAGGTTATAAAACACACGCTCATTTTGTTCTGGAAGAAAGAATGGCCGAAAGCCCGGATAAAGTTTTTACTTTTTTAAATGATTTACTGGCAAAAGCGAAACCTGCAGCACAAAAAGAATTTGCAGAATTAACCGCTTTCGCTAAAAAATTAGACGGAATAGAACAACTTGAGAAATGGGACGGTGCTTATTATTCAGAGAAATTAAAACAGCAGCTTTTTAATTTAGACGATGAAAAACTAAAGCCTTATTTTCAGCTGGAAAAAGTTTTAGACGGAGCATTTACTGTTGCAAAAAAACTATACGGATTAACTTTTACGGAAGTTTTTGACATTGATAAATACCATGAAGAAGTTACTACTTATGAAGTGAGAGATGCTGAAAACAATTTAGTTTCTATTTTTTACGCTGATTTCTTTCCAAGAAAAGGAAAAAGAAACGGTGCATGGATGACTTCATTCAAATCACAATATGTAAAAGACGGCGTAAACGAAAGACCACATATTTCAAACGTTTGTAATTTTACAAAACCAACTGAAACAAAACCTTCATTATTGACTTTTAATGAAGTGACTACTTTATTCCATGAATTTGGTCACGGTTTACACGGAATGTTAGCGAACACCACATATCCGAGTTTATCCGGAACTTCTGTTTTCTGGGATTTTGTAGAATTACCAAGTCAGATTATGGAAAACTGGTGTTACGAACCGGAGGCTTTGGCTTTGTTTGCAAATCATTATGAAACGGGAGAAATTATTCCGATAGAATATGTTCAGAAAATTAAAGAAAGTGCCAGTTTTCAGGAAGGTTTGGCTACGTTACGCCAGCTAAGTTTTGGATTGTTAGATATGGCATGGCACGGACAAGATCCAACGAACATTACAAATCTGAAAACTTTCGAAACAGAGCAATTTGCTAATACTCAATTGTATCCGGATGTAAAAGAAAATGCCATGAGTACGGCGTTTTCACACATTTTCCAAGGCGGTTATTCTTCTGGTTATTACAGTTACAAATGGGCTGAAGTTCTGGATGCGGATGCTTTTGAATTTTTCCAGGAAAAAGGAATTTTTAACGAAGAAGTAGCAAAGAAATTCAAAGACAACGTACTTTCAAAAGGAGGAACAGAACATCCGATGACTTTGTACAAACGTTTCAGAGGACAGGAACCAAAACCGGAAGCTTTATTGAAAAGAGCGGGATTACTATAAATTTAGATTTCAGATATAAGATTTTAGATTAAAACCGAAGCAGAAACGCTTCGGTTTTTTATTAGATAAAATCTAAAATTTTCATATAAAGTTTTATAAAGTATATTTAAACAATAAATATTTATTAGGTTTGATTCTTTAACAAAAAAATCATATCTCAAATTAGTTACAAATTAAAAGAATAATGCTAAAACTTTTTACTACACTTTTTTTTCTATTGACTTTATATGGATTTTCTCAAGAAAACAAAAACCGAAAAAAGTATAATATCACTTTTGAAAGTAATGAAGAAATTAATCATTTAAATTTTGACAATTATCTATATGGTAAAATCCATAAAATTCAATACGAAAAATTCATTTATGAAATTGCAGATAAAAAAAACACATTAACACTCAATGATTTCAGAATAAGTTATTATGATTTAAAAGGAGGGTTAAGGAAAATTGAATTATATAATAATGAGCGTAAATTACTTTATACAAAAATTGAATTTGGTAAAGGTTTTACCTTTGACTTAAGACCCGTAGATAAGAAAATTAAAATTGATAGTCTTGCAAAAATAATTGAATATTCAGATCCTGAAAACGGCAATAAAACAATCACTTATTTGTTGGATAACGACTTTAAAGTTAAGTCTATAAATACTGTTATTAAAGATAGTCTTAATATGTATTATTTCAATATCTATGACAAAAATCAATTAATACGTGTAAATTCTCGTATGGATACACGATTTTATAAATGGGATAATTTAGGTAGACTACAACATTTAGAACAAATCGAAAATGAAAAAAATTTCATAGCAAATCATAAAAAGTCTCCAAATTTCATTTTAGATTTTAAGTACAATAACGATACAATAATTACCAATAAAAAATCAAATAATGAGGCAATTTTTTATAAATCAGTAAACAAAAATGACGGTGTAATTCTCCCAATTTTTGAAAACAATCCGATAGAAACGATAACATATTTTTACAATGAAGATTATTCTCTTTATAAAATGGTTTATTTTTTCAAGAAAGCAAAAAGTAAGGTCATTTATAAATATGAATTAGATAAATATGGAAACTGGTTAAAAAGATTTGATAACAATAAAATAAGCTACTTCCGAAAACTAACTTACGATAAATTTGGGAATTGGATTATTGAGGAACAATTCGAAAATGGAAATAAGATTAGTGAAACACATAGAAAAATAACTTATTACCAATAATACTTTGTCTAAAAAACTCTGTTTTTTTATTCATTTAGATTAAAATACTAATACTTATTTTACTTATCTTTCACGGCTTTTCAATTTTAACTTAATAAATTTCGATTTGAAAAAATATCTAAAAATCTTCCTTTACCTTATAATCATTGGACTAATTGCCATTATTTCTGTAAATTATTACGTAAAATCTTCAACCAAAACCCGCATTTATTATTCGGTAAAAAAATTCCTGAAAAATGATGTCGGAATTATCTTTGGTGCAGGAATTAATGGAAATCAGCCCAGTAAATATTTAAAAGACCGTCTTGACGCCGGGATTTTATTATACAAAATGAAACGCATCAATAAAATTTTGCTTTCCGGTGATAATGGACGTGACGAATATGATGAATTAACGGTTATGAAAAATTACTGTTATACGCATGGCGTTGACACTAGCAAAATATTTGTTGATTATGCCGGTTTCGATACTTATTCAACCATGTATCGTGCGAAACATATTTTCAAAATTAAACGAGCCACTTTAATTTCTCAGAAATACCATCTGAACCGTGCGATTTATATCGGAAATAAACTAGGTGTAAAATCAGTTGGTTTCTCTGCTAATAATGGGGAGTATTTGGGATATAATTATGTTTGTTTCAGAGAATATGGCTCCATTTTCAAATCTTTTTTTGATGTGTTACGAAATCGTGAACCTCGTTTCTTAGGCAATGAAATCAATATTCATGGAGAATCAAATTATTCTAAAGAAGATAAAAGATAAAAAAACCTGCAGGAATATCCTGCAGGTTTTTTTAAATAATCTAAAAGTAAAATCTTTATTCTTTCTCTAAAACTTTTTTTGCCAGTTTTCCAACAGTAAGTCCCTGAACAACGATTGAAAATAGAACGACAATATACGTTACTTCCAGCAACAGGTTTTTATATTCTCCTTCCGGCATAGAAAGTACCAGTGCAATAGAAACTCCGCCACGGATTCCGCCCCAGACCAAAACCATCAGGGAACCTTTATTATATGCCGATTTAATCCCGAAAAATTTAAATATATCAAAGAATTTCCATGGTAAAACGATAGAGGCAATTCTGGAAAATAATACTATAAAAATAGCCACAAAACCAGTTACCAATTGTTTGTTTAAATCGGGCAGCAATAATAATTCGAAGCCAATAAATAAGAATAAAATAGCATTTAATATTTCATCGACAAGTTCCCAAAACTTCTCTAAATAATCTTTGGTCACTTCGCTCATAGCGACTTTTTTACCGTAGTTCCCAATAATCAATCCGGCAACAACCATAGCCAATGGACTTGAAACGTGCAGACTCTGGGCAATTAAAAATCCTCCCATTACGATAGAAAGTGTTATCAGTACGGAAACTTTATAATCGTCAATTTTCTTCATAACGTTTGATGCTGAAAATCCTAAAATAGCTCCTAATAAAAGTCCACCTATTCCTTCTTTGGCAAAAAGCCAGGCAATTGAACCAAAACTCATGTCAAATGTCGGGTCAGTTGCCATTTTCAGCACAACAGCAAACATTACTACCGCTACCCCATCATTAAACAACGATTCGCCAACGATTTTGGTTTCTATTCTTTTAGGGACTTTAGCCTGTTTCAAAACTCCTAACACTACAATCGGATCGGTTGGAGAAATTAATGTTCCGAAAACCAAACAATAGATGTAAGGAATATTAATTCCGAAAAAAGGGACGATATAATAAAACAACAGTGAAATAATCAATGCTGACAATACCACACTGACTGTAGAATAAATCATAATTGGAACTTTTTGCTCCTTTAAATCTGCCATATTCACATGCAGGGCACCCGCGAACAAAAGAAAGTTCAGCATTGCTCCCATTAAGATTTCATTGAAATCAAATTCCTTTATTAATTCAAAAAAATGTTTTGTAGTTGCAGGAAAATAAGAATCACCCAGAAGACGAATACCTACTGAAACCAACATGGCAATAATCATGATTCCGATAGTTCCGGGCAATTTTAAAAATCTTAAATTTAAATAGGCGAAGAAAGAAGCCAATACAATTAGTATTGAAAAGGTGTAGTATAATTCCATAAAATGTGATTTTTACAAAAATATCTTTCCAATACTTAATATAAAATTTCAGCTGTTGAATTAACATAACTTTATTATTCTGAAAACAGGCAACATTTTGACATCAATTAAAAAATCCAGGACTTAAGAATAAGTTCTGGATTTTTTTCATTAACAATTTTCTAATTATTATTTTAAAATTCTCTTGGTTTGTGTATTTGGAGGCAAAGATATAATGTCTTCAAAAACGTGGCTCAAATCTCCTGGTTTCACACCATTATTATTATTGTGACATGAGAAACACGAAATGGCAGTTTGTTCTGTAGAGGCTGATGATGAAGACTGAACATAAGTTTCCATTGTACTATTTGACAATTGGCCTGTTCCAATTGCATCACCATGAGGAATCGAATCATTAACTGCTCCATAAGGATAAACGTTTCCATTTGGTCCCGCACCACCAAAAGTCCAGGTTGCGCCTATTAGTAAATAATTTTTTCTCACATCGTTACCTACCAGCATATTGCGAATGTCATTATTTATAGAAATTACTTCGCTGTTCGAATCTGCAGGAGTTTTATCTTCTCCGTTCGGAACCGTATTTGAAGCAACTCCCCACGCCATAATTCTTCGGGCAGTCGGGCTCAACAGTGACGGATTTTTAATCAAAATCGTATCTCCGCTTACCGTCATATTCTGAATGTTCTGCGCTCCGGTTGTATCATTGGCATTCGCATTAAAAAGCCATCCTTTTCCTGTATCTGCCGGAACATGTTTGACATTATTATTTTTATCTACATAAGAGTATGCTGTATTTGGAGAATTTTTTTCATGCTCGTATGTTGCCCAGATCATTTCGGGATGTCCGGCCACACTTCCTACAATGTGCATTCCAACTAAAGCCAGTTTTGCAGTTCGCTGCCCGTTTTCTACCCATTTATTTGGGTTCGATTTATCATAAGTCGGAATTATGGCTTTGATCGTAACATAAGTATTGGCATTTGGAAGATCTGTAACCTCAACCCAGGAAGTTTTTAATTCCATTGCCAGCGCATTAGGGTCAGGCGGAGCAGCCCATCCTTTTGTTTTTGCATAGGCAACAATGCTGTCTCTGGCACTTGCGGTAGTAGGAAATTGATTTCCGTTTAATTTACCTTCATTTACTCCGGTTAAAAAGTATGCATATACATCATTAACCATTGTAATATAATATACCAGGGATTTATTTTCTCCCATTAAAACTCCGTCTGATCCTGCCTGTCCTTGTTCTGACTGAACCTCATTTCCTTTGGAATCCAGAAAGATAGATTTCTTACCTACTTTGAATTCCTGTACAACTTCTGACGGATTAATTTCGCTTTCAATAACTGGTTTTGGGCTTTTGATAATTGTTCCTTTTACATCAAAAAAAGTATGCACCCCGTTTGCATTTGCTGCTACGCGACCAACCTGAACCAGTTTGTTTGCTTCATTTTTAACTTTCTCATCACTTTTTTGAGCTTCAACCTCAAACATTTTTCCGGATTTATCTATAATAACAGGAAGTCTGTTCGGTCCATCCTGAGTGATACTTCCGGTAGCACGAAGCAAAACATTAGGTTTATGAGCTTCCAGTGTTCGCTTTTTAGTAATCGGATCCTGAGGGGAAACATTATAAAATACCGGAGATTCTAAGATGGTTCCCTTATTTCCATACTCGCCTGAAGCCGGCGAAGTAATCCATAAAAACATTTGTTGGGACCATTTGTAGAAATCACAATTGTTATTATGAGGAAAGGTAACACTGTTCGCGGGTTCCACTAATCCGTTCTCGGTTACTTTTCCTGATTTGAACCAGGAATTAAATTCTGTTTCAGAAACGGTACAGGATTGTTTTACATCCTGTGGAAGGTATTCTGAATCTGCTGTCGCTAATAAATCATTCTTTTTGCATCCCAAAAAGATAATTATTAAAGCTCCCATAAGCAGAGCTGTGGTTTTTATATTCAATTTTTTCATGATAGGGTTGTTTTTGGGTTTTATTTATCTAAATGAATTATTTGATTTTAAATAGTAGATGTTATACAATCTCTACATGGAAAGTTATCGGTGGTTTTCCGCTTTTTAATACTGCTGCTTTCTTAAGATTTCCATCATTATTCTCATTATCACTTCCTCCTAAAACACCGTCACGTCCGTGTATTTCTATTTCTACACTATTCAAAGATGCCTTTAAAGCATCTTTTGAAGTTTCCTCCAGAACCGGTAATTTAAAAAATGCTTTTACTTCGAGATGCGTCTGACAGTTCGCACAATATTGGGAGTTCCAGCGGCTCAGGACAGCTTCTGTTCCTAAATGCTGTTTTTTTCCTTCGATTGTAGCAAAAGCAGAAATCATAAAAGAGCCTCTTATGGGAGCCTTATTAATTCTGGATACTTTAATCACTTTTGCATCTTCATTTTCTGCTTTTAAAAGTTTTGCTTCAGAAAACTGATCCAGTGACCCTTTGCTGTACGTTATCCCGAGTTGTTTTTCGATGTTAATGCAGTCCAAAGAATTATACGGTCTCTCCTTCCCTTTTTCTGTTATTTTAAACGGATTAAGCGGACTTTCTAAATCAAGCCATGAATTAGGCGCCATTCCAGGAGTTGGCCCCTGATTATCAACTGTATTTGTACCCGGATATTCCGGAAAAATTTCAAGATGATCCGTAAAACCATGTTTTTTCTGCCAAATCCAGAATACGCGGTCAATATTACAATGATGGAAGTAAAAAATAGGATCTAATCCTGCCGTATCATTTTCTCCCATATCTCCATTTGCACCTGGAATAGGCGAACGATCATAGGTAGGCAAATCGCAGCCCCCTACAGCAAGATGAATACTATTGTGAGGAGATTCCAGGGATACCACCGGAAGACTGCCTTCTTCTAAGTTTATATTCCATTCAGAAGCAGAAGTAGTGTTTGAAAATACAGTGTAATTAGGTGCTTCCAGACAGTCTTTAAACTTTTGATTTACATTCGTTTCAATTTTCTTCTTTTTAACGATGATATACGAATTAAGCCAATTTAAAATATTGTTGTTCAGTATTTTTACATTGTTATTATAATCCGGAAATTGCGCATTATGCTTTGCCGTATTTTTTCTGTCTTCGTCTGATCCTACCAAACCGGATAATGGATAACGAACCGTTTCATACCCTTTTGGTTTATTATAAAGATTATTATCTCCCTGAACATTATCGACAATATTTTTTGGAAAGACGAAAGAACGCAGCGGATTTGCTATTTTTTTTCCATCCAGTTCAAAAAACTCATCTGTTAAACAAGACGGAATACCTTTTTGCAATGATTCTTCATCCGTTTCATCCCAATAAGGCAGCATTACGGTTTCGCATCCTTTTATACTTTGCAGTGCTTCTTCGATTTTTAAAATATAAATACGGTGCCAGGTCGGAAACAATACATTTCCGTGATTGCAATATCCTCCCCAATACGCAGAGCTGCCCCATCCGGCGCCTCTGAAAGGCTCTCCATGAAAACCGCCCAACTTAAAAAAAGAATGGGGATCATCGGCCGGAAGTTCTTTTATTCCTTTCCATGCGCGCATTAAATCTTCCAGTTCTTTTTTATTTCCGTTTTCGTAATCTCTTTGTATTACCGAAATTGATTTTCTAACTTTTAATTGTGTAACAGACATAATTATATATTTTTGAGGTTATCGTGTTTTGGTGTAAATAAGTGAAGCCGGATAGCCGGAAACTGACTTAATAATGATCCTGAAATAAGACAGATCATACCCGTTATAAGCAGCCATTTTTCGTTATTAAAAGAAAATCTCGCTACAACAATTATAACAGCTCCGGTCAGGCTCAGCACAAAGGGTGCATAACTATCAGATGCCGATTTTTTGTAAATCATAAATAAATGAAGGGCAAGAAAAAACAGCAATACAGGAAGTAGCCATCCCATATAAGGCAAACGCGCCAGACCAAGGCTCCCAAACATGCTCATATAAACCGCCCAGCAAACCGGGCATTTAGGAAAAAAAGCGATAAAAACACTCAATAACATTGATGGGATAGCCCTAAGTGTTTTACGGGTCCTGGATATTGGTTTTACTTCAGTCTGTTTTTGTTCTTTGGCAGAACAACAGCAACTTCTGGTTTCCGGAATCAAATCATTCATAAGTACAGATGTTAAGTATTAATTAGGTTTGGAATATTAAATTTCAGGTTTACCGATACTAAAAAAAGACCGCCTTGGCCGGGCGGTCTTCAACAAAAAATTAGATATGAGCCAGGAATATTGCACATATTTAATATCCCTTTGATAAATTGTTTTTAGAGTTTTACTCTATACCAATTCCTCTTTTAATTTTTTTATCGCCTCAACTGGTACATTTTCAATCTGGTTTTTATAAAAGGAAAATCCTCCCGTTCCGTTCCATTCATCATCAACAACAAAATGCGCATCAAAATCGGCTAAGAAAGCCCCAAATGTATCAGAAGAAAAAGACTGGTCGTATTGCCCGTGCAGACTCACCACTTTTGTGAAATTGCCAAATCCCGTAGCATGTATTTTGCCTTCAACCTTGATTTCTATATCGCTATCAGTTTTATTCAGTGACTGCTGAATTAAAACTCTGCCCGATACGGCATTTTTTGATGGCATTACTACTAAACTAAATCTTGCTACTGGCGCACCTGGCGTTCCTAAATCCCCGATTGTGCCTTCTGATAAATTTTCCATGATCTTAGCTTTATTTTTTCTCTGCTTTAGAGTGTCTTTTTCTTTATCAAAACTAGATCAGATGTATAGTTTTAAGTAAAAAAATGTCATAAGACGGGAATTCCATGTTATGAAAGCGGAAAAAAATGTCATGAAAAATAATTTTAGTTTGTTGAGATTCCTTCAATAAAAAAAGTCCGATTAAAAAAGAAACACTGATAACTTAAAATAGTTATCAGTGTTTTTTAAAAGTTTAAATGGTTTAATTTACTCCGTCAAGAGATAAATGATTTGCTAATGTTGTACCTGAAGAGGTATATTCTGCAACCGCCGAATTACCTGACTGGTAAATAAATGCCTGAGATGCCTGATTATCATATCCAGCCATAACCCATATTTTCATCCAAAGCATAGAACCATCCGGTACACCAAGACTACCAGGATCTGTTGTATAAGATTGTCCTAAAAGTTCGTTATCTGTCTGAGAAGAATGTTTTAGCTGACCGTTTGGATCCACATACACAAATTCTGTTCTGCAAACGTATCCACCTTCCTGATTTAATTTAAATTTTCCAACTGTTTGAATTGCCATGATAATAATTTTTAAAATTTTATAACCTACTCTATTTCTGCTTTTCGGTTTCCGCAGCTATTATTTCTGTTGTAGCAGATTTTATTTTTCTAAAATCATATCTACTCTGGAAATCATCATTTGTTTTTAAATCAGAAATTATAAGAATAGTGTATGGGAATTTTATGCTATTCATCTAAAAATCCAGCTTAAAACAAATACTGAAAACAATTTTGCCGGTCTTTTTTATTTTCAATGTCAAAACTATCCCAGATAATAGTGTTGTAATTAAAAAATGTCACAGAGAGAAAATTCTTAGCTATAAAGAAGTAAAATTGTGATATGAAAAGATTTAGATAAAGCCAAAAATCTATTTTTACATTTTCTAAAAAATAAACTTTCATTTATTTTTGAAAGTTTAAAAACTTTTGTATACATTTGTATCATGGAATTCAGAGAAGCAAAAAATAAATTCGTACAGACCTGGGGAGCATTAGGTTCTCAATGGGGAATTAATAAAACCATGGCACAAATCCATGCATTATTAAT
>NZ_QETH01000034.1 GCF_003105115.1 Flavobacterium sp. HTF | reverse complement strand
CTGAAACCTGAAACCTGAAACCTGAAACCTGAAACCTGAAACCTGAAACCTGAAACCTGAAACCTGAAACCTGAAACCTGAAACCTGAAACCTGAAACCAAAACTAACTCCTAAATGCCAAAGGCGTAAGAGAAGTTTGTTTTTTAAAAAAGTTAGAAAAATGGGCTAACTCTTCAAAACCTAGTGAATAGGCAATTTCAGAGATATTCCAGTCGGTTTGTTTTAAGAGAATTTTCGCTTCGTTTGTTAATCGGCTGCTGATTAATTCTGTTGTGGTTTTTCCGGTGTTTTCCTTTAAAACCTTATTGAGATGATTGACATGAACGGCTAATCGGTCGGCGAAATCTTTTGCGGTCCTAAGCGCCAGTCGCTGATGCGGGGATTCAATAGGAAATTGTCGTTCTAATAATTCCGCAAATAAGGAAGAAACTCTTGCTGCCGAATTATGTTTGGAATAAAGTGCGGTTATAGGCTGTAGTTTTTGTCCAAAGTGAATTAACTCTGCGACATAATTCCGAATCAGGTCATATTTATAAATATAATCGGAGTTGATTTCTTTTTGTATTTTGTTGAAAATCAATTCAACTTCAGGCACTTCTTCTTCGGAAAGCTGAAAAACAGGATATCCGTCTGAAGCAAAAATAGGAAGTTCATCCAAATCAATTCCGCTTTTGTTTTTAGAAAGAAATTCGCTGGTAAACACGCAAAACTGTCCGGCCTGATTCGTGTCTTGCGGTAAATAATTATAAGGAATCTTTGGTGTGGCAAACAGCAAAGCATATTTATCGATTTCTATGATTTTATCGGCGTATTCAGCTCTGTTTTTTCCTTTTATCAAACTTATTTTATAATATGCCCGCCTGTCATAAGGCATAATCGATTTCCCCTGAAGGCGTTCTAATAGTTCTTTAATATTAAAAACATTAAAATGTCCTATTTCTTTTTGAATGTCATTTGGTAATAACGAACTTGGTTGAACTGTTGAGCCTTCGGTAATATCCTGGTAAAATGAGTCTAGGGATTTCATATGAGATGAATTGTAAAATTCAAATATACGAAAAATTAATGATTTGTTTTTTTCGTTTCAGGTTTCAGGTTGTTTTGCTTTGTGTTTATTTAAACGCAAAGGCGCAATGTTTTTTCGCAAGGTTCGCAAGTTGTTGAATTGGTAGCAAAGACGCAGAATTGCAATTTTTTACATAGCCCAAGGTTTTAACCTTGGGGATTTGTATTGTGAATATATTGCGCTCCCAAGGTTGAAACCTTGGGCTATGTTTTCTTGTTTTGTTATCCTGATGAAGGAAGGATCACACAAGAACTCCACAATCTGAATCATCAATAAGGGGATTTTATTATAGCCCAAGGTTTCAACCTTTGGATTTGTATTGTGAATATATTGCGCTCCCAAGGTTGAAACCTTGGGCTATGTTTCCTTCTTTCGGCAGGATGGCATTAATACCAAAATCATTAAAAAAGGCTTCCCTGAATAAATTCAGGCTGCGTATTTCCATTAAAAGAAAAAGTATCAATTACAAAAAACTGTTTTTTAACAGGATCAAGTTCTCTTAGAACGATTTCTTTGCAGGAGAAATCAATATCAATTGTGGTAAAAAGCTGCGATGCTATTTTAAGATTCTCAGGAGTTAGTTTTCTGCCGATAGACATATGCGGATCATCGCTCTTTTTGAGTTTTAGAGGTTTTAAAGTTTCCTGAACTTTTTTCAGGATTGGTTTTAAAAGGTTTTTCGAATCTTCATTTGGAGCAATAAAAAATGCCCCTGCATTATCATAGGCTCCAAAATGATCTAAATAAGCCTGAAAAGGAGTAAACGTGTCACAGATTTTAAAAAGCTTTTGCTTGTATTTTTCTATTTCAGATTCGTCAATGGTGAATTCACAAATCGTAATATGTGCTGTCGAATTACAACTGTTGTACCAGTCAATTTTGCTTTTTAAATAATCCTTCATTATTTTGACCGAATCAATAACTTCTGGCGAAGGATAAATGGCAACGGAATATTTTTTCTCCATTTTTTGAACTTTGGTTTACACAAATTTAAAATTTAAATTGTGCTGTCAAAGCTTTGGAAAATAATGTTTTTAATGGATGGATTAAAATCCGTCCCTACAATATGTATTGAACCTCCGGTTCTTTTTATTAAAATTTAAATTGTGCTGTCAAGGCAGCATAAAAATAATCTTTCCCAGTACCGACTTCTTTTAAAAATGAACCTGAATTAAACCAGCCGGTTTCTAATGTAAATGCCAAATAATCATTTGCGGTATAATCTAAATTCGAGATTAATTGTGAACCTATAAAACGTTTGGTTGTATTTTCTCCGGAATATAAAAGCTGCATGTTTGGTGCATATAAACCATCACTTACAGTTTGCCTCCAGAAAATATCATAATCAATCCCGAGACCCCATTTTTCGGATAAAGTTAAGCTGATTGAAGGATGAATGTCAATTAAATTTGACGGACCGATTAAAGCAACTAATCCAAAATAGGCACCTCTTGGATATAACGGATTAAAAGTCTGTAATTGATTATCACCGAAGGTTTTGTCACCGGAAATAATTTCTGTTTTAAGTCCAATCTCGGGGCTGTACTTTAAATTTTCGAAAGTATAGCAAGCAAAAGAAGAAATTGTCCAGGCAGAAATATTTTTCTCATTAATCGTTCCGAATTGGTAAACGCCTTCAAAATCATATTTCCAGTTTCCTTTATTTTTCCAGATTCGGGTTCCAACAGATTGTCTGTTTTCTTCTCCAATTGCATCATTAAAAACGGAACGGCTTTTCCATAATTCTAGATAATACAAATCTATATTCTGAATAAAAGGAACTTTATGAATTACCGTATAGCTTCCCCAAAATCGGGCATTTTCATTAAAGCTGTCATTAAAAGTTCCGGGTTTATTCGCAATGGGATGTGTGAAAAAGGCATCTGTCTGCCAGGTATTATTTTTATAAAATAGTTTTACAGCATCAAAAGCAAGTCGGCTGTTAGGGCCTTCACGTACCGCCACTAAGCGCTGCGAACCGTACATAAGTTCCTGTCTTCCGGAACGTAATGTTAATTGCTGTTTTTCGTTTCTAATAAAATCGATATCCAGAAATGCCTGATGAATGTCTAATAGGTTTTCGTCAACCGGACTTGGATCCGTTTTACTGTTGGCTAAACTGCTTTGCAATTGAAAAAACGTTCTGAAAATTCCTAAATGAACATCAGCATGAAGCAGGTAACGGGAAAGCAAATAACCATCGCCTTCATCAGATTCGTCACCCCATTTGTCATTTACCGTGTAGGTGTACTGCAGTCTCGCTTCACCGCCAACGGATGCGTAGTAATTTTCGTTTAGGCTTAATGGGATATATTTAATTTTTTCGTAAAAGTTCTTCGTCGAATCGGCTTTTAGATATTTGAAATCATCCTCATATCGCAGCTTTTGAAAAACTGGTTTTTGTTGTGCGTTTGCAGAAAAAAAGATTCCCAAAAGCAACAATAAGAAGAATGTATTTTTCATTTTGATTTAGTTTTTTTGATAACCTCCAAAGTAATTTACCGGGCTCCAGTCCGGAATTGCTTTTGGTTTTTCGTTTGCGAAAGTTCTAAAGTCATTATCGGCATAAATTACTTTTCCGTTTACAACTGTCAGTTTTGATTCGATGTTTAGGATTTTTTCTTCAGAAGTAGAAAAATAATCATCAGAAAGAATGGCAAAATCGGCTAGTTTATCTGCTGTCAGCATTCCACGATCTTTTTCAATATTGATTAATTGTGCACTTCCGTAAGTAAATAACTTTAAAGCCGTCGTTCTGTCAACGATATTTTCGTCATTCATATATTTTAAACCGCCCAATGTTTTTCCTGTTGTAAGCCAATACAAACCAACCCATGGATTGTAACTTGCTACACGGGTTCCGTCAGTTCCCATTCCGACTTTAATGCCTAATTCCAGTATTTTCTTTAAAGGAACGGTGTTTGCAGCAGCAGTTTTTCCATATCTTTTAATGAAACTTTCCCCCTGATAGGCCATTCTGTGCTGAATTGCCAATCCGCCATTCAGCGCTTTGATGCGTTTTAAATTTTCTACAGACACTGTCTCTCCGTGATCAAAGAACCATAAAAGTCCGTTTAAAGGTGTCTCTTTATTGATCTCTTCAATAACATTTAAAAATCGTGTAATGCTTTCGTTATAAGTGGCGTGAATTCTAAACGGCCATCTGTTTTTAACCAATAGAGACAAAACTTCTTTTAATTGTCCTTCCATCGCCGGGCTTAATTCGGGTCTTGGTTTATCGAAGTTTTCAAAATCTCCTGCACTCATTACTAGGTTTTCTCCTGCACCCTGAACGTGATATTCTACTTTATCCGAATGATGATCGTCGTCACAGCCTTCGCCAATTTCAACGGTCTGCATCCATTTGGTGTAATCGTTTAATTCTGTTCCTGCTTTTTGAGCAAATAAGTAATATGGCATTCTAATGGTTAAATCGCTGTCTTTGCATAAACCATTTGTTACACCGTAATCGTCTGGAAAATTTTGAAATCCGCCACCTGCATCCATAATGGCTGTTACGCCAAGACGGTTCATTTCGGTCATAAATTGTTTGGTTGAATTGAATTTTTCATCCTGAGTTAATTCCGGAAGTTTGGCAAGGGTAGAGTATAAAATAAAAGCGTTTGGTTCTGCCACTAATAATCCGGTTGGGTTTCCGTCAGGATCTTTTTCAATCAATCCCGCATTTGGATTTGGTGTATTGGCGTCGATTTTTAAAGTTTCTAAACCTGCTTTATTCAAATAAGCATGTCCGTATAAATGAAGAATAAAAGTAGGAACATTGCCGGTAGCTTCGTTGATTTCGGCTAAAGTCGGCAGTCTTTTTTCTTCAAACTGATAAGCGTTCCATCCGCCTACAACGCGAACCCATTGTCCTTTTGGAGTTCTTTCAGCCTGTTCTTTCAACATGGCCAATGCTCTTTTTAAAGAGCGAACGCCATCCCAGCGTAATTCTGTATTGTAGAATCTTCCTCCACGAATAATGTGCATGTGTGAGTCGAATATTCCGGGAATAATCACTTTTCCTTTGGCATCGATTACAGTTGTTTTTTTGTCTTTTAATTTTAAGATTTCACTGTTTTTTCCGGTTTTCAGAATTTTTCCATCAGACACCGCCATCGCTTCAACAATTGTATTTTTATCATCTAAAGTATGAATTACTGCATGATGAACGATAAGTGTGGCTTTTTTGCTTTGCCCAAAAATGGGAAGTGAAATGATTAAAAGAAAAGCCGCTATTTTAAAAGAGAGTTTCATGATTGTGGTATTTGTTTGGTTTTGGAGAAAAAAAGACTGTACGTTTTATACAGCCTTTTTGATGGACTAAATTAGACGCTGATTTTACGGATTCGCTTTGCGAAAACGCTGATTTACACAGATTTTTTTATATGCAATTGTTTAAAATAAAAACCCGTTTGTTATCCGCGTTTTAGCGATAGCGAATCCGTTTTATCTGCGTTCAGTTGGATTTAGTGTTTCAACATTTCGTGTGCATATTGAACACCTACTCCATAAGCACCACCGTATTTTTTAACTAAATCGGTTACAGGTACATAAGTTTCCTGACGAGCCCAGTCACGTTGTAATTCTAATAAATATTGTAAAGAAGTTATAGGGTGTGCGCCAGCCTGAACCATACGGGTTACGGCCATTTCGTGAGCTTCTTTAGAAACGTCACCGCTTGCATCTGTAATTACGTAAACATCATATCCTTCGTTAATTGCTGATAATGCTGGCCCAACGATACAAACGCTTGTCCATAAACCTCCAAATACCAGTTTCTTTTTACCTTTTGCTACTATAGCTTTGTAAGCTGCCGCATCTTCCCAGGTATTCATCGAAGTACGATCGATATAGTTTGAAGTTGCCTGTGGGTAAAATTCTTCGATTTCTTTAAAAACCGGTCCGCTGAATGATTTTTCGGCTACAGTGGTTACGATAGTTGGTACTTTGAATATTTTTGAAGCTCCGGCTACTAACGCTGTATTGTTGCGAAGCTGATCGATCGGAATGTTACTTACCGCAAATGCCATCTGGCTTTCATAATCAATAAGTACAAGAGTGTGGTTTGTCGGGTTTAATTGTGCCGGACTTGGTTTTTGAGCGAATCCGATAAATGTTACTACTAATAAAACTGCTGTTAAGATTAATTTTTTCATGATAATAAATTTTGAATTGTTATTAAATTGGGTTTTTGAAAAGTTTTTTTTATATTTTTTCAGTTTATCGCGTTCAAAATGAGTGCCTTATTTGTCAGGCGTTGATTTTAAAGGAAATGTTCTGAAAAGGCAATAGTTGTCTTAACGATATATCGTCGATTTGATGATCAATATTCGTTGATTAATTATTTTAAAGGCTTTTGATTATTTAAAAAGGAAAATTCTGGTACCTAAAGTTTTCCTTTTAGATGTAACCGGTGATAGATTTCAGATTGTAATAATCCGCTGCCTCCACCAAAATGTTCAATTACTTCTGTTTCCGGCTGATGTTTCAGACAAAAATGAGTAAACTCTTTTTCGACATGGTCTTCGATTCCGGAACTCAGTAAAACCATATCAATTTTGTTTTTTAGAAAATATTCCTGAGCTAAATTTTCGTCGTTAAAGGCAACAGCATTCCAATTTTCATTAGCATTTACAAGTCTAAGTAAAATGGGCAGAATTGCTTCGTTTTTTCCGAGTATTAAGAATTCAAGTATTTTCATAATCAGTAATTTATATTACAAATGTATTTCTTAAATCATAGTTTCAACTTAATCTAGAACAAGAAAGATAATTTTCTGTTTTTTCAATTTTAATTCCTGAATTAGATCATCAGCTTTTGTGAGAACCAGTAATTTATTTGACAAATGTATTTCTTAAATTATAGTTTCAACTTAATCTAGAACAAGAACGATAATTTTATGTTTTTGAATTTTATTTTCCGGAATCAGATCAACAGCTTTTGTGAGAACTTATAATTTATATGGCAAATTTATCTGTTTAAGAAAGAACAATAACTTAATCCAGGACAAGAATGAAAAATTTTTTTGGACTGTTTTAACCTAACAGAAAAATACCGGTAATCCATAACTGAATGATATCCCAGTTGATTTTAAATTTTTGAGGAGAAAACCCATAAAAAGATTTAAAAGCGGCAGAGAAATGAGAAACATCCTTATACCCGCATTTGTAAGCAACTTCACTTACTGTAATTGCCTTGTTTTGGAACAGTTCTTTTGCTCGTTCCATTCTGAGTTTGATGATATAGCTTTTTACCGTAGTACCAAAACAGGCTTTAAAACCTTTCTTAAGTTTAAATTCATTTAATGAAATAATACGCGAAAGTTCTGTCAGCGTTGGCGCATGCGCACAATCATTTTCCAGTATTTGTTTTGCCTCCTGTAGCTTGGCGTAATCATCCTGTATTATGTTTTCATTTTGTTGGGGACGATTGATAAGAGTTTCGAGCTGATGTATTAAAAGTTCCGTGATTTTGGTTTCGATATACATCTTTTTCAGGGCTCCCTGACGGGTACAGTTTTTTATTTCGGATATAATCCATTGAATGGAAGGGGTAAACGGAAGGTATTTGGAAGTTAAATAACTGGATTTTTTAAATAAGATGTTTTTTGAGAATTTCTCATGAAGTTTCCAGTCTTCATTTATAATCGTGGAATAGAATTCTTTGGATAAAATGATGGATAAATAATTAATCTGTTCGAAAGCCGGAATTTTGAAAGTCGCATTAAAATGAGAAGTGTAGAAAATATTGTGCGTATTTTCTTTGGAATATTTTTCACTTTCCAATTCATCAATATAGGTTTCAACATTATTAGAACTTATAAAATTCATAATCACAGATTCATCATCGATTTCAAATTCAATTGTCTGTGGAGTAGAAAAATACAGCTGAGTATCAAGCAGAACCATTCCGTCTGTAATTAAATGATGGCTTTTTATTTCTTCTGTTTCTTCATTTTTTATTTGAATATTTTCTTCTCTCAGAAGACTTTTTGAGTCGTATTGGTTTCCCGTTTCAATATCAATAATGAGTTCTTTGTGTGCTAAAAGTTTTGATGTGATTTTCAAAATTTAATCCGTTTTTACAAAATAATAATCCGTTTTTCCCTAACATTTTTGATGTAGTTGAGGGTACTTTTGCGCCAAAGTTATTTATAATTAGTCTAATTAAAGATATGTCAACTCATAAATTTTTATTTTTTATTTCATTTTTCTTTATTTCGTTCTTGTCATTTTCTCAGCAAAATCAAGGTTTCACAGTGTCCGGACAAGTTTCTGAAAAGTCAGGTCAAACAATTCCTTATGCTACAATTGTTGTAGAAAAAACTGACTTAAGTTTAATCTCTGATGAAAATGGGAAGTTCATTTTTAAAAATGTTCAGCCTGGAAAGTACACCTTAAAAATTACTGCGGTTGGTTTTTCTGATCATAAAAAAAATATTCAGGTTTCGGATAAGGATGTTGATTTTTCAATCCAGTTAGACAACGAATTAACCGAATTAGAAAGCGTTACCGTTCTGGGACGTACCGCAACAGAAAAAGTAAATAAACAGGCATATAGTGTTACTGCAATTGATGCCAAAAAATTACATAATACAACTTTAGACCTTTCTCATGCTTTAGACAGAGTTTCAGGAGTTCGGGTTCGTGAGCAGGGAGGTGTTGGATCTCAGTCAGAACTTTCCATTAATGGATTCTCAGGGAATCAGATCAAGGTCTTTATTGATGGAATTCCGATGGATAATTTTGGTTCTTCATTTCAGTTGAACAATATTCCGATTAATCTTGCCGATCGTGTTGAAGTTTACAAAGGTGTAGTGCCAATTTGGCTGGGAGGAGATGCTTTGGGAGGGGCGGTAAATATTGTAACAAATTCAAAACCAAGAACCTATTTTGATGCTTCTTATTCTTTTGGATCTTTTAATACACACAAGACTGCGATAAATGCCGGTTATACTTCTAAGAGCGGTTTTACAACTGAAATTAATGCTTTTCAAAATTATTCTGACAACAACTATTGGGTAAATATTGAAGCAGCAGATTTAAAAACAGGTGAATATTTTCCAAACGCAAGAGTTAGAAGATTTCATGATACATATCATAATGAAACGGTAATTATAAATATTGGTATTACAGGAAAAAAATATGCTGATAAATTATTGTTTGGTTTTACTGGGGGACAAAATAAGGCAGATATTCAGACTGGTGCAAGAATGAAAAGTGTTTTTGGAAGCCGTTATACTCAGGGAAATATTTTAATGCCCACAATTAAATATCAGGTAAAAGATTTGTTTACAAAAGGTCTTAATGTGAACGTCAACGGGAATTATAACTTTGGTGAGGAGCAGACTGTTGATACTGTTTTTAGAAAATACAATTGGTTTGGAGATTATATACAATATCCCGGACTTGGCGGAGAAAAAAACAGAACTTTAATGAAACTTCGTGACAATAATGGTATTGTGAATGCTAATGCTACTTATAATCTTGGAGAACGTCATTCCTTTATGCTGAATAACACTTTTACTACTTTTAATCGTAAGCAGGAAGACGAGTTAGTGCCTGAATCTATTTCTTATCAGCAGCCTAGAAAAACGCAAAAAAATATTTTAGGCCTTGGTTATAAATTCGATTATAATGAAAAATGGAGTACTTCTGTGTTTTTAAAAAACTATGATTTATATACCAAATACTCAAGAAGTTATAATCCGAGTGGGAACGCTGGTGACATTGCATATGAAAAGTTTGAAGATAAAACCTCTACAGTGGGATACGGAGCTGCAACCAGTTATTACCTGAGACAGAATTTACAAATCAAAGCTTCTTTTGAGAAAAGTTATCGTCTTCCCGGTTCTCGTGAACTTTTTGGAAATCCAAACGAAAATGTAGCAGCGAACATTGATTTAAAACCTGAATCTAGTTACAATTATAATTTGGGTGTAAGTTACCAGACAAGTTTTAATAAAGTAAATGCGCTTACATTCGATGTGAACTTTATGTATCGTGATGCTAGAGATTTTATCCGCAATACCTTATTTACCAATCAGGTTGACAGCTATTCGGTAAATCTTGGAAAAATGACAAATTATGGTGTTGACGGAGAGATTAGATATTCGTATCGAAAAAAATTCACAAGTGGTTTCAATATGACATATCAAAATCTTCGTAATATGACCAAATACGAGCCTGGAGAAAACTTTGTTTCCTGGTTTTACAAAGATAGAATTCCAAACATACCTTATCTTTTTGGTAATGTTGATGCCACAGTCTTTTTTAATGATTTGTTTAAAAAAGGAAATAATTTATCTGTTGGATATAATTTACTATATGTTCACACTTACTATCTGTCATGGCCTAGTATGGGAAGCAAGGATAGCAAATTAGAAATCCCGAAACAGTATAGTCATGATCTCAACGCCGTTTACACATTGGCTAACGGTAAATACAATATTGCATTAGAGTGTAAAAATTTCCTTGATAATAAGCTGTACGATAATTTTTCTTTACAAAAACCAAGTCGCGCCTTTTATATAAAATTCAGATATTTTTTCACCAAATCAAATTAATAATTTTTTTAAAACCATAATAATATGAAAAGAGGTAACAAATTAGCTTTATTCTCAGCTTTTATAGCTTTTACAGCATTCTCATGCAGTAGTGATGACAATTCCGGAAATGGAACAGGAGGAGGAATTGATACTGGTAAAACAAAATATATAATTACAGCAACTACAGGAGCTGTAGGAATTGCAGATTATTTATTAACTACAGACGATGTTTCAACAGGTACAATTAGTACAATCGGTAATGGTATCGAACAAGATGGAACTTACCGTTATTATATTACAGCCCAAAATAACTTTTTTAGTTTATTATACGGACAGGGAAATCCTGGAGCTGTGACGACTTACAACTTAACTGCTGAAGGTAAATTGCAAAAAAAATCTGATTTTCAGGCAGAAACCGTGCACGTTTTTGCAGCTGTAAATAAAGATATCTTAACTGTAAAAGTTCCAAGAAGTGGCGCTGCATCTATTGCAATGATGTACAAAATTGATGCTGAGAAATCACTAATTACAGGTGAAGCACAACAAGATACTAAAAAACTAGCCGGAAATGGAGAGAGAGCTTTCTTTACCTGGGCAACTCAGGTGGGGGATAAAGTGTTCATGCCATACATGAGTATCAAAGGTGACGGACTTGATAATTTCGGAACAGCAAATCCTGATAGTACATGGGTTGCGGTTTACAATTATCCGGAACTTAAATTAGAAAAAGTAATCAAAGATAACCGTACAAGTTATTTAGGAGCTTATTTTACAAACGGATTATTTCAGGATGAAAATGGAGATGCTTATGGTTTCTCCGGAGCAATTGCAACTAGTAATACTACTTTAGTTTCTACAAAACCATCTGCGATTGTAAAAATTAAAAAAGGAACTACAGAGTTTGATCAGTCTTATTTCTTTAATGTTGAGGAGAAATCAGGAGGATATAAAATTTCTTCAACAAGTTATATCTCAAAAGGGAAATTCTTATTGTTGATGTACGGAAATGCAGGTAAAAACAATGGAGCTGTAAAATTAGCTATTGCCGATGTTTACAACCAAACTTTTGCTTGGGTAACAAATGTTCCTGCAACATTGACTTCTGCAACGAGTCGTTACAACATTGTTACAGAAGACGGAAATTCAGCAGTACTTGGTATTAATACTCCGGAAGGAAGCTGGATTTATACTATCAATGGTACAACTGCTGTTGCTACAAGAGGTATGAAAGTAGAAGGTGGTCAGATTACGGCTATCGCTAAATTAAAATACTAAAAATTTGTTTTTTTTGAACCGTAGGCTCTTCGGGGTCTGCGGTTTTTTATTTATTTATACTCTTTAAAATATGTTTTCTTCTTCGTCAAAACCAAATAAGAAAAAAAGTAAAAAATCGCTTTTTAAGCGTGTAATGGCCTGGCTGCATTTGTGGCTCGGATTAGCTTCCGGTATTATAGTCGTCATTGTCAGTTTAACGGGTTGTATTTATGTTTTTGAAAATGAAATCAGGGATTTTACTGAAGACTGGCGTTTTGTAAAACCACAGGAACAGGCATTTTTACTGCCTTCGCAATTAGTGACCATTGCCGATAAGGAAATGAAAGGCAAGCATGCCAAAAGTGTCACTTTTGGAGCAAAAGACGAAGCTGCCATCGTAGGGTATTTTACTGAAAAAAAGGAAGGTAAAGGCAAGGGCAGAGAAGATAAAAAAGAGTTTAATAAAGATAAAAAACAAACTGAGGCCGCTAAAAATAGTGACGGAAAAAGAGAAGGAAGAGATAAAAAGAAAGGAAAGGAAGAAAAATCCAGAAAAAGAAGAGGCGGTATTTTTACCAGCGTTTATATGAATCCATACACGAGTGAAGTATTGAACGTCAAGTCTGTTTCAAGAACTGATTCTCCTGATTTTTTCAGATTTATTCTAAACGGACACCGTGCCTTATGGCTTCCTTATGATATTGGAAGACCAATTGTTGGGGTTGCAGTTCTGATTTTTGTCTTTTTACTGATTTCGGGAATCGTATTGTGGTGGCCAACAAAATGGATCAAGTCTATTCGTGATAAAAGCTTTAAAATCAAATGGTCAGCAACGTTTAAACGTCTGAATTATGATCTGCACAATGTACTGGGTTTTTACAGTATGATTTTTCTGTTGTTTATCTCTATTACGGGTCTGGTTTGGAGTTTTAACTGGTGGAGTAAATCTTTGTACTGGGTAACATCAGGAGGCAAACCATTAACAGAAAGCCGTGAATCACCAAAATCCGACACTACTCATATTGCAGCATTTAATGTAACAACAGTTGATAAACTGCTAAAAACCATTTCAAAAGAAAATCCACAGGCTTCAGGAATTATGGTAACCATACCGGAAAAACCTTCTGATGCTATAGGCGCTTTTGTATACAAACAAAAAAATACATTCTATAATATGGACCGTTATAGTTTTGACCAGCAGACACTCAAAGAAATTTCGATAAAAACTCCTTTTTCAGGAAAATATATAGAAGCCAATTTACCGGATAAAATCAGAAGAATGAATTATGATATTCATGTCGGAAGTGTACTTGGACTTACAGGAAAGTTCCTGGCTTTTTTTGCCAGTCTGATCTCGGCAAGTTTACCCATCACCGGATTTATAATTTGGTGGGGAAAACAAAAATTCGGTAAAAAATCAAATACAAAACCTAAGGTAACAGACAAAGCAAGTTCTGTTTCTAAATTAAAAGCTATAGCAGAAAAAGAAGTTGCTGTTTAAAATTTCAATTGTTCACTTCGTTTTTTTTTTTTTTGATAACGAAAAAGGCAAAACTTTATGAGTTTTGCCTTTTTTAATTTTTATGATTTAATTCTTAAATCCGTTATTTTTTAGCCATTCTTCACATTGCTTTGTCCAGAATTTGCTGGTGTCGTTTACACCTAATCCAAAACCATGTCCTCCTTTTTCATATATATGTAATTCTGCTGTAACTTTATTTTTTTTAAGCGCTAAATAATAATTAATACTATTTTCGGGAATAACCACTTCATCGTCAGTAGCATGAATCAAAAATGTTGACGGAGTTTGAGCAGTAACCTTTTTTTCATTCGAAAAAGAATCAATTAATTCCTGCGAAGGGTTGTCTCCCAATAAGTTGGTTTGTGAGCCTTTATGCGTTATTTCATTCTGCATAGAAACTACAGGATAAATTAAAAGTGAAAAATCAGGACGGGCACTTGCCTTAGAGGCAGTTTCATAAACTTTATCATCATAATGTGTAGATAGAGTAGAGGCCAGATGTCCTCCTGCAGAAAATCCCATTACACCAATTTTATTCGGATCAATATTCCATTTTGAAGCATTTTGTCTCACAATTCGAATTGATTCCTGTGCGTCCTGCAAAGGGCCAATCGTTTTGTCAATCATGATTTTATCATTTGGCAGTCTGTATTTTAAAACAAAAGCTGCAATTCCGATGCTATTAAACCATTCGGCAATTTTAGTACCTTCCTTATCAATGGCTAAATGCATGTAACCCCCGCCTGGAAAAATAATAACAGCCGTTTGATTTGGTTTCATTTCTTTTGGCAAAAACACGCTTAAAGTTGGTGTTGTAACCAAACTTGTACTTTGTACTTTTCCATCTTTTATTTCTTCTTTTTCCTTGTAATCAGCAGCTTTTAATTCTCCCGGAATTTTATTCCAAAGCGGAATCACCTGATTCTGCGCCTGAAGCTGGCTTAGGGTTCCTAAACATAAAATCAGATTTAAGAAGACTCTTTTTAAAATGGAGGTTTTTGATTTTTTCAATTTTAATAAAATTAGTTAGCAATTATTTTTGAGATACAATCAAATGTAGAAATTTCTTTCCTAATCAGATCTACCAAACAATAAAAATTGCTTCATTCTCAATGAATTTGAAATATCATTTAAAATTCAGCAAAAACTACTTATTTCAGGACAATTTTATTACCTAAAACGGATGATTTTCACATATTGGCTTTTAACAGATATATTGTTTAATATGTAATTTAGTAATGTATTTTTTGTATGATATATTTATTTATATTGATAAAATAATTTTTTATTTAATTTTTTTGGATTATACAGATTAAAAACTATATTTGTGCAATCGATTACATTATTTAATTTTTTACTTATTTTGATTTTAAATAGTACTGTCATAAGAATTAAATAGCTGCTAACTATAAATTATAATAACCACTACCATGAACCAGACAAATTCAGTCACAATGAATGACACAAGCACTAAAGTTGGAAAATATCGTTGGAGTATATGTGCCTTGTTGTTTTTTGCCACAACAATTAATTACTTAGACAGGCAGGTCCTTTCTTTAACATGGAGTGATTTTATTGCTCCTGAATTTCACTGGACCAATAACGACTATGGAAATATTACAGCTTTGTTTTCTATTTTTTACGCCGTATCATTACTGTTTGCAGGAAGATTTGTAGATTGGTTAGATACTAAAAAAGGGTTTTTATGGGCTATCGGTATTTGGTCTGTTGGTGCTTGTCTGCATGCTTTTTGCGGTATAGCCACTTCAGGAATTATCACCGGAGAATGGTTTGTAGGATTTCATGGTTCAAAAGAAATAATCAGTACAGTAAGCGATACGGCATTGGTAATCAATGTAAGTGTTGCGCTGTTTATTTTTGCACGTTTCGTTTTGGCAGTTGGAGAAGCAGGAAACTTTCCTGCAGCAATAAAAACTACAGCAGAATATTTTCCAAAAAAAGACAGGGCATTTGCAACCAGTATTTTTAATGCAGGAGCAACAGTTGGTGCTTTAGCGGCACCCATTACAATTCCGTTTATTGCAAAATCTTTTGGCTGGGAAATGTCTTTTATAATCATTGGTGCATTGGGATTTGTGTGGATGGGCTTCTGGATGTTTATGTATGATAAACCTGAAAAGCACGTAAAAGTAACAGCAGAAGAATTGGCTTATATTCAGCAAGATGATATTGCTGATAGTAAATTGGCAGGTTTCGTTCCTGAAACTACTACAAAAGTTTCACTTGCAGCTTGTTTCAAGTATAAACAAACCTGGGCTTTTGCTTTCGGGAAATTTATGACAGACGGCGTTTGGTGGTTCTTTTTATTCTGGACACCAGCATATTTAAGTTCTGTTTACGGAATGGACTCAACACAGGCAGCATTGCCGTTGTTTGTACTTTATATGATTACGTTATTGTCGATTATTGGAGGATGGTTACCAACTTATTTCGTAGAAAAAAAGGGAATGAATCCATACGAGGGAAGAATGAGAGCCATGTTGATTTTTGCGTTTTTTCCTTTATTGGCGCTAATCGCACAGCCATTGGGATATATAAGTTACTGGGTTCCGGTAATTATTATCGGAATTGCCGGTGCAGCTCACCAGTCATGGTCTGCCAATATTTTTACAACAGTTGGAGATATGTTTCCTAAAAAAGCAATCGCAACCATTACAGGAATCGGTGGTCTGGCAGGCGGAATTGGATCAACGCTGATTAATAAAGGGTCAGGGGTTTTGTTTGATCATGCCAAAGAAACAAATATGTCATTTATGGGTTTTCATGGAATTGAAGCGGGATATTTTATCATTTTTTCTATTTGTGCCATTTGTTACCTTACAGGATGGATTGTAATGAAATCATTAGTACCAAAATACAGCCCGATTACAGATCTTTAATCAGATCATACTAATTCAAACTTAAAATTGAAATAAATTATAGCTTGAATTATGGTTTTTTAAATATAAAGATATAATTTTGTGCAATCGATTACATTAAATTAAAAATTATGACAAAATATAGTTCAAGATACGCGTCAAGCCCTGAAGCAGTTAAAAAATATGATACACAGGAATTAAGAAAAGAATTCCTGATTGATGATTTGATGCAGGAGGATGAAATCGTATTGGTATATTCTCATTATGACAGATATATTGCCGGTTCTGCGGTTCCTGTAAAAGGTAATTTGACCTTGGAAACTATTGATCCGCTCAAAGCGCCATATTTTTTAGAACGAAGAGAAATCGGAATTATAAATGTTGGGGGAAGCGGTTCTGTTTTGGTTGAAGGAAAATCGTATGAACTTGGATTTAAAGATGCTTTGTATATCGGAAGCGGTAATAAAGAAGTGATTTTTAAAAGTGATGACAGCAAAAATCCGGCTAAATTTTATATCAATTCGGCACCCGCACATACTACTTATCCAACGGTAAAAGTAAGTTTGGCTGAAGCAAATAAATTAGAACTGGGTACAATGGAAACGGCCAATCACCGTACGGTTAACCAAATGATTATCGGAAGTGTGGTAACTACTTGTCAATTGCAGATGGGAATGACAGAATTAAGACCGGGAAGTGTTTGGAATACTATGCCGGCTCACGTTCACGATCGTAGAATGGAAGTATATTTCTATTTGGATATTCCGGAAAATCAGGCAGTTTGCCATTTTATGGGACAACCACAGGAAACAAGACATATCTGGATGAACAATCATCAGGCTGTTATTTCTCCGCCATGGTCAATTCACTCTGGTTCAGGAACCAGTAATTATACTTTTATCTGGGGAATGGCTGGTGAGAATTTAGATTACGGAGATATGGATGTTTGTAAAATCACAGACTTAAGATAATAATCATGACAAATTTATTTGATATAAAAGGAAAAGTTGCCCTTATCACAGGAAGTACACACGGACTGGGAATGGCAATGGCAAAAGGATTAGGTCAGGCCGGAGCTACAATTGTGGTTAACGGAAATTCATCACAACAAAAAATTGATGATGCTGTGGCATTACTTAAAAGTGAAGGAATCAATGCGGTTGGTTACAGATTTAATGTAACAGAAGAGAAAGAAGTAATTGAAGCTGTTCAGAAAATTGAAAATGAAGTCGGACCAATCGATATCTTAATCAACAATGCCGGAATTATCAAAAGAATTCCGCTGCTTGAAATGGAAGTTGCTGATTTCAGAGAAGTAATTGATATTGATCTTGTAAGCCCTTTTATCGTTTCTAAGCATGTTGCCAAAGGAATGATTGAAAGAAGGCAGGGAAAAATAATAAACATTTGTTCGATGATGAGCGAATTGGGCAGAAATACTGTTTCTGCTTATGCTGCAGCAAAAGGAGGATTGAAAATGCTGACCAAAAATATGGCGACTGAATGGGCGAAATATAATGTACAGATCAATGGAATTGGGCCAGGTTATTTTGCTACAGAACAGACAAAACCGATCAGAGTGGACGGACATCCGTTTAATGATTTTATCATCAGCAGAACGCCGGCAGCCAAATGGGGAGACCCGGGCGATTTAGCGGGAGCAGCAATATTTTTATCATCAAAAGCCAGTGATTTTGTAAACGGTCACATTTTGTATGTTGATGGCGGAATCCTTGCTACAATCGGAAAACCTTCTAACGAAGAATAATTTTCAAATTATATTTAAGAGACATGAGTTCAAATACCACTTTCATACACGATAATTTTTTATTAGAAAATAAATATGCTGAAGAGTTATATCACAATTACTCTAAAAATCAGCCGATTATTGATTATCATAATCACCTAAATCCGCAGTTTATTGCAGAAGATAAAATCTTCGATAATATTACACAGGTTTGGATTAACGGAGATCACTACAAATGGCGTGCAATGCGTACATTGGGTATCAACGAGCAGTTTGTTACAGGAAACGGATCGGATAAAGATAAATTCCTAAACTGGGCAAAAACAGTTCCGTATACGATGCGTAACCCTTTATATCACTGGACGCATTTAGAATTGGCCCGTTATTTTGATATTTATGATTTACTGAATGAAAAATCAGCTGAGAAAATTTATATTGAAACTTCAGAAAAAATAAACTCGCAGGCGTACAGCACGCAGAACCTCCTTAAGAAAGTAAACGCTGAATTGGTTTGTACTACAGAAGATCCAGTTGATAGTTTAGAATTTCACCAGAAATTCGCAAACAATTCTGCCGGAATAAAGATGAGTACCGCTTTCAGACCTGACAAAGCTATCTTAATTGCTAACGATGGCTATAATGCATATCTGGACACATTAGGGGATGTGTCCGGAATTGCAATTAATACTTATGCTGATTTACTTTCGGCATTAAGAAAAAGAATTGAATTCTTTAATGTAAATGGCTGTAAATTAAGTGATCATGGTTTAGATCAGATTTATTTCGAAAACTTTACAGAAAACGAAATCAATACCATTTTCAAAAAGAAAAGAGAAAACGGAACCTTGTCTTCAGAAGAAGCTTTAAAATTCCAAAGTGCTGTTTTAATATTTTTATGCGAAACGTATCACGAATTTGGATGGGTACAGCAGTTTCACTTAGGAGCTTTACGTAACAATAATGCACGTATGCACAGAATCTTAGGCCCTGATACAGGTTGGGATTCTATTGGGGATTATCCGCAGGCACAAAAATTATCAGGCTTTTTAAATGCTTTAGACAGCAAAGATAAACTGACTAAAACGATCATTTACAACCTAAATCCTGCTGATAATGAAGTTATGGCAACGATGATTGGAAATTTTAATGACGGAAGTGTTAGAGGAAAAGTTCAGTTCGGATCAGGATGGTGGTTTTTAGATCAGAAAGACGGAATGACGAAGCAGCTAAATGCCCTTTCAAATATGGGATTAATCAGCTGTTTTGTTGGAATGCTTACCGATTCAAGAAGCTTCTTGTCTTTTCCAAGACACGAATATTTCAGACGTATTTTATGTAATCTTTTAGGAGACGAAATCAAAAGAGGAGAACTTCCAAATGATATGGAATGGATAGGAAAACTGGTTTCTGATATTTCATATAACAATGCTAAAGAATATTTCAATTTTTAAATAGAGTTTTTCACTATTAAGACATTAAGTTTATTTAGTTCAAAACTTTATTTTCTTAATCTCTTAATGGTAAAAAAAGAAAAAAATTACTGGCAAAAAAAATACAATATGAGTAGAGTAGTTGCATTTGGAGAAATCATGCTTCGTTTATCGACAGAAAGACATTTACGTTTTTCGCAATCTACAGCATTTGGTGCTACGTACGGAGGCGGAGAGTTTAATGTATGTGTTTCTTTAGCAAATTATGGCGTAAATGCTGAATTTGTAACAAGATTACCTGAAAATGAAATTGGCAGTTCGGCATTAAAAGAAATCAGAAAAATGAATGTTGAATCCAAAAACATTCTTTACGGAGGAGAGCGTTTAGGAATTTATTTTCTGGAAACCGGAGCAGGAACCCGCGGAAGTAATGTGGTTTATGACCGTGCACACAGTGCAATGTCAACTATTCAAAAAGGTCAGGTAGACTGGGAGAAAGTTTTAGAAGGTGCAGAGTGGTTTCACTGGAGCGGAATTACTCCGGCGATTTCCCAAAGTGCAGCAGAAGCCTGTTTAGAAGCTATTAAAGTGGCACATAAAAAAGGAATAAAAATCTCCTGCGACTTAAATTACAGATCAAAATTATGGCAGTATGGCAAAACGCCAAGCGAAGTAATGCCTGAAATGCTGCAATACAGTAATGTGATTTTGGGAGATATTGATACAGCATATTTTATGTTGGGTGTTCCGAAAGTAAGTCCAAATTATCAGGAAGAGAAATCGCTTCCGGCTTTATATGATAAATTGTTTGAACTGATTCCGAATTTAAAAGTGGCTGCTACAACACTTCGTTATTCGGTAAGTGCTTCACACCAAAGAATTGGCGGTGTATTATATGATGGAAAAACAATTTATAATGCAGCTGTAAAAGAAGTAACTCCGGTTGTTGACCGTGTAGGAAGCGGAGACGCTTTTATGGGCGGATTAATTTACGGTCTGTTAGAATATAATAATCACCAAAGGGCATTAGATTTTGCAGTAGCGGCTTGTTGCTTAAAACATACTATTGCGGGTGATTATAATCTGGTAACATTGAAAGAAGTTGAGAATATGATTGATGGTGATGGTTCTGCATTAGTATCAAGATAAAAAAATAAAAATGGCAAAATATTCAAGAATTGAAGTGGCTTCACAAATGAAAGAAAACGGAATGGTTCCGCTGTTTTTTCATTCGGATATTGAATTAAGCAAAAAAGTACTAAAGGCCTGTTATGACGGTGGTGCCAGACTGATGGAGTTTACAAGCAGAGGTGATTTTGCTCATGAAGTTTTCGGAGCTTTAAACAAATATGCTTTGGCAGAATTGCCGGGAATGATTTTGGGTGTTGGTTCTGTTACAGATGCTGCTGCAGCTTCTTTGTACATGAGTTTAGGTGCTAATTTTATTGTAACACCTGTTTTTAGGGAAGATATTGCAATTGCCTGCAACCGCCGTAAAGTTCTATGGTCGCCGGGCTGCGGAACGCTTACAGAAATAGCCAGGGCAGAAGAATTAGGATGCGAAATCGTAAAATTATTTCCTGCTGATACCTACGGTCCGGAATTTATAAAAGCGATAAAAGGGCCATGTCCGTGGACAAACATAATGCCTACAGGAGGTGTTTATCCGACAGTCGAAAGTTTAAGTTCATGGCTGAATGCCGGTGCATTTTGTGTTGGTTTAGGATCACAATTAATTTCAAAAGATATACTTGATAACAATGATTTTGAAGGTTTAAAAACCAAAGTAAGTCACGTTCTTGAGATCATAAAAAATATTAAAAATAAATAAGGAATAATCATACCGATTTCTTATTTGACTTGCAGTTTTTTTTAAGTTTTAGAGATTGTAATTGAGCATTACGCTTGCAAAACAAATTTTGTCACTCCTCACAGCAAAATTTATTTACTCACTCAGGTGTAATGTTTCTTTTACAATTTAAAAAATACAAGTCAGGAGATGATTTAATGGTTGTTTTGTAATGCTTTAAAGGATTTATAATGGAAAAAATAAACAGATCAAATTCGGAGTTTTCAAATAAACTTCCAATAAAAATTGTACAATTTGGAGAAGGGAACTTTCTAAGAGCTTTCGTAGAGTATGCTTTTCAAAAATTAAATCAGGAAGCTGATTTTAATGCCGGGATTGCAGTTGTCCAGCCAATAGACAAAGGTTTGGTGAATATGATTAATGCTCAGGACGGTTTGTACACTTTGTTCATGAAAGGTGTAAAAAAAGGAAAAGAAATTCAGGAAAATGAATTGATTACCAATATTGTAAAAGCTGTTGATCCGTATGCTTCCTTTCAGGAATATCTGTCTTTGGCAAAAGAAGAAGAGCTGGCTTTTATTATTTCAAATACAACAGAAGCCGGTATTGAATATATCGCTTCAGATTTGCCTACAATGCAGCCTCCGGTATCTTTTCCTGCAAAATTAACCGTACTTTTGCATGAAAGATTTAAGCATTTCAAAGGTGCTCCTGCAAAAGGGCTAACGATTATTCCTTGTGAATTAATTAATTACAACTCAGATACTTTAAAAGAAATTATTTTAAAATATGCTACGGACTGGAAACTGGAACAAGAATTTATTTTCTGGCTTTTAAACAGTTGTTCTTTTCATAATACACTGGTTGACAGAATTGTTCCCGGTTATCCAAAAGACCAGATCGAAGAATACAACAGTCAGTTATCTTATAAAGACGATTTGATTGTAAGTGCCGAAAGTTTCTTTTTATGGGTTATTGAAGGTGATGATACATTAAAAGAAAAACTTCCGTTTGAGAAAACAGATTTAGATGTAAAAATTGTAGAAGACATGCAGCCTTATCGTACTCGTAAGGTTAGAATCCTGAATGGTGCGCATACCGCTATGGTGCCAATTTCGTTGCTTTACGGAAACGAAACGGTTAAGGAAACAGTTGATAATTCATTTACAGGAGAGTTCGTAAACAAAGCTGTTTTTGAGGAGATCAACGAAACACTGAATATGGATAAAGCAGAACTGGCAAGTTTTTCTGAAGAAATTCTGGATCGTTTTAGAAATCCATTTATCAAACATTTATTATCTTCAATTGCTTTAAATTCGATTTCTAAATTCAAAGTACGTGTTTTACCAAGTTTGACAGAATATGTTGCCATTCATAAAAAATTACCTGTACATTTAACTTTCGCATTTGCGTGTTTAATTCGCTTTTATAAAGGAACATGGAAAGGGGAAAGTTTACCGATAAATGATAGTGAAGATATTGTTGCTTTTTTTGATGAAGTTTGGAAATCAAATGATTATAATAAAGTGGCTGAATTGACTTTGCAAAATAAAAGTTTCTGGGACGAAGATTTGACTTTAGTTCCTTCATTAAAAGAATCTATTGCACTGGCATTAAAAGAAATTGATGAAAATGGTGTAGAACAAGGTTTTGCCAATTTTAAAAATAAATAATTCAAGAACCCCCGCATACGAAGTTATGGAAACGCAAAAAAAATTAATAAAAGTTAATCCTACTGATAATGTAGCAGTAGCGTTAGTAAATCTGTCAGCCGGAGAAGTGATTAACTTTGAAGGAGAAGATATTACAATTGAGTCTGATGTAAAAATGAAGCACAAAATTGCCCTGGTTCCTTTTAATGTAGGAGACAGGATTATTATGTACGGCGTTTTAGTCGGAAAATCAAGCGCCAGAATTGAAAAAGGTGGTTTGCTTTCTACTCAAAATGTAAAACATGAAAGTGATAAAGTAACCGGAAAGACGGAAACAATTGGTTGGATTCAGCCAAATGTTGACAAATGGAAAGACAGAACTTTTCAGGGCTATCACAGAGAAGACGGTCAGGTTGGTACTGAAAATGTATGGTTGTTTTTTCCATTGGTTTTTTGTGAAAACAGAAACATCGAAATCCTAAAAGATATTTTCGAGAAGGAATTAATGAAGCCTAAAGAAAATGACTATCAATTATTGTTGCGTTCTTTAGTAAAGACAGAAACAGGAGGAGCTGGTAATGAAGCAGCTTCTAATGATGCTAATTTATTCAATAATATAGAAGTAAAATTTATAACGCACCAGGGAGGCTGCGGTGGAATTCGTCAGGATTCTCACAGCTTAGCCAAATTGTTGGCTGGTTATGTAAATAATCCAAACGTTGCCGGAGCTACTGTTTTGAGTTTGGGATGTCAAAATCTTCAGATTCAGATTTTTAAAGATGCACTGGATGCTATTAATCCGAACAGTAAAAAACCTGTTTTGATTTATGATCAACAGTCTATCGGAACTATTGAAACCATGCTGAGCAGTGTTGTAAAAGATACCTTTGAAGCAATAAAAAAAGCAAACGATATAAAAAGAGAACCAGCACCATTATCTAAACTAAGAATTGGTCTGGAATGTGGTGGTTCTGATGGATTCTCCGGAATTTCTGCAAACCCAACGCTGGGCGTAACTTCAGATTTACTGGCTGCTCTGGGAGGAACAACTATTCTTTCTGAGTTTCCGGAATTATGTGGAGTAGAACAGGAATTAGTAAATCGTTGTGTTGAGGATGAAAGCGGAAAACGTTTCTTAGACTTAATGCAATGGTATGAAAAAACGGTTGTTGATGCTGGTTCAGGATTTGATATGAATCCTTCTCCGGGAAATATCAAAGACGGTTTGATTACCGATGCAATGAAATCTGCCGGAGCTGCTAAAAAAGGAGGAACGTCACCAATAACTGGTGTTTTTGATTACGGTGAATATATAACTACACCAGGATTAACTTTGCTTTGTACGCCGGGAAATGATGTTGAGTGTACAACTGCAATGGTAGGCTCGGGTGCTAATATGGTATTGTTTACAACAGGTTTGGGTACTCCTACAGGAAATCCAATTGCACCGGTTGTGAAGATTTCATCGAATACTGAACTGGCTAAAAAGATGTCTGATATTATCGACATTGACACTGGCGGAATTATTACAGGTGAAAAATCTATTGACGAAATGGCTGATGAAATGTTGGAATTCATCATTGATGTTGCCAGCGGTACAATAAAAACAAAAGCGGCAATATTAAATCAAAATGATTTTATTCCATGGAAAAGAGGAGTTTCTTTATAAAATCTTAACCATATAAGTTATGTAAGTTCATTATTAGATTGAATTTATAAATTACAAAAAAATAACCCTATAGATCAAAAGAATGATTTATAGGGTTTTATAATTTATACAATCAAGTATGAGTCTAATTTAAATGAACTTACATAACTTATATGGTTAAAAAAATTATTGGGAGATTCGTGTTGACGATTTACGAATGTGTAATTCCGGAGCAAGAACCACCTTTTTTTCAATTTTGATAGTATCGGTTTTGTCAACCTGTTCTAAGAAAACACGTGCCGACATTTTTCCCATTTCAAGTGGTGACTGATCAACAGAAGTGATCGATAATTCCATGAACTTTGTAAATGGTTCGTTACTGAAACCCGCCACACAAAACTCTTGGGGGATACTGATGTTTTTGTCTTTTAATTCCTGAATAGCTCCTAAGGCAGCAAAATCACTCGAAGAGAAGATAGCATCAGGAGGAGTTTCCAGTTGAAGTAATCGATTGACTGCTTCTTTTCCGGCCTCAACACTACTTTTAGTACGAATAACATATTCTTCTTTAAATGTTATTCCGTTATCTAACAAAGCTTGTTTGTAACCCAAAAACCTATTTTTGAAAATTTCAAGAGACTGATCTCCTGAGAAATGAGCAATGGCCCTGCAACCTTCATTTATCAAATGTTTTGTGGTGATGTAGCCTCCTTTAAAATCATTAATTGTAACCGAACTCACACCATCGATATGTTTGCTTCTGTCAAAAAATATAAGGGGTACATTTTTTTCCAAAACATAATGAAAAGCACTGGTATTTTCGTTTGTTACATCTGTAACAGACATCAAAATGCCATCAACCTGAGCATCAATTAAGGTATAAAGGTTTTCGTTTTCCCGTTTAGGATCTTCATGGGTCTGGCAGATAATAACCTGGTAACCATGAGGGTGTAATTCTTCTTCAATGCCTCTGATGACTGAAGCAAAAAAGTTGCTGTCAATTCTCGGAACAATAACTCCTATATTATTACTACGACCACTTTTTAATGCCAGCGCAAGTTTATTCTGCTTGTAATTCATGGAAGCCGCTGTCTTGATAACTAACTCACGGGTGCTCTCTTTTATTTTTGGATTGTTGTTTAACGCTCTTGAAACTGTAGCAGCAGTGATATTCAATTTCTTGGCAATATCATAAATGGTTATTTTTTCGCTCATTCAAAAAGTATTGAAATTAATTACTGGACAAAAGTACATCTTTTTTATATAATTCATATAAATTGTTATCGATTACCACAATTGAAATATAAAACGTTTTCGATATTACAATGATAATAATTTATATGTTTTTTTACATTAAGTGTAAATATAATTCATAATAAAAATTAAATATATAAATTATTTCTAAATAAATTTGGCTCAGTCAAAGTATTTTTTTACTTTCGTGTAATCGATTACATGAAAGCTTACATTTATTGCGTTAAACTGAAAAATACTTTATAAATGATTACAAATAAGTCAATAGCGGTATCATTATTTTCCATTTTTGGTTTAATAGCGCTATTGTTTTGGTCGTGCGGAAGACAGGTTTCCGACATTTCTGAATCGAATCCATGGAAAAACATGGAATTAATTGTAAAAAACATTCCTCAGACGCATTTCTCAGACAAGACTTATAATATAAAAGATTTTGGTGCTGTTGCTGATGGTAAAACCTCTAATACACCGGCTTTTGAAAAAGCAATAAAAGAATGTGCTAAAAATGGCGGGGGCAAAGTAGTTGTTCCAAACGGAAAATACCTAACCGGACCTATTCATTTGGAAAGCAATGTGAATCTTCATTTAGAAGACGATGCAGAAATTCTTTTTAGCACAGACTCCAAAGAATATCCTTTGGTGCATACTTCCTGGGAAGGGACAGAATTAATGAATTATTCTCCTCTTATTTATGCAAAAAATAAAACAAATGTTGCTATTACAGGAAAAGGAACCCTAAATGGCCAGGCTGATAATGGTAACTGGTGGGTTTGGTCAGGAGGCAAAAATTACGGATGGAAAAAAGGAATTCCGTCACAGAACGATCCTGAGAACCGTGAAGTATTAATAGATATGGCCGAGAAAGGTATTCCGGTTGCACAAAGAGTTTTTGGCGAAGGCCGCTATTTGCGCCCAGGTTTTGTTGAATTTTTTGAATGTAATACGGTTTTAATAAAAGACATTAAAATTATAAATGCTCCTTTTTGGATTTTACATCCAATAAAATCAAACAATATGATTATTGACGGAGTAACAATCAATAGCCACGGACCAAACAATGATGGATGTGATCCCGAATACTCTCAGAATATCATTATCAGGAACTGCACTTTTAATACAGGGGATGATTGTATTGCAATCAAATCAGGAAGAGATGCAGACGGAAGAAGAGTAGGGATTCCGAGTAAAAATATCATTGTTCAGAATTGCAAAATGATAGACGGTCATGGAGGAGTTGTGATTGGAAGTGAGATTTCTGCAGGCGTAAATAATGTATTTGTAGAAAATTGCGTGATGGACAGTCCAAACCTTGATCGTGCCATCCGTATCAAAACCAACTCCAAAAGAGGCGGTGTTATTGAAGATGTCTATGTAAGAAATCTTGAAGTGGGCACTGTAAAAGAATGTGTTTTAAAATTAAATATGTTCTACAATGTTTACGGTTCGCAAACGGGAAATTTTATACCCACAATCAGAAATATAAACTTAGAAAATGTAACTGTCAAAAACGGTGGAAAATACAGCGTTTGGGCAGAGGGATATAAGGAATCGCCAGTTGAAAACATTACACTTAAAAATGTGAAGATTCAAAAAGTAGATTCTCTCTATTTATTGAAAAACGTAAAAAATATAAACTTTATAAATACCTATATCAATGAGAAAAAAGTAGAATCAGTTAAAAATTAAAGAAACTATCATTAACCAAACCACATTAAACAAACTATGAACATTAAAAAATTATCGAAGAAAAAAATAAAATACAATCTTGTATTTTTATTTTTCCTGAATTTCCTGTTGATTAATACAATGAACGCTCAGTCGAGTGTAATTGAAGGGAAAATTACAGATGCTGCGGGATTGTCACTTCCGGGAGTAAACATCCAGGAAAAAGGAACAAAAAACGGAACTTCAACAGATTTTGAAGGAAGTTTTAAAATAAACGTTACTAATAGCAAGGCAATCCTTGTAATTAGCTATTTAGGTTTTCAGACACAAGAAGTTAGTGTTGCCGGAAAATCTAAAGTAAATGTAAGTCTGTCAGAACAATCTAATACACTAACAGAAGTTGTTGTCGTTGGGTATGGAACTGCTAAAAAGACAGATCTTACAGGAGCAATCAACACTCTGTCTGCTGCCAAAATCACAGAAAGAAATGTTACCAATCCGATGGAAGCTATTCAGGGAGGAATTGCCGGGGTTCAGGTAACTTCTAATTCCGGCCGAATAGGTGATGGATTTAATGTCGTTATCAGGGGAGCAAATTCTATTAACAAAGATGGTTCAAAACCATTGTTTGTTGTAGATGGTGTACCTACAGATAATATAGACTTTCTGAATCCACAGGATATCGCCCGAATGGACGTATTAAAAGACGCATCTTCTGCAGCAATCTACGGTTCAAGAGGAGGAAGCGGGGTTATCATCGTTACTACTAAAAGTGGTACGAATGCTAAATCAGGTATAACGGTAACTTTTGACAGTTCTTATGGAAACAAACAAGCGGTAAGATTACCGAAATTGATGAGTCCTGAGAAATGGTGGTATTACCATCAGTCGGCATTTTTAGCCACTACAATTTCGGCTGCAAATCCAACATACAATGATATTAATGAAAATGAATTGGAAGCTGCTGTTGGTCAGGCAGGAAGTAATCCTGTTTTATTTCAAAGAGTAGCCAACAATCAAAGTTATAACTGGCAAGATCATATACTCAAAGGGGGAATGATGCAAAACAATTATCTAAACGTTTCCGGACGCTCTGAAAACGGATTGTCTTATAACATTGGTTTAGGTAAGCAAAAAGAGACTGGGGTAATTGACAATGAAGGTATTGAGAAATACAACTTTAAAGCGGGCCTTAATCATAAAATAAATAATAAAATTTCATTTGGAGTAAATCTTACTATATCTAAAACAGAAGAACAATTAGGAAGTCCAAATGCAATGCAGGAAGCCTTTAGACAAAATCCATTTACTTCTCCATGGGCAATTGATGCCGACGGAAACGAAATCGTAGGTACCTATGCGCAACAACCGGGTACTTTAAAATATCCAAACGGAACTTCGGCCATAAATAAAACAGGTTCTTATAATCCGTTTTTGGAAATTGCCAATACACAAGATGATATTAGCAGATGGACTACCATTGGTAACATATTTGCAGAATATAAAGTTAATAGCTGGTTATCATTTAAATCTACTTTCTCTGCCGGAAAAATGGATGCAAGAGAAGGAAGATCATCTGGTGCTCAGACAGATTTTGGACTTAAAAACAAAGGGTTGCCATCCGGAGACGTAACAAATGTTCAAAACTTTAATTACACCTGGGACAATCAGTTCAACATCAATTATACATTAAAAGATGCTCACGTATTTAGCTTTTTAGGACTTCAGAGTTTCTATTCAAATACTAATGAAACGTATTTTGCATCATCTAGAGAAAATCCTTTTGAAACAGGTTATTATAATCTTGGATCAGGAGTACAATCGACTTATTCATTAACTCCAACAGGAAATATTGCTTTAATTCCTTCAGGTGTATATACTCCGTATTATAAAAATACACTGGAATCATATGCAGCCCGTTTTAATTATGCCTACAAAGGACGTTATTTATTAACGGCTTCCGTAAGATATGACGGATCTTCAGTTTTGGCTGAAGGTAATAAATGGACGGGTTTCCCTTCTGTTGCTTTGGGTTGGAACCTGCATGAAGAATCATTCATGAAAAATCTTTCTTTTATTACTAATTTTAAATTAAGAGGAAGTGTTGGTTATACAGGAAATGACAATGTATCTCCGTATTCAAGTTTAAGCCTTTTAAAAGTGCCGACTTATTATGACTTTAATGGTACAGTTGCTAATGGTTTTACAACATCTAGTCTAGGAAATACAGAATTGGGCTGGGAGAAAACAAGAGAGGTAAACTTAGGTTTAGATTTCGGATTTGCAGGAAACAGAATTTCGGGTAGTGTGGACGTTTACGACAGATTATCTAAAGATTTATTGTTTCAGCAGGCATTGCCATTCGAAATGGGGGTTCCTACCATTACTTCAAACGTAGGTTCTGTAAGTAATAAAGGGATTGAGATTGCTTTGGTAACCAAAAACATTCAGACCAGAAATGTGACATGGGAAACCAGTTTTACATTTACCAAAAATGTTAATAAATTAGAATCTATTTATGGTCAGGATAAAGTAGATGATGTTGGTAATAATTTATTTATAGGAGAAAATATCCATTCTTATTACAATTTTGTTTTTGATGGCGTATGGCAGCCGGAAGATGCTGCTCTGGCAGCTTCCTATGGACAAAAACCGGGAGAAGCAAGAGTAAAGGATTTAAATGATGACGGAAAAATTGATGCTAATAATGACAGGGCTATTTTAGGAAACTATGATCCTAAATGGTCAGGAAGTTTTTCTACTACATTAAAAGTAAAACAATTTGACTTATCAATGTCTTTGATCACCAATCAGGGAATGACAGTATTCAGTAGTTTCCACGATAATTTTGCTGATGTAACAGACAGGGGACGTCAGAAATTTGACCTGGGAGACTGGTATGTTCCTGCCAACGGAGCTGGTATTCCGGCTCAATACTCAAATACAAATCCATTGCCTCGTGGTGCAGGAGTTTACTACGATACAAATAATGTGGCTTTCTATAAAGATGCATCATTTGTAAAAGTTCAAAACATAGCATTAGGCTATAGTCTTAACGATGATTTATTAAATAAATTGAAACTTAAAAGCATGCGTTTTTATGTTAATGTGTTAAATCCGTTTGTGTTTACTGATTATGAAGGGTACGATCCGGAGTGGGCAACTGCTGGTTTGGGAACAAACCGTGTGTCTACAATGACCGTTCAGATGGGAGTAAGTTTAAAATTTTAATTTAAAGAAAATGAAAAAGATAGCAATATTTATAGCAATACTGGCAGCGACACTAAGTTCTTGTTCAGACTTTATCGAAGAAGATAACCGTGCCTTTGGTTCAGCAGAACAATATTTCCTTACCGGGGCAGGTTTTGAATCATTAGTAAATACAAATTACGCGGCACTAAAAGATATATATGGAGGAGATCCGTGGTTGTTTGAAGCAGGTACAGATATGTATTCTGAAGGTAGAAACCAGGAACCGGAAGGATTAAGTAAATACCTGACCCTGTCCTCATCTTCTCAGGGAGTTGATCAATTGTACAGAACATGTTATACTGCGATTCAACAGGCAAATAAAGGGATCTATTATTCCGGAATAACCGAGAAAACAAGTACATTAGATACAAGAGTAGGAGAATTAAAATTTTTAAGAGCAAATGCCTATTTCCTTTTGGTTCAGACCTATGGCGGCGTTCCGGTTGTATTAGAAAATTATAATACGGCAGTTACTTCCTTCAGCAGAAATACAGCAGAAGAAGTTTACACGCAAATTCTGAAAGATCTGAACGAAGCACTTCCGGCAGTAAGTACTGCAGCTTACACAGGAAGAGTTAACAAAAGAGCCGTACAAAATTTACTCGCAAAAGTATATTTGACAAAAGGATACGAAACTTTCGGAACCTCTGCAGATTTTACAACGGCAGCTGCTTTGGCAGATGAGGTAATTAATGGTCAGGCACTAAATGTATCATTTGATAATGTGGTAAAACCAGGAAATGAAATGAATGCAGAAACTATATTTTCAGTTCAGTTCTCAGGACCTTCTAATGCAGCAGGTACAACTGCTTTGGGAAATTCACAAAACTATTGGTTTGGCCCTTATTTAGGACCATCTGCAGCCGGAAATCCTTACCCGAACAGAAGTTATACATTATGTCCTACTGTTTATGCTTTATCTTTATATGAAAAAGGAGATAAACGTTGGGAAGGGACTTTTATGACTCAAATCTATAGTAGATATTATGATTACTTTACCGTAGCCGATAAAACTGCGTTGAAAATCACCCATTTTTATGAGCCAAAATGGTTTACGCCGACAGATAGAGCTAACTGGGAAATAGATAATGCTTCAAGAAAAGCAGCAGGTTTTGTATACCACGCCTGGGGAACTTATTCTTCATCTGCGCCTTCGGGAGGTGATTATAACCTGATTCCTGTTCGTAAATTTGATGATCCTACGGCTCCGTACAGCGGTGCAACAAGCGCAAATTACAATACAACACCTGTTACAGCTGCAACCAACAGAAGCAGCACACGCGATTTTATAATTTCAAGATTAGGTGAAACATACCTCGTTGCTGCCGAAGCTTATTTTAAAGCCGGTGTACCGTCAACAGCATTAGCACGTCTTAACGAAGTAAGAAGAAGAGCAGGAGGAGGAGTTGCAGGAGTAATCCCTGTACTGACTACAATTGATATCAATACAATATTAGACGAAAGAGGCAGAGAACTATTAGGAGAATACCACCGTTGGTTCGACTTAAAGCGTACAGGAACACTGGTTGAAAGAACCGTTTTATATAACCCTAAAATTACAAATGCAAATGTTTTTAACGGACAAAACGGAAACCTTAAAATTTTAAGACCAATTCCTCAATCGGCACTGGATTTAAACAGAAATGATGATTTCCCACAAAATCCGGCCTATTAAAAAGCGTTTTTTAGTTAGTAAATAATTTTTGAAGCAGTTAAAAAGGAGTTCGGCCTGTTACCGGACTCCTTTCTTAACTAAAAGCATAAGGTGAAAAATGCAGAAAGTACTGTTGATTTTAATGGTAATTCCATACAATTTTTAAGACACAATTTTTTAAATAATATATAATACAATGAAAACAAAAATCACCACGGCAATTCTACTTTTGGCAGGAATAACAATGAATGCTCAGAATTATGATATAAAAAAGAATAAAACCTATGCCGAAATATCCGCAAAAACAGATGGAAAATGGGAAGGCAGGAAATATATTGGCGGAACTGTTTTTAAAAATGTTGACAGATTAAAACTCGCGCCCGAACATACAGATCATTCGTTTGATATACGTTATGAAGGACCGGGCTGGGAAAATAACAGGATTGGATATCGTTTGTATCTTGACTGGAGAAATGCAATTGACATTTACGGAAAAAAAACTACAGAGAATATTTTGCCTAAAGTGGGACAGGATAATTTTGACTCTTATCACGAAATGAGCGATTGGGGAGCAGATATCTTAAAAGCCGGAAAAGGAATCGGAATTGGTTCTATTGACCGCTATTTAAACAATGAAAAATTACACTTTCGCGAAGTAGATTCAACCATCGCATATGTTTATAATAAAACCAATGAGTCGGTTGTAAAAATTGATTATTACGGATGGAAAACAGCTTCTGATAAAATTAATTTCCAGTCGGAACTGACTATAAAACCGGATCAGCTTTATACGCAGCATACTTTTAAAGCTTCAAAAGCAATTCAGGGAATTTGTACCGGAATCGTAAAACAGAAAAATACAGAATTACTTAAAAAAGAAAGCAAAAATAAAAAATGGGCATATTTGGCCACTTACGGCCAGCAATCGCTTGTTCCGGACAAATTAGGAATGGCTATTTTTTATGAAGTTAAGACCATAGAAAACATTGCTGATACAGATCTGGATTATTTATTGATATTTAAACCGACAGCAAAGCCAACTTCATTTTATCTTTTAGGAGCGTGGGAACAAGAAGTGAACGGAATTAAAACACAGGAAGAATTTGTAAAATACTTGGACCAGCAATTAGAAGTATTAAACAAAAAGGGTAAATTGTAATACATGAAAAAGTGAAAAGTATGCAAAAACCATTTTTTATAAATTTTATTATCGTCTTACTATTCTTTTTTGTTAGTAAAACAAAGGCACAAAATCAGGAAGATTCGCAAAAAGATATTATTTCTTATGATCTAAAATGGTCAGAAAGAACAGCACTTTCTATTTTAAATAAATATCCAAAAGCATGGCAGCTTGATGGAAATGAAAAGCCAAAATGGGATTATAAAATGGGTTTTGTATTATCTGGTTTTGAAAAATTATACCAGAAAACAAACGATAAAAAATATCTTAATTATATCAAAGAATATGTTGACGGAATGATCGACAGCACCGGAAACATCAAAAAGTATGATATCAAAGAATACAATATAGATTACCTGAATCCGGGGAAACTGCTTTTTAATTTGTATGATGAAACCAAAGATGAACGCTATCTAAGACTTATTGGCCAGCTAAGAAATCAGCTCGAAAGCCAGCCAAGAACACCAGGCGGCGGGTTTTGGCACAAACAGATTTATCCGAATCAAATGTGGATTGATGGTTTGTATATGGCAGAACCTTTTTATACACAATTTACAGTGAAATATGAAAAAGGAAAAAGTTTAGATGATATTGCAAAACAATTTGAACTCGTTCAAAATCATCTTCTGGATAAAACAACAGGTTTAGTTTATCAGGCCTGGGATGAAAATAAGGAAATTGCCTGGGCAAATAAACAAACCGGGACTTCACCAACAATCTGGGGCCGTGGAATTGGTTGGTATATGGTAGCCTTAGTAGAAACGTTGGATTATTTTCCAAAATCACACCCGAAATATAAAGTTCTGACAGGATATCTGAACCAGATTTCTAAAAATGTAAATCAGTACAAAAGCCCGGAAGGGTTATGGTATCAGGTTGCAGATAAGCCCGATATGGTTGCCAACTATGTAGAACCATCGGCTTCGGGAATGATTATTTATGCCTTTGCAAAAGGTGCCAATAAAGGATATCTGGATTCCGGCTACAAAAGAATAGCCCAAAAATCATTTGACAGTTTTGTAAAGCAATTTATAAAAGTGGATAAAAAAGGCGAAATCAATATTCTGAACGTTTCATCCAATATTGGTTTGGGAGGAAAACCGTTTCGCGACGGAACCAATGATTATTATCTTACCGCAAAAACAAAAGATAACGGAGCAATAGGTTTTGGCGCATTTTTATTAAGCGCAATTGAATTAAAAGAATAACAGAATTTATAAAATATTTTAAAATGAAAAAAAGTAGAAACAAGAGCCTGATGTCGGTTTTATTGGTTTGTGTGATGGCCCTTACAAGCTGTAAAGTAACCTCTCAGGAACAGACAACTAAGGATATAGTCATTTCGAAAAATTCAAAATGGTCTGATAAAATGGCTCTGACTTTGATGAAACGCCATCCGGAAAGTTATATGCTTGACGATTCTAAAAAACCGAAATGGGATTATGTTCATGCCTTGGTACTGCATTCAATTGAAGAATTATATAAAAAAAATCCCGACCCGAGATATAAAGCTTATGTAAGAAGTTATGTAGATGAATTAGTTCAGGCAGACGGAACGATCAAAACCTATGAATTTGATAAATTCAATATTGATCTGGTTGTACCGGGAAGACTTCTTTTTGATATCTATGAAACATCAAAAGAAGATAAATATTTAAAAGCATTGCAGCAGATTCGTAAGCAACTTGCAGAACAGCCAAGAACAGCCAGCGGTGGATTCTGGCACAAACAAATCTACCCAAATCAGATGTGGTTAGATGGTTTGTATATGGGAGAACCCTTTTATGCACAATACACGGTTACATTTGAAAACGGAAAAAGCCTTGATGACATTGCAAAGCAATTTGAGTTGATTCAGCTTCACGCAACAGATCCTAAAACAGGATTATTATATCATGGATGGGATGAAAGCAAAGAAATGCCTTGGGCCAATAAAGAAACAGGAAATTCTCCAAATTTCTGGTCAAGAGCATTAGGCTGGTATGTAATGGCTTTGGTTGATGTACTGGATTATTTTCCAAAAGAACACCCAAAACACAAAGAACTGGTTAGCTATTTAAATAATGCTTCTGCAGCTTTGGCAAAATATCAGGATAAATCCGGTTTATGGTATCAGGTTACAGACAAAGGCGGCCAAAAAGGAAATTATCTTGAAGCATCAGGATCATCAATGTTTGCTTATGCTTTTGCAAAAGGAGCCAATAAAGGATATTTACCTTCTAAATATAAAAAAATAGCCAATAAAGCTTTTGACGGACTGACTAAAGTTTTAATCAAAAAAGTAGATGAAGATGGCGGAATTACCTTAACAAACTGTTGTCAGGTTGCCGGTTTGGGAGGAAATCCATATCGCGATGGTTCGTATGAATACTATGTAAACGAAAGAAAAAAAGACAACGATCCTAAAGCAACCGGTCCTTTTATTTTGGCTGCCATAGAGTTGAACAGATAAAATAAGGCTCGATATAAGTTTTAAAATGAAAAATATAAAAATCATTCTTTTTTTATTATCCGTTTTTTCAGTCCAAAACAATTATGCCCAGGCCTGGATTTCAGATAATGGAGACGGAACATACACCAATCCCATCATCCATGCTGATTATTCAGATCCGGATGTTGTGCGTGTGGGAGATGATTTTTATATGACAGCCTCGTCTTTTAACTGCATTCCCGGCTTGCCGATTTTGCATTCTAAAGATTTGGTAAACTGGAAAATTGTGGGGCATGCACTTGCCAAACAGCCTCCATTCGAAACGTATAACAACGTACAACACGGAAACGGAGTCTGGGCACCCGGCATTACTTTTCACAACAATGAATTTTATATTTATTATCCCGATCCCGATTTTGGCATTTATATGATAAAAGCCAAAAAACCAGAAGGCCCCTGGTCTGAGCCTGTTTTGGTAAAAGCAGGTCTGGGACTTATAGATCCAGGCCCTTTGTGGGATGACGATGGAAAAGTATATCTCGTTCACGCTTTTGCAGGAAGCCGCGCCCAAATAAAAAGCTTATTAGTTATCTGCACAATGAATGCCGAAGGAACAATAGCCAATAACGATGAGGTCATGATTATTGACGGACATGAAAGCGAGGGAACTATTGAAGGACCGAAGTTTTATAAACGAAACAATTACTATTACATTTTTGCCCCTGCCGGAGGAGTTTCTACCGGATGGCAAACAGTGTTACGATCAAAAAACGTTTGGGGACCGTATGAAAAGAAAAAAGTTTTAGAACAGGGATCAACAACCATAAACGGTCCGCATCAGGGAGCCTGGGTTCAGACGCAGACAGGAGAGGATTGGTTTATACATTTTCAGGACAAAGGGGCTTACGGGAGGATTTTGCATCTTCAGCCAATGAAATGGGAAAATGACTGGCCGGTAATGGGGCAGGATTTTGATAAAAACGGAATTGGCGAGCCTGTTACCACTTTCAGAAAACCAAATGTCGGAAAGAAATATCCAATAGAAGTTCCGGCAGAATCAGATGAATTTAACGAACCTAGATTAGGATTGCAATGGCAATGGCAGGCAAACTCACAGATCAACTGGGGTTTTCCGACAAGTTCAGGATATTTTAATTTATTTTGTATTAATAGTATAAAGGATAGTAAGAGAATTTTTGAAGCACCAAATTTGTTGCTGCAAAAATTTCCTGCCGAAGAATTTACGGCAACTGCAAAACTGACATTTAATTCCCGTTTGAATGGTGAATCGACCGGACTTTTAGTAATGGGATTAGATTACAGCTATTTGTGTTTTAAGAATGATAACGGCAAATTATATTTAAACCAGAAAACAGGAACTTTTGCCAAAACAATTTCAGAAACAGAAACAAAACCTGTTTTAGTAGAAAGCAACACCATATATCTCAGGATAAAAGTAAAAAAAGGAGCAGTATGCAGTTTTTTTTACAGTCTGGATGATAAAAAATATCAGGCAGTTGGAACTGATTTTACAGCCAGGGAAGGAAAATGGATTGGTGCTAAACTTGGTCTTTTTGCATTAAGTGAAAAAATTACAAATGACTCCGGAAATGTTGCAGTGGATTGGTTTAGAATAACTAAATAAATTAAAATGATTCAGTTGAAAAAAATTACAATATTATTTTTATTAATTGGAAGTGTTGGAATAAACGCTCAGTTCCAATTGGAGAAAATAAAAAGGACTAATGAGCCAAAAGAAGCTGTTAAAAACGAAGTCAAAGTTTCCCAAATTGAAACTCCAGTTAAAAAAAAAGATAACATTTTTACGGTAGCACAGGATGGCTCCGGCGATTTTACCAAGATTCAGGATGCCATAAATGCCAGCCCTTCTTTTCCATATGAAAAAGTTACGATTTTTATCAAAAACGGAACCTATGCAGAAAAAGTAAGAATCCCGGAATGGAACACACATTTGGCATTTGTTGGAGAAAGCAGGGAAAATACGATTATTGCTTTTGATGATAATTTTTCGAAAATAAATTTAGGGAGAAATAGTACTTTTTATACCTATACAGTTTTGGTAGAAGGAGATGATTTTTCGATGTCTAATTTAACCATAAAAAATACCTCAGGTGATAAAGGGCAGGCAATTGCCTTATCAATTGTCGCCAACCGTGTACAGGTTTCAAATTGTATTATTTCAGGAAATCAGGACACTTTGTATTTATCAGGAAAAGAAGTCAAGCAGTATTTTAAAGATTGCTATATTGAAGGCACAACCGATTTTATTTTTGGCGGGGCAACAGCATTATTTGAAAATTGCATTATTCACAGTCTCAAAAACTCCTATATAACAGCTGCTTCCACTCCAAAGGAAACAGCCTTTGGTTTTGTTTTTAAAAATTGCAAACTGACAGCAGAAACTTCTGCAACAGCAGTTTATTTGGGAAGACCATGGAGGATTTATGCCAAAACAGTATACATAAATTGCGATATGGGAAAACATATAAAACCGGAGGGCTGGGAAAACTGGTCTAAACCGGAAGCAGAGAAAAATGCTTTTTATGCCGAATATAATTGCAAAGGAGAAGGATTTCAGCCGGCAAAAAGAGTTTCATGGTCACATCAGCTTTCAAAAAAAGAAGCAGAAAAATACACCATTCAAAATATTCTGAAAGATTCAATATCAAATTGGTATTCGAAATAATATTATGATTATTTATTAAAATGAGAAAATCAATAATTTTATTTTATTGAAAATCACTTAAATAAATTGCTTTATAAATCATTTTATTAAAAAATAATATTAGGTCAGTAATTAAAGTAAAATAACGTCTTAAATATGCTTAAATTAAGTTTTAAGGTTTTTTGGCTGCTAAAAATGCTAAATGAGTCTGATTTGTAACAACACCCATAATTTATAATTATGAATTTTAGATATCTTATTTTTTTATTTATTTCTTTTATTTCATTTGGTCAGAATTCTGATTTTCCAAAAGCAAAAGCAGATTCAGTTGTCAGCCGGATTAAGCTTCCCGTTATTCCTTCCTATCAGGTAAATATTGCCAGGTTGGGTGCAAAAGGAGATTCTCTGTTTAATAACAAATCTGTTTTTGATAAAGCGATGGCACTCTGCAAAAAGAACAATGGCGGAACTATTATTGTCCCAAAAGGAATTTATAAAGTAAACGGCCCCATTCATTTTGTAAGTAATGTCAACCTTAAAATAGAAAAAGACGCAAAAATTAAATTTAGCGACAATCCAAAAGATTATTTGCCAATGGTCCTGACAAGCTGGGAAGGAACAATGCTTTATAATTATAGTCCGCTAATTTACGCAAATGACTGTTCGAATATTGCCATAACAGGAGAAGGAACAATTGATGGCGAAGGAGGTAAAACATGGAAAACCTTTAAAGCAAAAGAAAATGAAGGCAAAAACCGCAGCCGGGAAATGAATCATAATAATGTTCCTCTGGGGGAAAGAAAATTTGGAGAAGGTTATTTTTTGCGTCCCCAGATGATTCAGTTTTTAAATTGTAAAAATATATTAGTAGAAAATGTCCGTATTGAGAATTCCCCGTTCTGGTGTTTACATTTGCTAAAATCACAAAGTATTACGATACGCGGAATAAGTTATAAATCATTAAATTACAATAACGACGGCATTGATCCTGAATATGCAAAAGATGTTTTGATTGAAAATATCAATTTTAATAACGGAGACGATAATGTAGCCATAAAAGCAGGCAGAGATCATGAAGGAAGAGCAAATGCAGCAACTCCCAGTGAAAATATTGTGATTCGGAAGTGTAATTTTAAGGGACTTCACGGAGTTGTTTTAGGAAGCGAAATGTCGGCCGGAATTCAGAATGTGTATGTTGAAAACTGCAGGACAGCCGGATATTTAAAAAGAGGAATTTACATCAAAACCAATGCAGACCGCGGAGGTTTCATCAAAAATATTTTTGTCAATAATATACAATTAGATGAGGTAGAAGACTGTTTGTATATTACAGCCAATTATCACGGAGAAGGAAGTGGTTTTCAATCGGATATATCAAATATACATTTTTCGAATATTTCCTGTAATAAAGCAACAGAATCCGGAATTGTCATTCAGGGATTTCCCGATAAAAAAATCAGGAATATATCTTTAAATAACATAGAAATAAAATCGGCCAAAAATGCCATATCAAACGAAAATGCCGAAAATGTCCTCATGAATGAAGTTTTTATAGGAAAGAAAGCAACAGTTCCGTCAGCGGCAAAATGATTTTTTAAAGCTGTTAAGATTCAAAGTTGAATTTTAAAACTTATGGACTCTGCAGGCAAAAACAGACATTAAAAACGAAATCTTAGTAAAACTTATTTACTTTAAAATCAAAATGAAAAAAATCCTACTGTTCATCTGCTTCATCTCCCTGAATTGTACTGCTCAAAAAACGACAGTATATTGTATAGGTGACTCAACAATGGCCAATAAAAAAGATCCGGACAAAAATCCGGAGCATGGCTGGGCACAGGTTTTACAGCCATTTTTTAAAGATAATATAGTTATTGAAAATAAAGCTGTAAATGGCAGAAGCACAAAAAGTTTTATCAATGAAAACCGTTGGGATTCCATCTGTAAAAAACTAAAAAAAGGAGATTACGTTTTAATCGAATTTGGGCACAATGACGAAAAAATTGAAGACCCGGACCGCTACACAAACCCGCATACCAGTTACAGGTATAACCTCATTCGTTTTATAAAAGACACGCGTGATAAAGGTGCTTTTCCAATAGTGCTCACTTCTATTGCAAGAAGAAATTTTAATGAAAAAGGCGTTTTAGTGCCTACACATGGAGATTATCCTTTAGAGGCAAGATTAGTTGCAAAGGAATATAAAGTACCTTTTATTGATTTAGAATATCATACAGAATTACTCGAACAGTCTTATGGACCGGAAAATTCAAAACAGCTTCATTTGCATTTTAAAGCAGGAGAAAATTCATATTATAAAGAAGATAAAAAAGATGATACCCATCTTTCTTTAAAAGGCGCAACAGAAATTGCCCAAATTGTAATCAATCAGATTAAACTTTTAGAAGATCCTTCACTTCATCAGCTTCAGAAGGGAATTAAATAATTCGTATTTAAATAGCTATTCAATAAAGAAAGATAATATGTTTTGTTAATTAATTGATATTCAGTAAATTTGTTCTTTGAATTTATTCATTATAAAATATTTTTGGATTATATACCGGTTTACACAATAAGCTATTTTTCCTAAAAATATAGCAACTCGATATTTTTTATCAGCACTCACTTTAAGTAATTAAAATTCAGAAAAAATCTTATGGTACACAGTTTTAATCTGTTGCTGTTTTGTCTTTTATTTATTTGCCGTTACTACTATTCTAATCACTATTTTGAATTACTATAATTGAATTACAGAACTTTTGATCAGGTTATTATTATTTCAATTGCTTTTGCAAATCTTGTTATAAAAATACCGGCTCAAATCTGTAATATTTTATAAATACGTTCCCTTAACAGAAATCTCTGTTTCCTTATTCTGCCCCAAAAATTAGTGTTTTACTATTCAAAATATAAAGCATTAACGATGAAAAGAATTTTACTGTTTTTATTTTTCATGTGTTATCTCCGATGCCTTAGTCAACAGGAATCACAATACACACAGGGCGCCTTTGCGCATAAATGGAGTCAGATAGAAAAAGCAATCTTAACAAAAGACTTTTTCTTTTTATATGTTAAAGATGCAGATCAGCACATCATTTCGATTTCGAATAAAAATACCAACGGAAGAAATATGGGAGAATTGCTAACTTTTGTTGAAAGTAATGTAACTGAAATCACGAAAATTTAAGGGCTAAGATTTCAATCTTAATCCTGATTTTGAAGTTAATAACTGAATGTAATTATGGGAAAGAAAAATATTTTAATCTGCGATAATAAAAGAGTATTTGTAAAAATGTTCAAAAAAAAGTTTAGTCAGGAATTTGAATTTACGGATGCTTTTTTAAAAGAGGAGGAGAGTAGGACCAAATGCTTTGATCGTTTGATATTTGTTGTATATGATAAATTTGAACTGATTGAATTTTTAAAACTATATAAAAAAGGAACAAATATATTAGTTTGCGTTTTTAATAAGCAGCTGTATAATGGATTGTCTTTTTTAGAAGAGTTTAATGATTTGTTTTTACTGGATGGCTCAAAAACGAGAAAAGAAATTATAAAAGATTTGCGGGCCAATTTTAAAAATCCTTTAAACTTTAAACAACAGTTTACCGAATTACTGTTTGCTTCTCATTCATTAGAAAATCAATCTTATATTTCTTTAAAAAGTAAAATTATGTCCTCAATAGCATAATCAGACCTGTGTTGTTTTTAGATAAAAGCCAGAATATAAATAGTATATTCTGGCTTTTTTGTATCTATGGTAATGGCTAAAAATCAAGATAAAAACTTTAAAAATTCTATCATTCAGCAATTATATCATTAATAGAGTTCACCAGCTGCATGCTATAATTGAGGCTGGCATCAAAATCATTAAAAATTTAGTAGTCCATAATTTTGAGTGGTAAAAAAACAAAAGGAATTATAAAACGATAAACAAAAATGAAAGATTAATAGGGCTTTTATTCGTCCAGATAGCCCGTGTAACTATTTTAAATGAAAATAAAATAAAAAAATAAAATAAATTTTAACCTTATCTTTTTTGTAATGTTTTGATTATAAGGTAAAAAGAAGACTGATTAAATTATTATTAACTGAATACGCAAAAACAGTTACAATTTTAACATTAAAGATGCGTTATCTATCAAGCAAACTTTTATTTTTGCGCCTTAATTTAACAAGTATAAGCATGAAAGATCTATTAGTAAAAATCAACGCCGAAATCGAAACATTCAAAACAGAAGCTGAATCTCTAACAGAGAAAGGTATTAAAGCTGCTGGAGCAAGAGCACGTAAATCAACGTTAGAACTTGAAAAACTTTTAAAAGAGTTTAGAAAAGTTTCTATTGAAGAATCTAAAAAATAGTATTTTTTACCTAAGAAAGTACAACCTCGTTTAGAATTATAAACGAGGTTTTTTTATGCAAAAAAAAATGGAGAGCTTTCCCTAAATCGAGTTTCGGTCAATAAAATTGAAAGGAACTTTTACCTGTCCTTTTTCTTTATTAAGAATCATTCGGGCAGCGGTTTCTCCCATAACATTAAAATCGGTAGACATAACCGTAATACCCAAAAGCTCTTTAAGAGGTGTATCATTATAAGAGATTACGCCAATATCTTTTCCCAGTACAAATTCTTTATCGCGAATTTGTTTTACAAGATTAACAAGATCAGATTCCTCAATTGTAATAAACAAATCTCCTTTTTTAAGAATCATGTCATCATAAATCTCACTCAGGATTTCAAAATTGATTTCATGCTCCACACAAAATTTTCTGAACCCGTGCAGAATTCTTCTCGGATATGGGTAAACCGCTTTATCAGGATAGATTAAAATGAGTTTGTTGTATTTGGTTATTTTAGCCAGACCTTCTTTCAATGCATTGTAAATGTCATTTTCAAAGTCCTGATAAATTTTAATGACTTCACTTCCCATTCCAAGCTTAATATTATCCAGAATAACCAATTTATCCTGAGGAATTTTACGAATTGCATTTACAACTTCATCCGTAAAACTCAAATGCTTTAATTCATCAGTTTTAAAATGCGTGGTAATAACATAATAATCATATGCCCCCTCAAATTTGTCCAGTAAATTTAAAAACAGCGTTTCATCACAATGATAAATATGCAGGTCTGTATGAGCATTTGCGCCAAGTGTATTGATAAATGAACTGTAGGTTTTCATTTTATAGGCACTCAGCTTGTTCGTAAGAAACAAAATGTTAACCTTAGATTCCAGTTTTGTACGGGTGATATAATATCCCTTTCCTCTGATCGAAGAAATTATTTTTCGCTCTTTTAGAATATTATAAGCTTTTTCAACAGTATCCCTTGACATATAAAACTCTTCGCTAAAACTATTTATTGAAGGTATTTTTTGATTTATCTTAAGATTTCCGTTGGCGATATTCTGCAGGATTGAGTCTACAATTTGTTTGTATTTTGGAACCCTTGAATCTTCATCTATTTTAATAAGTTTAATCATTGTGTAGGTCTTGTAAATTATGTTTCCTTATTAATAAAGACATAATTTGAAATTATTTTTTAATCTTATCCGGTAGAACATTTGCAATTGTTAATTTTCTTACAATAAAGACAGAAGAAAATAAGGCTTGCTTTATGTTTTTTGGAAATCTCTTAATTTTCACAGAATTGAGGATATGACAATTACGAAATCGATTGCTAAAATAGAAATTTTAAATTTATTTCTCTACAATATTTCGACTCTTCTTTGTAATTATCTTTGGATTTTAACAATAAAAGCATAATCTTAAAGGATAGTACAGGATAGTTATGTTTTTTGCATTATCTTATTTTACAAAACCAGATTAACTATCAAATAACCACAAACCAAATTTATACATGGAATCATTACTCGGAATTATTTTTCACTCCATTGGAGGTTTTTCTTCAGGGAGTTTTTATATGCCTTTTAAAAAAGTAAAAAACTGGGCCTGGGAAAGCTATTGGCTTATCGGCGGTTTTTTCTCCTGGCTTATAGTTCCGCCAATTGCAGCTTATTTAACGATTCCGCATTTTGCTGACATTATCGCAGCAGCTTCTCCTTCTATAAAAGCATTTACTTTTTCAATGGGATTAGTCTGGGGGATTGGTGGTTTAACTTACGGATTAGGAGTTCGTTATCTGGGAATGTCTTTAGGGAACTCTATTATACTTGGTTTCTGTTCAGCTTTTGGAGCTTTAGTTCCTTCTGTTTATTATGATTTATATCCTACAGCAGGTAAGGTTTCGTTTAGCCATATGCTTTCTAATACCGGCGGTCAGGTGGTTTTATTTGGAGTTTTAATCTGTCTGATTGGAATTGCGGTTTCCGGAAAAGCCGGAATTATGAAAGAAAAGGATTTTGCGGTAGGTCATGAAGATAAAGACAAAGATTTCAGTTTAGTAAAAGGACTTATAATCGCTGTTATTTCCGGTATTTTAAGTTCATTTTTTAATTACGGAATTGAAGCCGGAAAACCAATGGCAGAACAAGCCGTTATCAATGGCTGTAATCCTTTGTTTCAGAATAATGTAACATACATCGTGTTGCTTTGGGGGGGATTGACAACCAACTTTATCTGGTGTATGTATCTTAATTTTAAAAATAAAACTTTTGGTGACTATACAAGTTCAAAAGCGCCAATTGCAAAAAATACGTTTTTCTCTGCGCTTGCCGGAACTTTATGGTTTTTACAGTTTTTCTTTTATGGAATGGGTGAAAGTAAATTAGGGAATGGAGCAAGTTCATGGATTCTGCACATGGCAACAATTATCCTGACAGCTAATTTCTGGGGATTCTATTTAAAAGAATGGTCGGGTGTTTCTAAGAAAACGTTCAACACATTTCTTTTTGGAATAGGGCTCATCATGCTTTCCATTGTTTTGGTAGGAATCGGAAATTCATTATAAATACAGCAACTAACCAACATATAACCAATGTCTAAAATAACCAATATGAATTTTAAGCACGTAAGCTATTTATGGGATGAGTCCAGGGCCGCTGCCTTGGCAGGAGATGAAGTAGCGCTTTTTATTTATCGTTCC
>NZ_QETH01000033.1 GCF_003105115.1 Flavobacterium sp. HTF | reverse complement strand
AATATTTCAATACACCGAAACCTCATTTAGCAATAGATGAGGTTTTTTTGATTTTAAAAAAGAAACTATTTTTATTATAATTACTTTTACCACCACAGACCACACAAAAATAAAATTTAAAAATGTCAGATTCCACAAAGAACCAATTAAAAAAGAGTTTAGGTTTAAGTTTTAATATTGCCGTTTTAATTGGCGGAACCATTGGAGTTGGTATTTTGCGAACACCCGGAACGATTGCAGAAATGCTTGATAATTACTGGCTCATTATTGCTTCCTGGCTTTTTGGTGGTTTTTACGTTTTGCTGGGTGCAAACTCCTATTCTGAACTTGCCACAATGCTGCCAAAAGCCGGCGGGTCTTATAATTACATCAAAAGAGCTTTGGGCGAATATGCCGGATTTCTTTCCGGTTGGTTTGATTACATTGTCAATGCTATTCCGCCTGCATTTTACTGCATTGTGATTAGTGAATACACTATTATTTTATTTCCACAACTTGCCCACTATTCAACTGTAATATCTATTTCGTTATTAATTGCCTTTGTACTTATTCACTTGAGCGGTGTAAAAAACGGTAGTGTGATTCAGCAGATTACCAGTTTCTTAAAAGTAATTTGTTTTGTGGCTTTGGTAATCGCTTGTTTTATGTATTCTGGTGTTGAGGTTCCAAAAATTGAAACCGATAGTTCAATCTTTCAAATCGGACTTATTTTTGGCTTTTTCAAATCATTACAGCTTATCATAGGAACGTATAATGGCTGGAACAGTGTTTGTTTTTTTGCCGAAGAAAACGAGGATCCTGGCAAAAACATTCCAAAATCATTATACAGTGGTGTTTTGCTTGTTGTAGCGATTTATGTTTTGGTAAACATTGCTTTTTTTCATGTTCTTCCAATCGAAACTTTAGCCAAATCGAATCTGGCTGCGGCCGATGTTGCGAAGATTCTTTTTGGAGAAAACGGTGCCATTATTGTTACCGTAATTTCAATTTTCTCTTTAATCAGTATTTTGAATGCTTTTATGATGATTCCGCCAAGAATTCTTTATGGATTAAGTCGTGACGGTTTTTTTATCGAAAAAGGAACAACGGTAAATAAAGGCGGAACTCCAATTGTTGCGCTTTTAGTTTCATCGCTTTTCAGTCTGTTTTTAATCTGCATTGGATCTTTCGAAGTACTTTTTTCTTTTGCTGCTTTTATCTCGATTATTGTTTGGGGACTGGCTTATTATTCACTTCTGAAATTAAGAACCAAAGAACCAAATTTACCACGACCTTATCATTCCTTTTGGTATCCGTGGAGTACGATAATTGCTATTATTGCTTCTATAGCATTACTGATCGGTTTTATTTACAGTGATCCAAAAAGCTTTATCATTATTGTCGGGATTACTTTGGTTTCTTATCCGTTGTTTTTGGCTTTGAGGAAGAGAAAGTAAACAAAACCTGCAATATCTGGCATCATTTGATATTATAATAAAATATAATACTTTTACATTTTATTATATGAAACATGAATTGCAACTTATCATTTCAGGAAAGAGCGAAGTTAAGCATGGATCAATTATCCAAGCAGCAACCCGTTACATTAGCCGAAGCCAAAGAACAAGTGAAATGGCTAAAGAATTCAAGCATTTCAAAAAGCAAGAAACAGAGACCTTAGAAAGATTTATCAGAAAAAACAATCTTTGGATTTTTGACATTAATCTTGATGATTATATTTCTGAAGGTGCTGAACAAAAAGTTTACCTAAAAGATGGAAAAACGGTAATCAAACTAAATGATTCCATATATTATAGTTCCTGGGTTGATTATTTTAACAACTTACTTTTAAATAATTATTTTTTTCCCGACACTGCTTACAACTTACTCGGATTTTATAAAACTGAGGATATTTTATTTGCAGTTGTTGAACAGCCATATGTAAAAGCAACTCAAAAAACTGATTTAGAATCAGTTAAGAACTTCATGATTGCTAATGGATTTTTAAACACCAAAAATAATGACTATTACAATCCTGAGCTAGGAATTATTCTTGAAGATCTGCATGATGAAAACGTTTTAACAGAAAATGGTATTCTTCAGTTTATAGATACAGTATTTTATATAAAAGACATTTTTTGGAAATAATACCTTTGTTTTAAAATCCTTGAATTTCAAACATTACAACATTTCTTATCATTTTTTAATTCAACAAGAAAAAAAACGTATTGTTTATCATTCCTTCCTTCGTCAGGATGACAATAGTACCGTATAAATCAAAAAACCCGACAGATTTTGAATCCTGTCGGGTTTTAATTTTATAATTTAACAGAGAAATCTCTTATTTCAAACCGGCTAAACTCTGCTCGATTGTAGCAATTTTTGCTAAAGCATCTGCTTGTTTTTGTTTTTCTATGTTTAAAACTTTTTCCGGAGCTCCGTTTACGAATTTCTCGTTTGAAAGTTTTGCTTCTACAGATTTCAGGAATCCTTTTGTGTAATTCAATTCTTCTGTCAGTTTTGCGATTTCAGCTTCAACATCGATATTTCCTGTAATCGGAATGAAATATTCATTTGATTTTACACGGAAAGATAACGCGCCGTCTACTTTTTCAGAAACATATTCGAAAGCAGAAACGTTTCCTAATTTTGTTACAATTGAATCGAAATAAGTCGAAACATTTTCACTGTTAATTCCTTTTAATTCGATAGCATCTTTAAACGGAATATTTTTGTCTTTACGAATGGTTCTGATTCCGGAAATTACTTCAATTGAATTTTCAAAATCAGCAATTAATTTAGCATCAAATGGTTTTAATTCCGGCCAGGTCGAAACAATTAAAGCTTCTACCGGAGTTCTTTCAGCAATTAACTGCCAGATTTCTTCCGTTAAGAAAGGCATAAACGGATGCAATAACTTCAGGTTGCTTTCTAACATTTCGATTGCTTTATCAAAAGTCGCTTTATCAATTGGCTGTTGATAAGCCGGCTTGATCATTTCTAAGAACCATGAACAGAAATCATCCCAAACCAATTTATAAATTGCCATAAGAGAATCTGAAATTCTGTATTTCTCAAAATTATCTTCAATGTCAACTAAAGTCTGTTGCAACTTAGCTTCGTACCATTCGATTGCCACTTTTGATGATTCTGGCTGTGGAATTGTTTCTGAAACTTCCCATCCTTTGATTAATTTGAAAGCATTCCAAATCTTGTTTGAAAACGCTTTTCCCTGATTACATAATTCTTCATCAAACATAATATCATTTCCTGCAGAAGCGCTTAAAAGCAAACCTACACGAACACCATCTGCACCAAAAGCGTCAATTAAATCTAAAGGATCAGGAGAATTTCCTAATGATTTAGACATTTTACGACGTTGTTTATCACGAACCAAACCAGTCAGATATACATTTGTAAATGGTTTTTCACCTGCATATTCATAACCTGCTATAATCATTCTGGCCACCCAGAAGAATAAAATATCCGGACCGGTAACTAAATCATTTGTTGGATAATAATATTTATAATCCGCACTTTCAGGATCCATTATTCCTCCAAAAACCGACATTGGCCAAAGCCATGATGAAAACCAGGTATCTAAGGCGTCAACATCCTGCTTAAGGTCGTTTGTTGTTAATTGTTTATTGTTTGTTGCTTCTTGTGCTAATTTTAGTGCATCTTCGATATTTTCAGCAACTACAAAATCTTCTTTTCCGTCTCCGTAATAATATGCCGGAATTTGTTGTCCCCACCATAATTGACGGGAAATATTCCAGTCACGAATATTATTTAACCAATGCGCATACGTGTTTTCAAAACGTTTTGGATGTAATTTGATCTCTCCTGTTTCTAAAACAGATTTAATGGCCGGCTTTACTAAATCCTCCATTTTCAAAAACCACTGATCAGATAATCTTGGTTCGATTACGGCTTTGGTTCTTTCAGAAGTTCCAACTTTATTCAAATGGATTTCGGTCTTCGCCAAAGCTCCAATTTCTTCTAATTCTTTTGCGATTTCTGTACGAACAACAAAACGGTCTTTTCCCTGATAATGCAATCCGAAGCTGTTTAAAGTCGCATCTTCATTAAAAATATCAACGATCTCAAGATTGTGTTTTTCTCCTAAAGTTTTATCGTTCATGTCGTGTGCAGGAGTTACTTTCAGACATCCTGTTCCGAATTCAACGTCTACATATTCGTCTTCGATAATCGGAATTACTCTGCCGCAGATAGGAACGATTGCTTTTTTACCTTTTAAATGTGTAAAACGCTCGTCGTTCGGATTGATACAAATTGCCGTATCCCCAAAAATAGTTTCCGGACGAGTTGTGGCAATGGTCAAAAATTCCTCAGTTCCTTCAATTTTATATTTTAAGAAAAATAATTTCCCTTGTTGTTCTTCATAAATAACTTCTTCATCTGATAAAGTAGTTTTTGCTTCGGGATCCCAGTTTACCATTCGGTAGCCCCTGTAGATTAATCCTTTATTGTATAAGTCAACAAAAGATTTAATTACAGATGCAGACATGTCAGGATCCATTGTAAATTTAGTTCTTTCCCAGTCGCAGGAAGCTCCCAGTTTTTTAAGCTGATCTAAGATTACCCCGCCATATTTATCAGTCCATTCCCAGGCATGGGCCAAAAATTCTTCACGTGTTAAATCATTTTTGTTGATTCCCTCTGCTTTTAATTTAGCCACAACTTTTGCTTCTGTAGCAATAGAAGCGTGATCCGTTCCCGGTACCCAGCAGGCATTGAATCCTTTAAGACGTGCTCTACGAATTAAAACATCCTGAATTGTATTGTTCAGCATATGCCCCATATGAAGGACTCCAGTGACGTTTGGCGGCGGGATTACAATTGTATAAGGTGTTCTGTGATCTGGTTCTGAATGAAAATAATTGTTTTTCATCCAATACTCATACCATTTATTCTCGATCGTCTTAGCGTCAAATTGTGCTGGAATTGTCATTTTATCGTGGATATGTTATTTCTGTTAAATTATTTATTTGTCGGACGTTTAACCTTTTGCTTTAAAAATGGCTAAAGAACTTCACTTTTATACTTTGGTTCAGTTTTTGTATTTGTATTGTCAGCAAAAGTAAATAATTAAGTACACTATAAAAAGAGAAATAATAATTTGTGTATTAATTAAAACAAAGTATATTTACTTACAACTTAAAAACAATTTCAAATGAAAAATGTTGCCTCTTTTATTGTAATCGTATTGTTTAGCGCACTCGGTTATGCACAAAACGGCCCAAAAATTGAATTTACAGCGCCAGACAACACAATCGATTATGGAAAAATTTCTAAAAGTGATAACGGGGTTCGCTCTTTTGAGTTTACAAACACCGGAGATGCTCCATTATTAATTACATCTGCTGAATCTACTGTAAGTTCAATCGTTGTTACAAAACCAGGTGGTGCAATTATGCCCGGAAAAAAAGGGAAAATTGACGTTAAATACAATATGACTGCCGGACCAATTCGTAAAACAATTACGGTTGAAACCAATGCTGTCAATTATCCTGACGGTCGTGTAGCCTTAAAAATCAAAGGTGAAGTTTTCTAAAAAAATTAAAATCTAAAAATAGTAAAGCCGTTTCTTAATCGAAACGGCTTTTTTTTATAATTTCCAAATTAAACCTGAGAGGTTTTAATTATCTGTTTTTTTATTATTTATCAGAGCATTCCGTTTTTTCGAACTTGTATTTTACACGTTCAAAATCAATTGGTTTATCTTTGACTAAATATGTAACTCCCATTGTAGTCTGCATGGTTCCGTTTCCTAAAATAAGCTGCTTATCCTTTTTTAAAAGCGCCATAGGGTTTTTGAATGTTTTATTTTTAGTGGCTGCGTCTGTAGATGGGTAATCAATAAACAATGTATCACCATGAAATTCACCTGCTACTTCACCCTTTCTTACCGTTGAAGGAGCCACTTTCATAATCAGGTCACCGGCTAATTTTCCGTTTTTTAACGTATTTAGTTTTAAATCAATTGTATCATTTTCATAAATTGCTTTGTAACATTCAGATCTTACAATTTTTTCGGCTTCTTCTTTTGCCGCTTCTGCTTCTTTTTGTTTTTCTTCATTTTTACAACTTTGAAATGCAATACAAGTTAATAGTAAAGAAGATAAGACAAGTTTTCTCATAATTAAATTTTTAAGTCATTGTTATTCTATAAAAATAATTAAAAAAAAAGAAAAGCTTCAAAATTAAACATTTATTTTGAAGCTTTTCTTTTTCTTATGATTCGGAATTATGCTACAATTTTTTAATCACAAACTCCGATCTCCTGTTGAGCTCGTGTTCTTCTTCTGTACACGAATCGTCAGTTTTACATTTTACAATTGGCATCGACTCCCCATAACCTTTTGAAGTAACTCTTTTAGAATCTATACCGGACTGAATAATAAAATCTCGTGTAGAATCGGCTCTTTTCTGAGACAGGTTCTCATTAAATTTTGCATTTCCACGAGTATCAGTATGAGATCCGATCTCGATAGTCATTCCCGGGTATTTATTCATTAAAGCCACTACCCTTCCTAAAACCACTTTTGATTCTTTTCGGATGTACCACATATTATAATCAAAATAAATAGGATCTGTTTTGATAATCAAACGATCTTTGTCTCTTACTACATCTTTTTCCTGTTTTAAGATCTGATCTATTTTTTCTTTCTTCTTTATTTCTGCCGTAACAATTTCGTCTTCTTTGGCTTTTTTCTCTTTTTGTTTTAATTCGATAATAGCCAGTTCTTCTTTTTTCTTGTTTTCTTCTTCAATAATGATTTCCTGCTTTCTTTTCTTTTCTGCAGTTTCCTTTTCTTCCAGTTTAATAGCTTCTAAAGATTTTAATGCCAGCGAACCATCGTTTGTTACGTTTCTGGTTTTATCTAAAGTGAATGATTTAGATTCGTTTGTATATTTTTCTTTAAACGCAACAATGGTGTAAGAAGCTTCGCAGTCAACTGTAAAACTAAATTTACCATCTGCAGCAGTTACAATTGTATTCAAAGTCTTTTTATCTGAATCCTGCAATAATACTGTAGCATTTTCTAAAACCAGTCTGGTATCAATATCTGTAATTGTTCCGGCTATAAATTGTTTGCAATCTTCTACTATTAACTCTTTTGTTTCTTTGAACTGATAAATATCGTCGCTGCCTTTTCCTCCTTCTCTGTTGGAAGCAAAATAACCTTCTTTAGTCTCTGAATCTATATTAAATGAGAAATCATCTAAATTTGAATTTAGCGGCAATCCCACATTTACTGGTTTAGCATATTCATTTTCGTTTATTTCAGAAACAAATACATCAAGAGATCCGTATCCCAGATGTCCGTCCGAAGAAAAATAGAGTTTATTATCTGCTGCAACAAAAGGAAATTGTTCCCTTTTATCGGTATTAATCACTGGTCCTAAATTTTTTGGGGTATCAAATGCTCCTTTATTTACATTTACCGAATAAATATCAAACGAACCAATTGATCCCGGCATATCAGAAGAAAAGTACAGTATTTTTTCATCCGGACTCAAAGCGGGATGTTCAGTAGAATAATTTGGGCTATTAAACGGAAGCGATGTTACATTTGTCCATTTTCCGTTTACTAATTCGGCTTTGAAAATCTGAAGATTTGAAACTTTCTGATCGTTTTTTCTTTTCTTCCCGTTTTTGGAATTATTACGTGTAAAGTAAATTGTTTTGCCGTCTTTTGTAAAAACAGCATTAGATTCGTGCATTCCGGTTTTTAATTCGCTGGCAAAATACTGCACCAGAGAATCCGCAGAATTGGTATTTTTTATGGGCACTTTAACCAGATTCAAATACGTTTCATTATCCCATTTGAATTTTTTATCAAATAGGCCGGGTTTTAATTTTACTGCTGCAAAAACTAAATTATCATTGTATTTAACAGCTCCAAACTCAGAGTTTGGAGTATTAACCGCCAGATTTTTAATTTCAAATCTATTGCCAATGGCAGAAACATTTTCAAGCTCTTTTAATTCTTTTTCAAAATAAGTTATATCGTCAGGATTTGCCGATTTAGAATAATATTCTTTTAGAATCACATTCGCTTCATCGTAATTATTTGTGGCTTTTAAGGTTTGGGCATATCTGAAATAATATCCCTTTTCTAAATCCTGATTATAGGTCTGAAATAAAAGTCTGTAATATTGTTGAGCTTTGACCTGATTGTTAGTGTAATAATAAGAATCTGCCAGATTTTTAATGACTTCCTGAGATGGTTTTTCTTCTGCTAATTTTGTGTACAATACAATAGATTCGGCATAATATGTTTTATCAAAAAAACGTTTTGCTCTGACCAAATCCTTATCCTGGGCATTTATAAACTGTATTGAAAATACGAATATAATAACGAGTAGTTTTTTCATATTTTTCATTTTAGAAGAATCTTGGTGATTTATCATATCCTTTTCCTAATAAATCTAAATCAAACAACAACATAATTTCATGTGTTCCTGAATTGAACTGACCTAAATTTGTCAGTGTGTAATCGTATGAATAACCCACTCTCAGAGATGGAGTAATGTTGATATTTGCCAGAGCACTTACAGAATCATCTATTCTGTATGCTGCTCCCAGCTCAAATTTTTCATTATATAAAACATTGGCGGTCAAATCTACAGAAACGGGTGCGCCTTTTACAAATTTTGACATCACTGCAGGCTTCAGTTTTAGCCTGTCATTGACCTCAAAAACATATCCGGCAGTCAGGAAGGTGTGAATATTTTCTGAACCAAAAGCGTTTATTCCTGATTTTTCTTCAATATGTTTTGATTTTAATAAATTGGGAACTGATAGTCCTACATATAAATTATCCCTAAAATAATAAGCCCCTACACCAATATTTGGCTTCGTCACATTTACATCTTCAGCGAAAGCCTTATCTGTACTTGCATTTCCGCTTTGAAGAACAAACCCGTTAAAGTTGGTTTGCATGGATGAAAATCCGGCTTTAAGCCCTAATGAAAGTTTATTTTTCCCACCTAAGTCCAAAACATAAGCAAAATCTGCATATACGTTATTTTCTTTTTTAGCGCCATCACCAATATCATCGGATATTAATGACAAACCCACTTCAACTTTTTCAGACAAAGCGCTGTGTCCAAAAAAAGTAAACGTTTTTGGTGCTCCAACTGCTCCCACCCATTGGGTTCTGTACAATCCGCCAAGATTTAACATCGAAGGGGTTCCTGTTGCATACGCAGGATTGACCACGCTCATATTATACATATAGTGTGTGTACTCCGGGTCTTGTTGCGCGGAAACTGAGGTTATATAAAAGAGAAAACTTATAAAAAGTATTATTTTTTTCATCTGAAAATTATATTAAATAATGAGGAGGGAATTTATCTATTTAAATAAAGACGTCCTTGTTTAGGTGGTCTGTTATCTTTATTAAAATATAGAATATAAAAGTAAACTCCGTTTGGTGCTATTCCGCTCGCAATCCCATTAGTTTCATAATTTATTCCGTCCCAACCCGGTTTATTTTTATGGCCTTTATACATTCCGTTTCCGTATCTGTTAAAAATTTCAAGGGTATAATCAGGATATAAAAAATCGATATCCGGAATAACAAAAACATCGTTTACCCCATCTCCGTTTGGCGAAAATCCATCAGGTATAAAGAAAGAATACTCCGGGGAATCACAATCCAGCAATGAGACCTTTACTTCAATATGGTCATTTGATATACAACCATTTGTCTCTGAAAGATCAAATCCATAATATAATCCATTATCAATCAATGGTGTAGTCGATGGCAATAAGTTTCCGTTATTTGGAGCATCGTACCAGACTACTGTAGCCGGTACATTTGTATTATTGGTTAAATCTGCAATAGTTGGATTCTTTAAGCCGCAAAAGTTTTGTCCGTCCTGATTTAATACTGGCGCGGGCACATCATTTATTGTAACCGTAATCATACTTGGTTCTGATGTACAATTGCTTAGCGTTTCTCTCACATAGTAATTTTGAGATTTCAGAAGATCTGTATCTGCCAGAGCCGTTGTCGCTGTAGCAGAATCGTACCATTTGTATTGATTTCCGTTAGGAATCAGATTGGCAATCGTAGCCTGATCAATTTTACAAAAATCATGATTATTTGCTACTGGGGCTGCCGGATAAGCATTTATTAAAAAAACATCTGTTATATTGCTGACATTGATTCCGCAGTTGGTTGTATTATTAACCAAATTTGTAATAGAGATTGTTGTAGATCCTGTATTTGGAATTAAACCGGAAGGAATTATAAAGCTAACTGATCCATTTACTATTGTTAGAGGAAGCACTTGTACTGTCGATGTATTACTCCCTGAAAGAGTATAAGACAAGGTAACATCAGTTAAATTTCTAAATCCCGAGACAACTGCTGTGACAACACCTCCGAAGCATACATCATTGGCCCGTATGATTAGACTTGACAAATCAGGTAACGGATCGATAATTAAATTCCCAGTAAGGTTTGCCGTATTGGTACACTGAGAAGCAGTTTGCGTTATATTTGTAATTGTAATTTGTGTAGTACCAGTAGCTGTATTAAATACTGCAGGAATCGTAAAACTACCTTTGCCGCCTGTAAATGTAACTGTGGCTATTTGATTAAACACATTACTGGCACCAGACAGATTATATCTGATATCGTACGTTCCATCTGTGATTTTTACCGCATCTGAGATTTGTATCAAAGCATCACTGTTGAGGCAAATATGGGACTCTGTAATTTTTGCACCATCCAGATCTGGTATTGCATAAACAATCAGATCGTCTGACAAATTATTAATAATATTTACACATACACCTGTACTGTTTGTAGAAGCTATACCTGTAATACTTACATTAAAAATACCTGTCTGCTGAAAATAATCGGACTTTATAAAAAATGACATAATGCCATTATTAAAAGTTGCCGTTATTCTTTCGGTAGTTACTCCACTTGGTCCTGACACTCTGAGAGTAACAAAATAAGATCCATTTGGAATAGCGGCAGGACCTTTATTGACCCTGACCGAATAATTTGCTGTTAAAATTTCAGTTTCACATATATCACTATTTACAGTCATAGTAGCTCCTGTAAAATCAAACTTGTCTTCAAGATGAACTCGTACTGTTGTTTGTGCATCCTGACAAATAGGATTAGTAGACGGAACGGTATAAGTAAAATAAAAATCACCTTCACCAAATCTGTTATATATTTTTTCTACATCAATGAAGTGATCTCCGGGAGTAGTCAGTTCATTTGTAGATATGACATTAGAGTCTCTCCATGTACCTCCGGGATCTTGCCCGGAAAGTGCTGTAAACAAATCATAATTAGTATAACCTGATAAACCATCACTTGCACACAAAAATAAACCTGTAGAATCGCCCGATTCAGGCGCTCTGAAAATGGTAATTATTGCTGTAGAAGACATTGCCGGACAGGTGCCTATTGCCGGCATTGTATAAGTAAACTGAAAAGTACCTTCTATGTCCTCTACATTTATAACAGATCGTACATATTGATTTGTAGTATCATTGTGCCATACTCCATTAGAATGCGGGCTTAGAAAAACACCATTGAATGCCTGAAAAAGATTAAAACTTTTAACGGCACTACAAACTGAAACATTCGGAGAAGTAACCCCTGAATATCCTCCTATTATAACGGTTACAACAGCAGAATTATCTGTACATCCTGCTACACCTGTAACTGTGTATGTGTAGTGAAAAATACCGCTCTGACGAATAAGTTGTGCATTCAAAATACCGGTTGTGAGATTTAAACCTCCTGAACCATCCTCGTCCGTCCATATACCGCCTGAGGTTGGAGTTCCGTTTAAGGCTGCAAATAAGTCTACCGTTTGATTGGCAGGATCTGTTACATCGCATACGGTTAAGTCTGCATCATCTCCTGCGCATTGTGCATAAAGTCCATTAGATAAAAATGAAGAAAAAATAAATATTAAAATTAGTAGGAAATACGTGTATTTTTTGATCATAAACTTCTATTTTGGGATAAAATTAGTGAAATTATATCGCTAAGTAAACAAAAATGCAAGATAACCAATATTTTAAAGAAAATTCAAACAAAAATTACCCTGAGAAATTTATTTACAGTTCATCCTCCAATTTAAATCTAAATTTCAAAATCAGACTATTTCTTTCTACTTCCATATTAATCCAGGTATCTTCTTCAGATTTCAGAAGAGCATTTATTTGCTGCAAGGAATACTTATAAGGTAAGTTGTTATTGATACTTACGATAATATCCCCTTTTTGCAAGCCGCATTTCTCTGCAGCAGAACGTTTACGAATATTTACTATTTCATAAACTGGTTTTAATGAAAATTTATACCTGAAATTATCGTCTTTTTTTAAATTTTGCTCAGCCTCCCCCAACGATGAAGCAACTTGTACTGTTTGCAAATGAACCGTTTCCTGAACCCATTGCAAACCATTATGCTGAATTGTGATCCCACTCTTGTTATAAGTAAATGGTTCTGAAAATTTACTGTTTTTTTTCAGGTATAATTTTCTTCCTGCATAATCTAAAACCAGGGTAAATCGTTTCAAAATTTCTCCTCCAACAGAACCGATTCTTCCCGGAACCATTTTTACATTTTTGATGGATGATGAATCAGGAAAAGATACAATAGGATTTTTAAAATCAAAATCAGCCAGAGAAAATTTTTCTATTTTGGCACGATGTCCTTCAATATCACCACTAAAGCCTTTTCCTAAAAAATCAGGAAAATTCTTTTTAGGTAATTTAATCTTATTATTTTCAAAAACCCAAAAAGAATCACTGTTTCCAATATCTATAAGCAATTTGGCAGGTATATCTTCTGAATTGACAACAGCTACGGCTTCAATATATGGTTTTGATTTTTCTATAGTAATGGGAATGGACTTGAACTTTTTGTCCAGTTTTTTTCTGACTTCTTCATTATTCAGATGTATCGTAATTTTCTTTTTTTGATAATTGACTTCGACCAGATTATTTTTAAAGAACTTATAGCCAATGATTCCGTTTACCGGAATTCCGATATGTGAAGACAAATTAAAACTTTGATCCAGAATAATATATAACAAATGATTTTGTGATTTAAAACTATGGCTGGACAAAACATTGTTTGTAGATTTTAACCCTTCTATCTCTTCTTCACTTCCTAATCCTCTTAATTTTATTTTTTCTACATTGTTAAAACTAACTTCCTGTCTTTCTTCCATACTAAACAAAACAGTTTCCTCTACACCGGAATCCAAAAGGAAATTTAGTTCTATACCATTTACTTTTATTGGAATAAAAATAAGGTTGTTTATCAATTTAAAAGGAATAGTAACCTTTGAATGTCCTTTTTCAATCAAAAAATCACTTTGAGCATTTAGAAAAAAAGGTGTTAAAACCCCAAAAAACAACACAATATATTTTTTCATTGATAATTTTTTAATATAAAATTAATAAAAATATTGATAATTGTTACATTTTCATAACTACTAGTATTCTGCATGTTATATTCGAAAAAAAAATGCAAATTTGCACTTCAATAATTTAGCTCATGCCAACAATATCACACAAAGGCAGAAACATGCCCGAATCACCGATACGTAAACTTGCTCCTTATGCAGATCTTGCAAAACAAAAAGGACATAAAGTGTATCATTTAAACATTGGTCAACCGGATATCAAGACACCCGAAGTGGCCATCGAGGCGGTAAAAAATATTGATTTAAGTATTATAGAATACAGTCCGTCAGCCGGATATGAAAGTTATAGAAAAAAATTAGCTCATTTTTACCAACGCCAAAATGTAAATGTTAACTCAGAAGATATCATCGTAACTACCGGTGGTTCTGAAGCTTTATTATTTGCACTGGCCACGATAACAGACCCGGGAGACGAAATTATTATTCCGGAGCCTTTTTATGCTAATTATCATGCGTTTGCTTCATCAACAAGTGCCACAGTAATTCCCGTAATATCTACAATAGATAGCGGATTTGCTTTGCCGGGTATTGACGAAGTTGAAAAACTGATTACTCCAAAAACCAAAGCCATTTTAATTTGTAATCCTGGAAATCCAACGGGTTATCTATACACAGAAGCAGAAATTAAGCAATTAGCAGGTCTGATCAAAAAGCACGACCTGTATTTAATCGCTGACGAAGTTTATCGTGAATTTTTGTATGACGGAGATGATGTTCATTTTTCTGTAATGAATTTAGAAGACGTACAGCAAAATGTTATTATGGTCGATTCTGTTTCTAAGCGTTACAGTATGTGCGGTGCAAGAATTGGCTGTCTGGTTACCAAAAATAAAAACGTACTTGCAACGGTAATGAAGTTTGCACAGGCACGTTTAAGTCCGCCTACAATAGAACAAATTGCCTGCGAAGCTGCTATTGACACTCCACAAAGCTATTTTGATGAAGTAATTTCTGAATACAAAAGCAGACGTGATACTTTGATCACTGAATTAAATAAAATCGAAGGTGTTATTGTAACCAAACCAAAAGGGGCTTTTTATTGTATAGCACAATTGCCAATAGAAGATTCTGATGATTTTGCTCAGTGGCTTTTAGAAAAATACGACCTAAACGGAGAAACTGTAATGATCGCTCCGGCCAAAGGTTTTTATTCTACTCCGGGAATGGGGTTAAATCAGGTAAGAATTGCATATGTTTTAAACAAAAAAGACCTGACAACAGCAGTTAATATACTGAAGGAAGCACTTTTAGTCTATAACAGCCGAAAATAACAATCAAACAAAAAAACATAAATTGTAAAAGACAATAGCCAATTGCGGTTATTGTCTTTTTTCTTTTAAAAATACCGTTTGGGTTTTAATTTGTACTATTACCAAAAAGTAACCACTAAATAGTAAAGACGATAGAAAAGTTTTCCTTTTTATTAATTATCTTTACCTCCTTAAAAAGATATACCCATTATAATTGTAGTTTTTAATGATAAATAACGAAGATTTTTTAGACGAAATAGGTGACAATCACTTCAGCAGTAATGCACAAAACCCTTTAAGAAAGGATGCTTTTGACTTAAGCGACGAAGAAAAAATAGAAAAAATAAAAAAAGATGTCGAAAACATTCTCCAAACTCTTGGAATGGATTTGACAGATGACAGTATAAAAGGTACTCCAAACCGAGTTGCAAAAATGTTTGTAAAGGAAATTTTTGGTGGTCTGAATCCTTCAAAACAGCCAAAAGCTTCAACTTTTGACAATAATTACAAATACGGCGAAATGTTGGTTGAAAAAAACATTACAGTCTATTCTACCTGCGAACATCATTTACTACCAATTATCGGACGCGCTCACGTAGCTTATATTTCAAGCGGAAGAGTTATTGGTTTATCCAAAATGAACCGAATTGTGGAATACTACGCAAAAAGACCTCAGGTTCAGGAGCGTTTAACAATGCAGATTGTTCAGGAACTTCAAAAAGCTTTGGGTACTGAAGATGTTGCCTGCGTTATTGACGCAAAACATCTTTGTGTTAACTCAAGAGGAATCAAAGACATCGAAAGCAGCACTGTAACGTCTGAATTCGGAGGAAAATTTAAAGATCCTCAGACTAAGAGAGAATTTCTTGATTACATCAAACTTGATACTCAGTTCTAAAAAGTTTATTGTTTTTAGTTTATAGTTTGTTGTAATGGCGAAAATAGAAAAATTCGAAGATTTAGAAATTTGGAGACTAGCTAGAGAAATCTGTCAAAAAATTGAATTTCTAATTCAAAATACAAACTTAAAAACAAACTATTCTTTAAAAGATCAAATTGATAGAAGTTCTGGCTCAATTATGGATAATATTGCTGAAGGCTTTGAACGAAATGGCAATAGAGAATTTATTCAATTTCTGAGTATAGCAAAAGGCTCAGCAGGAGAAGTAAAATCACAGTCTTACAGAGCTTTTGACAAAAAATTGATTACTGAAGAACAACATTTAAACTTAAATGAAATGGTGGAGTTGGTTAAGAATAAAATTGGTGCGATGATGAACTATTTAAATAAATGCGAAATTAAAGGCCTTAAATTCAAGTAAGATTTTCAACAGCAAACCAAAAACAATAAACCACAAACATAAACAGCAAAAAAATATGCCTTTATACAACTCACAATCGCTAAAAATATACAACTCACTTTCGGGTGAAAAAGAAAATTTCAACCCTATTCATGAAGGAAATGTTGGAATGTATGTATGCGGTCCTACAGTTTATAGTAATGTACATTTAGGAAACGTGAGGACGTTTATGTCCTTTGACGTTATTTTTAGGTATTTCCTCCATTTAGATTACAAAGTGCGTTATGTTAGAAATATTACTGACGTAGGCCATATTGTTGACGATGTTGATGAAGGTGAGGATAAAATTGCCAAAAAAGCGCGTTTAGAGCAGTTAGAGCCTATGGAGGTGGTACAGCGTTATACGGTAGATTTTCATGATATTCTAAAATCATTTAATTTTCTTCCGCCAAGTATTGAGCCAACCGCTACAGGGCATATTATTGAACAAATTGAAATCATCAAAAAAATTATTGATACCGGAATTGGTTATGAAGCCAACGGGTCGGTTTATTTTGATGTTGTAAAATATAACGAAACCAACAATTACGGAATTTTAAGCGGCAGAAATATAGAAGATATGCTTGCCAACACCCGTGATCTTGATGGCCAATCGGATAAAAGAAACCCTCAGGATTTTGCTCTTTGGAAAAAAGCAGAGCCGGAACATATTATGAGATGGCCTTCACCATGGAGTGATGGTTTTCCTGGCTGGCATCTTGAATGTACTGCAATGAGTACCAAATATCTTGGAAATCATTTTGATATTCACGGAGGTGGAATGGATTTGAAATTCCCTCACCATGAATGTGAAATAGCACAAAACGAAGCCTGTACAGGTCAGTCGCCGGTAAATTACTGGATGCATGCGAATATGCTTACTTTAAACGGTAAGAAAATGGCAAAATCAACCGGAAATAATATTTTACCAGGTGAAATTTTAAGCGGAGACAATAATATATTAAGCAAAGCTTTTTCTGCTTCTGTCACTCGTTTTTTTATGTTACAGGCACATTACAGAAGTATTTTAGACTTTTCTGATGATGCGATTGTCGCTGCCGAAAAAGGATATAAAAGATTAATGGAAGCCGTTGATGCTTTACCAACAATTTCTGCAGGCGCAACAAGCTCTATTGATATCGCATCATGGAAACAGTTGTGCTATGATGCAATGAACGACGACTTTAATACGCCAATCTTGATTGCGCAGTTATTTGAAGCTGTTCGTTATATTAATTTATTGAAAGAAGGAAAGGAAACTATTTCTGCCGAGGATCTAAAAACATTTACAGCTGCTCTCAATGCTTTTGTTTTTGATGTCTTAGGTTTAAGTGATGACAAAGCAGCCGACAGCAATAATGATAAACTTGAAGGTGTTGTTAATATGCTTATCGGAATGAGAAATCAGGCAAGAGCCGATAAAAACTTCGCACTTTCAGACCAGATTCGTGACCAGTTAATTGCTTTGGGAATTCAATTAAAAGACGGAAAAGAAGGAACCAGTTTTTCTATATAATAAATCAGTCAATTCTAATAAACCATGAAATTAATCACTCCATTTGTTTTATTAGTGCGCTTTTACCAGACTGCAATTTCACCTTTTACACCGGCGAGCTGCAGGTTTGAACCCACGTGTTCGAGCTATATGATTCAGGCGTTACAAATGCACGGATTATTTTATGGAGGTTATTTAGGAATAAAAAGAATCCTGAGTTGCCATCCGTGGGGAAGAACCGGTTACGATCCGGTTCCGGAAAAGAAATGTTCGCATAAACATTAACTTTAAATAAAGATTTACTCTGTTTTAAATATATATTTTTACAACAAACAAAAAAATTAACATATGACACACGCCTTAAATATCATTTGGAATCCTTCTGAAGGGATTGATTTAGGATTTTTTATGATTCGCTACTACAGTTTAATGTTCGTAATCGCTTTTGGACTGGGATGGTTCTTAATGAAAAAGATTTTCGAACGCGAAAATGAACCTTTGGATAAATTAGATTCCTTATTTGTATGGACTGTTTTAGCAACTTTAATAGGTGCGCGTTTGGGGCATGTTTTATTTTATGACTGGGAATACTTTAGAAACCATTTACTTGAAATATTCTTACCTTTTAAATTCGAGCCAAAGTTCGAATTCACAGGATTTCAGGGATTAGCAAGTCATGGAGCTGCGATTGCTATAATTATCGCAATGTATTACTACAGTAAAATGATCTTAAAACGTCCGTTATTATGGATTTTGGACAGAGTCGTTATTCCTGTTGCCAGTGGTGCTATTTTTGTGCGTTTAGGAAACTTTTTTAACTCAGAAATTATTGGTCACGAAACTACTTCAGCATTTGGAATTCGCTTTCTTCATGATAAATTCAGCAAAGCCGAAGCAGTAAATGCTACTAATATTCCAAATCCAAAAGATGCTTATAATGCAATTGTAACAGATCCGAAATTTGCCGATTTATTAGCTACAGTTCCTGCGAAGCATCCGACTCAATTGTACGAAGGTTTCAGTTATATTTTTGTATTTGCAATCTTATTCTTTTTGTACTGGAAAACAAATGCAAGACTAAGATCCGGTTATTTATTTGGATTATTCCTTGTATTGTTATTCGTAGTACGATTTATAGTAGAGTTCGTAAAAGAAAGCCAGGGTGGTATAGAAAGCGAATTAGGCTTATTCTCTACTGGTCAATGGTTAAGTATACCTTTTATAATTATTGGTGCTTTTTTCATTATCAGAGCCAAAAGAAATCCTTTGGCAGCTTCATAAAACAGCAATATAAAAAAATTAAAACGCCCGGTAATTTGAAATACCGGGCGTTTTTTTATAGACAATAAGAAATTCCAAACTCAATATTCTTAGTATTATATCCTGAATTAGAGTCCCCTAATCCTGCATTTGACACGTGTCTCACGCCTGGACGTACATCAAACTGAAATCTTTGAACTTTTACACAAAGACCAATTGCTAAAACATCTGCAAAAGCAAACCCCTCAGACATTCGTTCCGTTTCCGTCTCTGTAATCATCGGGCCGATACTTCCCAAAGCATAAACTGAGAATTTCTCATTTATAGGCTTCCTTACCAAAAAACCAACATTCAATACGTATTCATGAATCTTTTTTAATTGTGTATACGTTATTCTCTTTTCTTCAAAATCAGCAGTTTCCGGTTTCACAAAATACAAATTCAACAATTTGTGTCTGGCAAAATTAATTTCAGGCTGTAAAAGGATTTGATACTGAATATTTTTATTTTCTTTTAAGTTATAATAGACCTGAAGTTTATAAAAATGATTATCAAAAATATAATCCTTGTTTTTAAATTCATTTCCAAACCCATAATTAAACCCAATTGCGAACTTATCTGCATGTTGTCCATACATCTTAGTAAGAAACAGAAAAGAGAATAAAGTTAACAGCAAAAATCTCCTCATACACACTTTTTATAAGTTAAATATAAGCATAAAAAAAGATCCAGCTTTCACTGGATCTTTTTGATATATAAACTATAAGGTTTAAATTATGCCTTATTATGTTTGTCTTCAATTGTATGTTTATCATCACTAGAAATTGTATCAACCAATACTGGTGTAGCAATAAATAATGAAGAATAAGTACCTACAACAATACCTACCAACATAGCGAAGATAAATCCTCTGATAGATTCCCCACCAAAAATAAACATTGTTAATAATACAATGATCATCATTAATGATGTATTTAATGTTCTTGATAATGTAGTATTAATAGAAGCATTTACGATATCTTCAAAAGATCCTTTACGGTTTCCGATGATAAACTCTCTGATTCTGTCAAATACAATTACAGTATCATTCATTGAATATCCAATAACGGTAAGGATTGCAGCAATAAAGTGCTGATCCATTTCCATGTGGAAAGGCATGAATTTATAACATAAAGAGTAAATTCCTAATACGAAGATAACGTCATGTGCAACAGCTGCAATCGCACCTAATGAATATTGCCATTTACGGAAAGATACCATTAAGTATAAGAAGATAGCTGCCATAGCACCTAAAACTGCCCAGTATGAGTTTGTTTTGATATCCTCAGAAATAGACGCTCCTACTTTAGAAGCTTGTAATACTCCAACAGTTTTACCATCGTAAGTATTAGTAAACTTATCATAAGAAGTGTTTGGATAATACTTAGCTAATGCTTTGTATAATTTTTGATTCACCTCTTCATCAACCGCTACTCCATCTTCCTGGATTTTGTATTTAGTTGTAATTTTTAACTGGTCATCATCACCTAGAATTTTAGCTTCTACCGGAGTCCCGAAAGCAGCAGATAATTCATCTGAAATTACAGTTGCATCAACCGGTTTTTCAAATTTAACCTGGAAAGTTCTTCCTCCAACAAAATCAACACCTTCATCTAATCCGTTAATAAAGAAAATAGAAGTTAAACTCACAACTACAACAATTGAAGAGAAGATATAAGTGAATTTTTTGATTTTGATAAAATCAAAGTGGAAATTAGTAAACCAGTTTTTAGTAATATTTGTAGAGAAAGTTAAATCTCCTTTTCCGGCAATGTTTCTGTCAATAAAGATTCTAGCTATAAAGATAGAAGTAAACATAGACGTTATAATACCAATAAGTAATGTTAATGCGAATCCTTTAATTGGTCCTGTTCCAAAAATAAACAAGATTGCTCCAGTTAAAACGTGAGTAACGTTTGCATCAATAATTGAACGCATTGCACCATGCCATCCGTAAGATGCAGCAACCGCTTCAGCTAATGATTTACCTTCACGTAATTCCTCTTTAGCTCTTTCAAATATAATAATGTTGGCATCTACCGCTGTACCTAATGTTAATACGATACCTGCAATACCTGGTAATGTAAGTACAAAACCAAAACTTGCCATAATTCCGAATAAGAAAAGTAAGTTTAATAATAAGGCAAGATTAGCATACCAACCTGCTTTACCATAATAAAATACCATCCATAAACAAACTAATAAAAATCCTAATACAGAAGAGATTGTTCCTGCGTCAATTGCAGCCTGACCTAAAGATGGTCCTACAACAGTTGACTGGATAATATCTGCAGAAGCCGGTAATTTACCTGCGTTTAATACGTTTGCTAAATCTTTAGTTTCAGCTACATCAAAAGAACCTGTAATTTCAGATCTTCCTCCAGCGATTGGTCCGCTTGTAACACCTGGTGCAGAATAAACGATATCATCTAAAACAATAGCAATGTAGCTTTTTTGAGAATAAGCTCTTCCTGTTAATTCTTCCCAAACTTTAGCTCCCTGACTGTTCATTTGCATAGAAACAGCTGGTTTACCCATTTGGTCAAAAGTATCTTTTGCATCAGTTACAAGACCACCGTTCATTGCCGGAATGTTGTCTCTGTTTCCTTTTAAAGCATATAATTCAACTACTTCAATATCTTTTGCTTTTGGATCTTTTGTAGTAGCTCCCGGAATAGTAGTTGGTTTACTCCATACAAATTTTGCGTAGTGCTGATCAGCACCCAATAAAATTCTGATTTCCGGTCTCTTAAGATAAGAATTGATAGTAGCAGTATCTTTTGGAGCAAAATAACCTAAAATCGGTCCGCCACCCTGCATAACAATTTTGTCAAACAATGGATTATTTCCTTTTTTAGCTTCAGTAGAATCTTTTGCATCAGTTAATAAAGCATTCAATGAATCTTTAGCAACTGTTTTAGTTTCTGTTCTTTTGATTTCAGTTTTCTTTAAAGCTTCGTTAGCCGTTACTAAAAAGTTTCCGATTTCTTCAATTTTATAAGTTTCCCAGAACTCTAATTGTGCTTTTCCACCTAATAATTTCTTGATTCTGTCAACATCTTTTGCACCTGGAAGCTCTACTAAGATTCTTCCTGTAGAACCTAATTTTTGGATATTTGGCTGAGTTACACCGAATTTGTCAATACGCTCTCTCAATACTTTGTAAGCACTTTCGATAGACTCATCAACTTTCTTTCTAATAACTTTTTGCGCTTGCGCATTAGTCATTTCAAAAGCAATTCCGCCTTCACCCTGTAAGTTTCTGTTAGCGAAAATCTCAGGAGATGCTAATGTTGTTGTTCCGTTTGAATTGGCATCAAAAGCTTCAAAAAACTTATCTAAATAAGATTTATTCCCTTCTAAATTTGCAGTCGCATCAGCTAAAGACTTATTAAATACAGGGTTTTTAGAATTGTTTGCCAATCCTTTTAAAACGTCTTTGATAGAAATTTGAAGAATAACGTTGATTCCTCCTTCTAAGTCAAGACCTTTATTGATTTGTTTGTTTTTTACTTCATTGTAAGTAAAATCCGTAAAACCAAGATCCAGTACTTTTTCTTTACCAATAGAATCCAAATATTTTAGCTCTTTGTCAGGATTATCTCCTGCGAAAGCTTTAGCCTCACTTTTGACATTGCTTGCCAGGTAAGTGAACGAAAGTTGGTAAATACTTACCAATGCAAATAGAATTGCGAAAAATTTAATAAGTCCTTTATTCTGCATTATTACTAAAAATTAATTATGTTTTATTGTTTGTTTTTGCTTTAAAGTGCCATAAAATAAGCCCTGACAGATTTTTTTAAAACAAAAAAACTAGATCACGAATTACAACATTTTTTTTAAACCGAGCAAATATATAATTTACGAAAAGATTAACCAATTTATTTATTAATTAAATCTCAAAAAAAAGACTGCAAAAGTGCAGCCTTATCTTTTTTTTACCAATTTCATTATACTAAAATTGATTTTAGAGCATCATTCATACCTCTAACAGCATCTGCACTTTTAGCAAATAAAGCCTTTTCCTGATCATTTAACTGAATGTCCAGAATTTCTTCTACTCCGTTTTTACCAATTATACAAGGTACTCCTATGCAAATATCATTTTGACCATATTCTCCTTCTACGAAAACAGAACATGCGATCATTTTCTTCTGATCATTTAAAATACTGTCCACAAGATACGCAACAGAAGCTCCTGGCGCATACCACGCAGAAGTTCCTAAAAGACCTGTAAGGGTCGCTCCGCCTACCATTGTATCAGCAGCCACTTTTTGCAGCACTTCTTCTGAAAGAAATTCTGTTACCGGAATACCGTTATAAGAAGCCAGACGGGTTAACGGAATCATTGTAGTATCACCATGTCCGCCAATAACCATTGCAGAAATATCATTTGCGGGTTTATCCAGGGCCAAAGATAAATAAGTCCTGAAACGTGAACTATCTAAAGCTCCTCCCATGCCAATAATTCTGTTTTTAGGCAATCCTGTAGATTTTAGTGCCAGATACGTCATGGTATCCATTGGATTTGAAACAACAACAATAATGGTATCTGGTGAGTATTTCAATACATTTTCAGCAACTGTCTTAACAATCCCTGCATTAATACCTATTAATTCTTCGCGTGTCATTCCCGGCTTTCTTGGAATTCCTGATGTAATAACTACTACATCGCTTCCTGCAGTTTTAGAATAATCATTGGTTACTCCGGATACTTTGGTATTAAAACCTGTATTCGTAGCACATTGAGTAATATCCAGTGCTTTCCCTTCGGCAAAACCTTCTTTAATATCCAACAATACTACTTCGCTCGCAATCCCTCTATAAGAAATAACATCTGCACATGTAGCTCCAACATTTCCTGCTCCTACAATGGTAACTTTCATATTTTATACTTTATCGGTTATTAATTAAATTATATTTTAAACAAAAAATTCGTTTAATTGTTTTAGTAAATTTAAACAATTAAACGAATTAGAATTATTAATTTTTATAATTTATGCGTCGATATTTGCATAAACTGCATTTTTCTCGATAAACTCTCTACGTGGCGGTACTTCGTCACCCATTAACATCGAGAAAACCCTGTCAGCTTCCGCTAAACTATCAATTGTCACCTGACGTAAAGTTCTGAAATTTGGATCCATTGTAGTTTCCCACAATTGTTCTGCGTTCATCTCTCCAAGACCTTTATAACGCTGAATAGCGGCGCTTCCTCCCATTCTTTCGTTTGCCTGATCACGTTGAACGTCATTCCATGCATATTCCTTTTTAGTTCCTTTTTTAACTAAATATAAAGGAGGTGCCGCAATGTAAACGTGACCTTCTTCGATAAGTTCTTTCATGAAACGGAAGAAGAACGTTAATATTAAGGTAGAAATGTGACTACCATCGACATCGGCATCACACATGATGATTACCTTATGATATCTTAGTTTTTCAAGATTTAATGCTTTACTGTCTTCTGCAGTTCCAACGGTAACTCCCAAAGCAGTAAAAATATTACGAATCTCTTCATTTTCAAATACTTTATGATGCATCGCTTTCTCCACATTCAGAATCTTACCACGTAATGGTAAAATCGCTTGAAAATTACGATCACGACCTTGTTTTGCTGTTCCACCAGCCGAATCTCCCTCGACAAGGTAAACCTCGCATCTTGCAGGATCCTGTTCAGAACAATCTGAAAGTTTTCCTGGCAATCCGCCACCACCCATAACGGTTTTACGTTGTACCATTTCACGCGCTTTTTTCGCCGCGTGACGTGCCTGAGCAGCCAAAATAACTTTTTGAATAATGATTCGGGCATCATTTGGATTTTCTTCCAAATAATTCTCTAACATCTCTCCAACTGCCTGAGAAACCGGAGAAACTACTTCTCTGTTCCCTAATTTTGTTTTTGTTTGTCCTTCAAATTGTGGTTCAGCAACTTTTACCGAAATAATCGCTGTTAATCCTTCACGGAAGTCATCTCCCGCAATTTCAAACTTCAATTTATCTAACATTCCTGAAGCATCGGCATATTTTTTAAGGGTTCTTGTCAAACCACTTCTAAAACCTTGTAAATGCGTTCCTCCTTCGTGCGTGTTAATATTATTTACATAAGAGAAAATATTCTCAGTATAACTTGTATTGTAAATCAAGGCTACTTCAACCGGGATTTCCCCTTTTTCATTATCCATGCTGATAACGTGTGAGATGATTGGCTCACGGTTACCGTCTAAATAACGAATATATTCTTTAAGACCTTCATCAGAATGAAATACTTCAACTTTAAATTCGCCTTTTTCATCTACTTCTCTTTTGTCTGTAAAGGTAATCGTGATTCCTTTGTTTAAGAACGAAAGCTCACGCATACGTGCTGATAACGTGTCGTAAGAGAATTCTGTAGTTTGGGTAAAGATGGTATTATCAGGGTAAAAAGTCTGACGGGTACCTCTTTTATCTGTTTCTCCGATTTGTTTTACCGGATATAATGATTTTCCTCTTTCATATTCCTGCTCATAGATTTTACCGTCTCTAAAAACTGTAGATTTCATGTGAACTGAAAGTGCGTTTACAACTGAAACCCCAACACCGTGCAAACCTCCGGAAACTTTATAAGAATCTTTATCAAATTTACCTCCGGCACCAATTTTAGTCATTACAACCTCAAGTGCAGAAACTCCTTCTTTTTTATGCAAATCAACCGGGATACCACGACCGTTGTCTTCAACTGTTACAGAACCATCTTCGTTTATTGCAACACCAATAGTGTCACAATGTCCTCCCATTGCCTCATCAATAGAGTTATCAACAACCTCATAAACCAAATGATGTAGCCCTCGAACCCCTACATCTCCAATATACATCGATGGACGCATTCTTACGTGCTCCATTCCTTCTAATGCCTGAATACTATCTGCTGAATAATTGTTCTTCTTGATTTCTTCGCTCATATAATTTATTCTAAAAAATGTATTTATTGTCTAACACGCAAATATATAAAAACGCCGACTATATACCCATTAAAATCTGACTTAAAGCACTTAAGTTATTAACACAATTGTCTGAAAAACCAAAAAATAAAACTAAAAATGAATTTTTAAATTCCAATTTTTCTATCCCCAAGCATCGGGACCAAATTCCAAGGCTGAAAATAACTTAAAAACATTCTTTTTCAAAATTCCAAATCTCATTTTTCAAATCCGAAAACCTAAATTAATATGCATAAAAAAGCCGAAAATACATTTAAATACATTCGGCTTTTTTACATTTTAAATCCAATTTGGATTTTGGATTTTGGAATTTATTTTTTAAACTGCAATTCCGGATTTTACGCTTTCGAAATTTCCTTTTAAGTGGGCTGCATTTGCTCTTCCGCTCGGATCCTGGTTTTCCTGCCATTTTGGGATCCATTTTCGGACAGTTTGCGCCGCACTAACCTGTGGATAGTATTTATAGAAAATCGAACGGTACAGGTAAGCTTCTTTTGTTGTTGGCGAATTATACGGAAATTCGGCACTAGCTCCTTCTAATTGTTTATCAGAAACCTGAGTAGCACAATATTCTATTAATTCATCAATCCAGCTATAGCCTACTCCATCAGAAAATTGCTCTTTCTGGCGCCATAAAACTTCCGATGGCAAATAAGGATCTTCCGGAGTATCAAATGCTTTTCTTAAAATATATTTTTCAATTCCGTCGTACGTTTTAGGCTGTTTCTCCTCTGGTCTGATCAACATTGTGGTGTCAAGGAAATTTATATCTAAAAACGGAATTCTTGTTTCTATACCATTTGCCATTGTAGATTTATCGGCACGCAATAAATCGGCTGTAAATAACTTCTGAACTCTTTCGATTGTTTCTTTTTGAAATTCTTCTGTTGAAGGAGCGTTTCTAAAATACAAATGCCCTCCGAATATTTCATCTGCACCTTCTCCCGAGAGTATCGCTTTTATACCCTGATCAGAAATAGCTTTAGACAATATAAACATCGGAACACTTGCTCTTACCGAAATAATATCATACGTTTCAATGTTCTGGATTATCTCATCCAGAAGTTCAATTCCTTCTTTTACCGAAAAATGAATTTCATGATGTTCTGTTCCTAAAAATTCAGCGGCTTTTCTCGCCACTTTATTATCAGGGGTATCCGCATTTAAACCAATTGAAAATGATTGTAATTTTTTTCCTGAATCCTTTAATACTCTTGCCGCAATTGAAGATATCAAGGAAGAATCCAAACCTCCCGAAAGCAAAACTCCAACAGGTAAATCTCCCATTAAACGTTTGTGTACTGCCTCAGTTAGCGCTTCTCTAATTTCGGCTAATTTAAGATCATTATTGGCATTTTCGTAATCTTCATATTCAGGCTGATAATATTTCACAAAACCTTTTTTTGGGGTATAATAATGTCCCGGAGGAAAAGTTGAAAATGTTTTGCACTGATCGGCAATGGACTTCATTTCAGAAGAAAAATATATCCTTCCTCTTTCATCCAGACCATAATACAAAGGTTTTACACCAAGAGGATCCCTGCTTGCCATATAATCATCTCCATCAATGATTACAAAAGCCCAGTCTCCGTCTAATTTATTACAAAAATCATATCCAAATTCCTCATACAGATGTACAATAACTTCTGAATCTGATTTTGTTCTGAAAGTATAATCTTTTAAGATTCCGTTTTTTAATTCCTGATAATTATAGATTTCCCCATCATGAACCATCCATGCTTTTTGTGCACCCTGAATAGGCTGCTTACCTGAATCTAAATCTATAATCGACAAGCTTTCATGACAAATAATACTGCCATTTTCCATTATATGATAACCTCTTTCATCGGGACCGCGGTGCGACATTCTTGCAGAAAGCTCTCTCACGAGCTGCGGGTCTTTTCCTTTGCCAATAACGGCTAATATTCCAGACATACCATTCTAGTTTTATTATTTCTAAATATTTTCAAAGTAACCATAATTTTATTTCATTACTTTCGGATCAGGAGAGGCATTTTTGGGGAATGTCAAATATAGAAAAGAAAGTTAAATAATTACTAATAATTATTTTTAAGTAGCTGAAATAATACAATTTGGTATTTAAACCAAGAAAAACGTTCTCTAAATGAGAACGCTTTCCTTAAAATACTAAATTTTAATATGAGTTTTATGCTTTAACATAGGCATCATCATGAACACTTGCAACGGCTCTTCCTGAAGGATCGTTCATGTTTTTGAAAGCTTCATCCCACTCCAAAGCAATTTTTGTACTACAAGCCACACTTGCTTCCTGAGGCACACATAATGCAGCTGCATCACTTGGAAAATGTTCAGCAAAAATAGAACGATAGTAATATTCTTCTTTTGAAGTCGGAGTCTGTAACGGAAATTTGTATTTCGCGTTTGCCAATTGTTCATCTGAAACTTCTTTTGCTACTACTTCTTTCAAAGTATCAATCCAGCTATATCCTACTCCATCAGAAAATTGTTCTTTTTGTCTCCATGCCACACTTTCAGGAAGCATATCTTCAAAAGCTTTACGAACTACCCATTTTTCCATCGGGTGTTCTTTGTTGATCATTTTATCCTGTGGGTTGATGCGCATCGCAACATCCATAAATTCTTTATCTAAGAAAGGAACACGACCTTCAATTCCCCATGCTGCTAAACTTTTGTTCGCACGTAAACAGTCATACATATGAAGTTTACCTAATTTTCTAACGTTTTCTTCGTGAAACTCTCTTGCGTTTGGTGCTTTGTGGAAATATAAATATCCTCCAAATAATTCATCAGCACCTTCACCTGACAGTACCATTTTAATCCCCATAGACTTGATAACTCTTGCCATCAACCACATTGGAGTTGATGCTCTAACAGTAGTTACATCATAAGTTTCTAAGTTATAAATTACATCACGAACCGCATCTAAGCCTTCCTGAATTGTAAATTTAATTTCATGGTGAATCGTTCCGATATGTTTTGCAACCACCTGAGCTGCAGCTAAATCAGGAGAACCTTCTAATCCAACTGAAAAAGAGTGCAATTGCGGATACCAGGCATCTGTAGTATCATCAGACTCAATACGTTTTTGAGCAAATTTTTTGGCTACAGCAGAAGTAATAGATGAATCTAAACCTCCTGATAGTAAAACTCCGTAAGGAACATCACTCATTAATTGTCTGTGAACGGCAGCTTCTAATGCTTTTTTGATTTCAGGAATACTGGTTTCGTTGTCTTTTACTGCATCATATTCTGTCCAATCTCTTTTGTACCATTGTACAAATTCACCATCTTTGCTTGTCATATAATGTCCCGGAGGAAATAATTCGATTTTTGTGCAGTATCCTTCCAAAGCTTTTAACTCTGAAGCTACATAAAAAGTTCCGTGTTGATCCCAACCGATATATAATGGAATGATTCCCATATGGTCACGGGCAATAAAATATTCGTCTTTATCAACATCATAAATTGCAAATCCGAAGATTCCGTTCATCTCATCTACAAAATGAGGTCCTTTTTCTTTGTATAATGCCAAGATTACTTCGCAGTCACTTTCTGTCTGAAATTTATATTTTCCTTCAAATTGTTTACGCAATTCTCTGTGGTTGTAGATTTCACCGTTTGCAGCCAAAACCAATTTTTTATCTTCTGTAAACAAAGGTTGTTTTCCGGAAGCAGGATCTACAATTGCTAAACGCTCGTGAGATAAAATCGCTTTTTCATTGCTGTAAATACCGCTCCAGTCCGGTCCGCGATGGCGAATGATTTTAGACATTTCTAATACTTGAGGTCTTAACGTTTCAGCTTTTTGCTTTAGATCGAAGGCACATACGATTCCACACATAATTATATATTTTTTATTGTAAATTTTATTTTGATAGGGCAAAGATGTAATAATGGTTATAATTACAAAACACAAATAGTTATTTCGGTTACAATTTTAAACCATAAATTTATTTTTACATATAAAATGTAAAATTTTGGTCTTAAAAAATGACTTGAACTTATAAATTTCAATTTTGCAGGTAAAGCACGAGTAAAACTGAGGGTTTTACAGTAATCTTTGAATTAAATCTTAAGATATTTGAATATCGATGAAAAATTCACAAAGAGAATAGAGAAAGCTGTTCAGAAATTATTCTATTTTCAATATATAATTAGATTGCGTAAAACTTTGACAAAGTTCTTCGCAGAATAATTAAGATTATTCAACGCTTTGAATAATATAATGTGTCTTATTAATCTCAAACTGAAAACCAACTTTATTTCCCATTAAGTGAGAACCTAGCGGTGATTGCGGGGAAAGTGCAATTACATTTATACCCTCAATTGTAATTTTAGGAAGTGCCACACTTAGATACAAATGAATTCCGTTGGCTTTTACCAAACTTCCGGAAATAATATTTTCTGTTGTTTTTGAAGAATCAATTTTGTCCAAAACGGCTTTTTGAGCAATTGCTTCCTTTAGTTTATTCGTCAGTTTTTCCTGCTCGATGTGCATCATTGACAAAGCGGTTTCATGTTTGTCGCCTGCCGAACCTTTGGCATCATTTTTAGAATCTTCGGTCAGGTTTGTAATCATGTCCCTAAAAACATCAATTCTGTCCTGAACCATTTGTAAGTAATGTGTATGTATTTTTTGTTTGAATTCCATAAGTTATCTGCCACAAAGGCGCTAAGTCGCAAAGGTCGTAAAAAAAAATTAGCCACAAATTCATGAATAAAAATTAATTCTTGAATTCGTGGCATAAAAAACTTTGCTCCTTAGCGTCTTAGTGGCAATATTTAAAAATCAAATTTATAATTTGCTCCGCCTAATACCTGAAATCCTTGTACCGGATAATTGAGCCATTTTTCGTAAGCCTGATTTCCTATATTATTAAGTTTTAAAAAGAAAGTCAGACGTTCGCTAAATTTATACCCTAAATGTGCATTTGCATCAAAATAGCTTTTTAAATCTACTACAGTTGCGCTTGGTGAAATATCTAAATTAGTCTGCATATCTTTACGTTCTCCCACATAAAAAACATTTAAACCTGCAAACCATTGTTTTGTAATATTGACATCCAGGTTCGAACTCAATTTCATCGTTGGTAAATTCCAGGCTTCTTGTGGACCGTCATTTTTATAACTATTGAAAGTTCCGTTGATTCCAAAACTGACATTTTCAGAAAAATCAGCTTTTAATTCTCCATAAAAACGCAGCGTTCTTACGTCCTGATACACCACCCCAAAAGAGTTTCCGTAGGCATAATTCTGATTTGGCAAATCTTCTGTATAATCATTGCTTTTAAACAATGCCTTGTTTTTTTCATTTAAATAAGAACCGGTTAAGTTATAACTTATATTATTAGCCAGCTTTCCTTTTAAACCCGCAAAAACATTATATTGAGTACTAGATGGTCTCATATTTAGAGTTGGAGACAAAAACGGATTTTCTGTTACAAAATCAGCATAGGAATTTTGGTTTAATGCGCCATTTACTCCCGTATAAAAAATCATTAAGTCACCAACCAGTTTATAAGAAGCATTTACTTTCGGGTAAAAATAAAATTTGTTCCCGCTGTTTTCAGAATCCAAACCATAATAGACTCCGGCGCCCAGTTCAAGAGTCCAGTCGTTTTCGAGAATTACAAAACTTGGTTCAATTCCAAAATTGGTAAGGCTATAATCCAAAGGTTTTTCATTATCATACGTGTAATTATGTTCAAAAGAACCGCTTACGTGGTCTACAATAATATTGGTATTAATAGACTGGTCCATTACATCAACTTTAAAAGAAGGCTTGACATAAAAACGATTTTCAGACGAAGAAAAACTATCTGAAAAATGGGTGAATTTTGTTTCTATTTTATTAAATATGGATTCATTAAAATCAATATGTCCGCCCAAAGAAATGGTATTATAAGAATGGTTCGGATTTATTTTATTTATTAAATCAAAACGATCGTCAAAAGGTAAAGTTGCCCCAAAATCAGCAGGTAAGCCGTACCAGTTATATATTTGATTCTGATAACCCAAATCTACAGCCCATGACATATCACGGTTATTTTGTCCGTAACCGATATTTAAAGCCGTATCGTAAAATTCATCGTTTAATTCTGCGTCTTTTATTCCTCCCTGAGATGAGTGATGACGAAACATTCCCGATAGGTAATCATTGTTTCCCAAATCCTCCGTTACAAATAACTCAGCGTTTAGAGTAGCGTAATTTCCGATTCCCAATGTAGCATAATTACTGAATAAGCGGTCTTGTTTTGATTTTTCAACACCAGCTGCTTTTCCTTTTGAAGGGGTAAAAGTAGAAGCAACCGGAACCGACAAAATACTATATTTAATAGTTTCTTTTGGCTGATTTCCCGCATCGTCAAGCGAAGGAGTTTCTTTAACCTTAAAAGCATCTGAAATTGTGGGCGAATATGGTTTTACAACATTTACGGTTTCTGTTCCGATGCTTTCCTCTTTCTTCACTTGCGCAGATGAAAGCTGAAAAACAAACAGCAAAATCAAAATGATGGTTTTATTCTGGAAATTAATTTTCATATTTATTTTATTTTGTAATGAATACTGTAAAATAGGCTACAAAGCATTTACATTATATTTACAATGATTGATTACATTATCTAATTTTCTAATTCTCTCAATTTTCTGTTTTTTTTACGCTTCCCAATCCCCTTTGGCTATAAACTGGGCTTTTCCTCCAATTTTTATATCAAACTGGCCATCGGTTAATTTTCCTTTGAAATAAATCTCAGACGGACGATTAATATAATCTCCCTGGTAATTAATCAATTCAATTTCAGAAGAATGATATTTCAGAAGAAAGGCCTGTAAGCAAGTACTGGCGCTTCCGGTTGCAGCATCTTCAACTAATTGATTATGTTCTATACACAACATTCTGCTAAACAGTTTTGATCCTTCGAGGTAATAAAAATATAGTCCTCTGTGACTGGTTTTGCAATGCTGTTTTAGCCATTCGTCTGTTTTATCTTTGTCTAACACCAGATTTTCAAGTGCTCTTTTACTGCTTAATCCAACCATTACAAAAGCACTTCCGGTTGTCACTTCCTGAATCGGAAACTGATTTTCGAAATCGCTCACGATCAGATTGCTGAAAAATGTAAAATCTACTTTGGAAAAAGTATCCCAAAATTTCGGCTGTGCTGCTTTTAACCAAATTAAATCTTCCGATTTATGAATTGAGATAGGCCCGATAGGAACTTCCAGTTTAATTTCATCAGGAGAATTTTCAAATATTTTATTGATCAAAACCCACGATGTTCCAATTATCGGATGACCGGCAAATTGCATTTCCTGTGACGGAGTAAATATTCTAATTTCAGCGCTATTGTTTTCTTTGTCAAGCCTGGTGATAAATGTACTTTCTGCAAAATTAATTTCGCGAGCTATCTGCTGCATTTCTTCCGAACTTAAATTTTCTGCTTCTAAAAAAACCGCAAGCTGATTTCCTGCATATTTTTTATCGGCAAAAACATCTACTATATAAAAAGGTAAACTCATAATTTGTAAAATGTGTTTTGTGAGATGTAAAATGTACTTTCTGTTTGTTTCTTATCACAGATAACATCTTACTTCTCACTAATAAAGCTATTTTGAAATCGACGAATTCGTTTTAGATTCTTCTATTTTTATAGCACTTAATTCTTTTCTTGCTTCTTCAACCACATCCGGATAATCCGTAAAATTATTTATTACGTTGTCCAGAATATAAGTTGCCTGATAACTGTCTTTTAATCCGTAAAAGTTTTTTGCCATCAGGACCAGACTCTTCGCTCCGTAATATTTATAAGCTGAGTAATTTTTGGCTAATTTTTGAACCGCTGTATTCGAAGCATCAAATTTTCCTTCTTTGGTTTTAAAATAAGCATCATAGTACAATGCTTCTGCCGCCAGTTCTCCTTTTGATGTTGTTGCTAATTTTGCATAAGCAGCTTTTGCTTTATCTTCATCTCCGGTTTGCATTGCTGCACGTGCTACAATAATTTGTGCATCTGCTTTTACATTAGCATCTGCTTTTTGGTTTTGCAACACTTTATCGGCATATACTACAGAATTGTTATAGTCTTTTTTATCATAATAACACTTCATCAGATTGGCTTGTGCGAAGTTTTGATTTTGAGCAGAATCAGATTCCTCACTTAAACGAACCAAAACCGGAATCGCTTTATCGCAGTCTTTTGCTTTCAAAAATATCTGAGCCAGTTTATTTAATGACTGTTCTGTAAATTCATTCCTTGGCTGATCGACAACGTATTGGTAATTAGCAGCAGCTTTAGTTTCAGAACCTTCTGCAGCGTACAATTGTGCTAAATAATAATTTGCTTCAAGCGCATGAATTCCCGTTGGAAATTTGCTTATGTAACCCGCAAAACCTGTAATGGCAACTTTGCTGTTATTTTGGCTGTATTGTTTAAAAGCACCTTCGTAAGTATCATTATCCAGTTCTGCATCTGTTACGGCAACGAAATCTAAAGTTCTTACCCAGCTTGCATATTCATCTACTTTTCCTGAATCAACATAAATTAATCTTGCGGTAGAAACGGCTTCTAAAGCTTCGGGAGTTTTTGGAAATTCAGCTGCTACTTTTTTAAACTTTACTAATGCCTGATCATCACGATCTGTATTGTAGTAAATCAAACCTTGTTTCAGGATTGATTTTGATGTAAATGAACCATTTTTGTACTCAGAAATTAACTGATCATAGGTTTTTATTGCCTGATCGTTTTTCTTTTGAGCCACATAAGTATTTCCTAATTCATATAAAGCATCATCTCTGTACTGTGATTTTTTATACATCTGAAGGAAGTTATTCAGCTCGTCAACTTTTTTATCATTTCTTGACATAAAGCCATATGAAAGTGCTTTTTGGTACTGTGCATAATCAGCATCAACTCCTTTTGCATCCATAGCTTTTGCGTAAGCCTCCATTGCGGAGCTGTACTTCGCGCTTACAAAACGGCAATCTCCCAAACGCAAATACGAATCGTTTAAACGAACTTTATCTTCTTTAGAATTGTCAATTTGTGCCTGAAAGTAATTCCCGGCCTGATCGTATTCTTTTAGTTTAAAATAAGTATAGGCGATATTGTAATTAATGTTTTTATACTCATCCGTTGTTTTGGCAGCTGCCAAACCTGCAAATTGTTTATAGCTGATTAATGCTGACTGAAAGTCATCTGTAACATATTCTGATTCTGCTTTCCAGAAAGTGGCACGAGCGGTAAAATCAGGATTTTTTTGTTCTTTGACTGCACTGTTGAACATTTTTAGCGCTTCGGCATAATTCCCGTCATTGTACAATTCTACCCCTCTGTAAAACAGCACTTTTTGGTAGGCTAATTTATTTTCGGGAGTTCTGTTTTTTTCTAATAAAACCAAAGCTTCTTTGTAGTTTTTAGATGAAATATAGGAATCAACTAATAGTTTTTCTACTTCGGATCTGCTAGAATTATTTGGGTATTTCTTTAAGAAATCAAGTAAAATTCCCGGAACGGTTTGGTAGGCATTTCCGATTTCATAACTTAGTTTAGCATAATTTAAAGCCGCGTCTTCCTGAATCAAAGCATTGAAATCCATTTCTGAGGCATTTTTAAAAGCATTCAGTGCTTCTTGTTTTTTACCGGTGTTTAAGTAACTTAATCCCAAATGGTAATAGGCATTTTGCGCTACGAAATCTTTTCCTTCGATAATTTTATTAAATTGTGAAATGGCTTTTTCATACTCTTTCTGCTCATAATAAGCATATCCTAACTGATAAAAATCCGTGTTATTCCATTTTCCTTTTTTACCTGCATATTGCTCTAAAAACGGAATCGCCTTACCATATTGTTTCAGGTTGAAATAACTTTCTCCGATAATTTTATTTAGTTCCGATTTTTCAATTTCATTTGATTTAGCCATGGCAGTCTGCCCCAAATCGATTGCTTTCTGGAAATTTCCAAGTTTGAAATTCATATCGGCCTGATAATACGAAAGTTTTTCCTTGTATTTTTCTTCGCCTGAAACTTCATCAAAATATTTGGTTGCCTCTTTGTAATCGTCACCTTCATAAGCCATGAATCCCAGATAGTATTTGGCCTGAGAACCATATTCGGTAGAATTTACCACTTTATTAAAATAAGTCGTGGCTTCCTTTTTCTTTTTTGCATTAAAATAACTGTATCCTTTTTGGAAATTAAACTTATCCAAATCAGATTTGCTCATATAGCTTTCATCTACTTTATCAAACCATTGTAATGCTTTTGGGAAATTTCCCTGTTCAAAGAAAAAATGGGCAACTTCTATGTAAGCCTGATTTTGTTTGGTACTGGTTGGGTACTCCTCAACAAATTTCTCCATCAGGGCATCAGCGTTTGGCTGATTGGTTCTGATTGCACAGTTTGCAATGTAATAAGCGCAGTCAGACTTCACTTCTTCAGTTACTGCATTAGTTTTTACAGACTCAAAAATATGTTGTGCCGAAGCGTACTGTTTGTCATTATATAAAGCCAGTGCTTTGTCAAAATCCTTTAATTCGTAAGTATATATAGCTGATTTTTGTGCCGAAACTATGGTCGAAAAAAGGACAATTTGGAATAAAAAGAACCAGGAAAGTTTACGCATTTTAATTATGTTTAGTATTCAAATTTATCATTTTATAACGTTTATAACGAAACGTTTCAGGCTTTTATTATGAACATTTTTTTTAATAGTTGTTATTTTACAACATTGTCAGCCACAAATAATTGGTTCTCAAACCATCAATACAAATATTTTATTATCTTTAGTTTAATCTGTATAAGTGAAAGTGATTTTTGTCAAACAGTTAGTACTTAAATACGCTTACACCCCTTATCAGGTTTAGATTTTATGATCTGTTTTTGAAAGATTTTCTTTGGAAATCATTGAAATTTATTTTGAATCCATCCGTTATCTTATTACTTTTACCATTCAAATCAATTTATTATGTCACAAACCGTACTATCTCTTAAGGAAGTCACTATATATCAAGAAGGAAGAAAAATTATCTCTCATATTAATTTAGATGTTCAACATGGTGAATTCATCTACATTATCGGAAAAACTGGTTCCGGAAAAAGTACTTTTTTAAAAACTTTATATGCAGATCTGCCTTTAACTGAAGGTGAAGCGCACATAGTTGAATTTGATTTGGCAACTTTAAAAGAAAAAGATATTCCGTACTTAAGACGTAAAATCGGAATTGTATTTCAGGATTTTAAATTGCTTCCGGACCGTTCTGTGAAAGACAACATGCTTTTTGTTCTGAGAGCAACAGGCTGGACAGAAAAAGAAGCAATGGAACACAAAATTGATGAAGTTCTGGATAAAGTTGGAATGAAAGAATTCTTAAACAAAATGCCTCACCAGCTTTCAGGCGGAGAACAGCAGCGTGTTGCGATTGCAAGAGCTTTGCTTAACGATCCTGAATTTATCCTTGCCGATGAACCAACCGGAAATCTTGATCCGCAGACCAGTTCAGAAGTTTTAGAGGTATTAAAAACAATCAATGCCAACGGTAAAACTGTTATCATGGCAACACATGATTATGCTTTATTGATGAAATTCCCTTCTAAAACATTAAAATGTGAGGACGAAAGAATTTTTGAGGTTGTGCAACGCAGCGTGTAATGCTTTCTATTTTAATTCCGGTTTATAATTATAATGCCTTTTCATTAGTTGAAAAACTGCATAATCAGGTTGCGGAATTAAATATCCCTTTTGAAATCATTTGTCTGGATGATGCATCAAGTCTTTTTACAAATGAAAATCAACAAATTAATCAATTTCAAAATTCTTCATTTGTTGTTTTAGAAAAAAATATCGGACGAAGTGCCATTCGGAATTTACTCTCTCAAAAAGCAGTTTATGAAAATCTGCTTTTTCTGGATGCAGACACAATTCCCGTTCATGATAACTTTATTTCTAACTATATTTCACAAATTAATACCAGCGAAAAGGTAGTTTACGGAGGTATTTTATATCAAAACAGCAAACCATCAAAGAATGAGCTTTTGCGGTGGATTTACGGTATAAAAAGAGAAGCTTTAAGTGCTTCTGAACGGGGAAAAAATCTGTATCTCTCTTTCCTGACTTTGAATTTTTTAATTAAAAAAAGTCTTTTTTCTAAGGTACATTTTAATGAAAACATTCCGAATCTTAGACATGAAGATACTTTGTTTTCGTATGAATTAATGCAAAATAAAGTTGAAAGTATTCATATTGAAAATCCGGTTTATCATTTAGGAATTGAGGATAGCAAAACGTTTTTAAAAAAATCTGAAGAAGCAGTTATTGGATTAAAGAATTTAGTTGATTCCAATTTAATTTCTTCTGATTATGTAAAACTTTCACACTATTTTCAAATCATAAAAAAATATCGTCTTACATCTCTGATTGGTTTTGGCTTTAGAGTTTTTAAACCATTATTTGTAAAGCAGTTATTAAGTAAAAAACCATCGCTTTTTCTTTTTGATATTTATCGATTGGGATATTATTGTAGTGTCGACTAAGATTTTACTATTGATTCAAATAAGGTTTTCCATTGCTGCATTATAGATTCCAAATTATATTTTTCCACACTTTTTATTGCTTCTGCTCCCATTTTTATTCTCAAATTGCTATCCTCTATCAAAAGGTTTAATTTCTCAATAAAAGAATCTTTATTTCCGTCTTCTATTAAAAATCCGTTTTTATTATTACGTATAATTGTCCTTGGCCCAACAGGACAATCATAAGCAACAGAAGGCAAACCAAAAGCCATGCCTTCAATTAAAACCATCGGCTGCGCTTCATTTCTGGAAGTCATTACCAATATTGATGCGGTTTTATATTTTTCATGAATATCTTTAACCGGATTTAAAAATGCAGTACTATTTTCAATCTTTAACTTTTTTGCCAAGTTGGGAAATTGTAAATCTTCGCTCGGTTTACCATAAATCTCCAATAACCAGTCTGGGTGTTTTTCGGTAACAGATTTCCAGATTTGCAGTAACCTGTCAATTCCTTTTTCATACGAATGCCTTGCAACGGCAATAATTTTTTTTGACTCCAGATCAGAAAAAGATTTGGTCCCAATCCATAAAGGGTTAGAAATTACTACACCATTTTTGACGGACCATTCGTTAAGGCTCTCTTCTGAAAGCGCAACAAAATACAAAAATTGAGAAGCACAATAATTTCGATATTGGTATTTAAGTTTATTTATAAGACCATAAAAACGAGATTCTTTATATTCATTAAATTTAGAACCATGTGCTTCAAATATTATAGGAGTTTTAGTTTTTATCAGCAAAGGAATTGAGAATGATTTTAAAGCAAAATCACAAACAATAATACAATCCGGCTGTATTTTTTTAATGTATTGCTGTAACTCTTTTTTATACTGAAGTAAATTGAAAGCTTTATTGCTTTTTAATGAAATATCATAAAATTTTATCTTCTTATTAAACTCAAAAAAGAGATCTTTATCTCCTGCATTTTGAGTAATAACAGAAATTTCATAATTAAATTTTTCGATCAAATAATTTGTTTTTACTGAAAGTACTCTCTGCACTCCTCCTTCTTCATTTGCCCTTTGTGTTATATAGAGTAACTTCATTTTTTTGATTTCAAAAAATCATTATAATCTCGCAAATAATCATCTTCATCAAAAACTTCCGAAGCTAAAACGAGACAAACTGCTCCTGATGAAAAATTTTCAAGTTCGCGCCAAATATTATTTTCAATCAACAACCATTTATCCGGTTTATTTAAAGTGATTGTTTTTTTAGTTTTACCATCTTTTAAAACTACATCAAAGCTTCCTGAAATTGCAATTAAAATCTGTTGTAGTTTTTTATGAGAATGCCCTCCTCGTTTAGAAGAACTTGGGATATCATACAAATAGTAGACCCTTTTTATTTCAAAAGGAATAGTATCATTTTCAATTACTGCAATATTGCCTAATATATTTTCAACTTTTGGAAAATCAATCAAAATTATATTCATAAGCTTATCTCAATTTTACATTTTTTGTTAGGCACAATAATTATTGATTTGTTATTTTCGTATCAAATATATAACTCTTTAAAAACAATATGCAAAATAAATTATTAGTTACAGTTATTTGCCTTTGTTACAATCATGAAAAGTTTGTCTTTGAGAGTTTACTTTCGGTTATCAATCAGGATTACCCGTATATTGAATTAATAATTGTAGATGACTGCAGCAGTGATAATTCTAAAAACGTAATTGAGAAATGGATTTTAGATTATCCAAAAGCTAAATTTATCCATAATAAAACCAATTTAGGAAATACTAAATCCTTTAATAAAGCGCTTAGATTAGCAAAAGGAGATTATATAATAGATCTTGCTGCAGATGATGTTTTATTTCCTGAATGCATTTCGCAGCAAATAAAAACCTTTACAGAAAGCTCTTTTAAAAATCTGGGAGTTGTTTATGGAAATGCTGAATTGATTAATGAAACCGGCGAATTTAATTCTTATTTCTTTCCAGTAGATCAAAATCTTAAAACTATCGAAAAAAGACAAACTGGCAATATTTATCTGAGTGTTCTTTCTGGTGGAAATAGTATTTGTTCTGTTTCTTCAATGGCTAAAAAATCAGTTTATGATTCGTTAAATGGTTACGACGAAATGCTTGCTTATGAGGATTTGGATTTTTGGATACGATCATCCCGTTTATATGAATTTGAGTATATCGATAAAATTCTAATTAAAAAAAGGATTTCACACAACTCATTAACTGATAACTTTTATAATAGTCGTAAAGCACGATTTAAAGAAATCAACTTATCAACTTATCTGATTTTAAAAAAAGCTATTAAACTAAATCAAACAAAAAAGGAAGATCTTGGTATACAAAAAAGGGTACATCATGAAATAGTACATACTTTTAAAATAAAGGCTTATGGATTACTTTGCAGAAATATAGGCTTACGATTTTGGCTATTTTTGAGAACAAATTTTAAAAAATACTAAGAATATTTTAAATCTCTTCTTTTACCACCTTTCTTTTCAGACTTAAAAACAACTTCCAAAACTCTTTTAATTCCTCTAATTTTAGCAGTCTGCATATAGACAAATAAGTTATCAGTCCAAGTAGAGATCCTAAAAATAACTGAAGTATTAAATTTTCTATAAAACAGGACACAGCAAATACCGAAACTGCCATTCCTACTGTAGCTACAAAAACAGGCAGCATATCTTTTAACTGACTTATTGCCCCATAGCCATATAGCTTTCCGGGCAAATATGCGTTTATAATAAATGCCATCGCTGATGTAATTACATGACCAATTATAATCGCTTTTACTCCTAACGGAATTGTGATTATCATGGCTAATATAATTAATGGCAATTTAGACAAATCGACTTTTAAGTATAAATCAGAGCGACCAACTGCATTTAATAAATTCATATTTATTGCACTCATAGGAAGAAAAATACGTGCGAAAACCATCCATTGTAAAAGCGGAATCAGAGAAATCCATTTTTCAGTAAGTAGTAATATGACGATAGGTTTTGCCAGTAAAGCAATAAGTGTCATAAGCGGAATAATTAAAAAAGCCGACATACGAATCATCCGACTGTAAATAGAAACTAATTTCTCCTTATCGTTTTGGACTGTGGTAAGAACTGGAAATGTCGCCTGCTGTATTACACTAACAATTGTCCCTGCTGACAAGTCTGCAAAACTTTTAGCTCTTGTATAATAACCTAGTGAAGCTGTCGGGTAGAATTTTCCCAAACATATATTATAAACATTATTTAACAACTGGGCATACAAACCAGCAAGAAGAATTTTTGAACCGTAGCGGAATAAAGATTCAAATGATTTCTTTGAAAACAAAATTGACGGGCTCCACTTACTTAAAAACCATAACGTAATTGATGATGCTAAAGCCCCAACTAAACTCTGAATAACCAATGACCAGACTCCATATCCGTTTATTGCAGCTAACACACCACATAACCCACCCACAAACACTGCTATTACATTACTCTTGGCAATAGATTTGAAATCGATAGCAATTGTTAATTTAGTTTTTTGAACTATTGCAATAGCATTTAAAAATAAGCTCAAGCCTAAAACCCGTACTAAATCTGTTAATTGTGGCTGATTAAAAAATATCGCTATAAATGGTGCTGAGAAAAACAACAGTAAATAAAAAAAACTGCTTACCACTAAATTAAATACAAATACAGTCGAAAAATCAATATCGGACCTAACTTGTCTTTGAATTAATCCAATGCCCAGACCACTTTCGATAAAAGTCTGCGAAAGAGCTATAAAAATGGCTAACATTCCTATTAAGCCAAAATCTTCCGGCAATAAAATTCGGGCAAGAACGACACTCACAATGAATTGCCCTATCTGAACGGCAAATTTATCAACCGCAGACCAAAAAATCCCTTTTGTTGCTATTGATTTCAGAGAGGTATTGTGCATCTAATTTATTGGTTTAAAGTCGTACATCTATAACTTGTCCAGTATAATCAGACAACAAAGTCTGGATACATCGCAAAGCTACAGTTTCCGGTTTTAACAAAGTGTTTTCGGGTTCGTTACCAAAATTTTTTATTCGCATAGGTGTTTGTGTACGCTCAGGGTTCATACAATTTACTTTAATCCCAAGTGTTTCCCATTCCTGTGAAATTGCCTGCACAAAATTGACAGTTGCAGCTTTACTAGACGAATAAATACTGTAAAAAGCCCTTCCCCTTGTATACGAGCTGGAAGTAAAAAACAAAATACGTCCTTTTGATTTTTTAAAATAAGGCAATGATGCAAGCGCAATATTAATCATTCCGGTATAATTAACATTTATAGAATCCATAATATTTTCATACTTCATTGTCTCTAATGGCTCTTTATATAATACTCCTGCTGTGTTAATTATAAAATCGATTTTATGTTCTATTTGATATACTTTCTCTAAAGCATTCTTAACCGAATCCATATCAGAAATATCTACATTGTTTTCACTTCGGGAAAAACTATAAACACGAATTCCGTTTAGTTTTCCTAAATCTACAATACTTTTTCCGATTCCATAAGACCCCCCAAAAACAACCAAAACCTTATCCGATAAAGATGCTGTAGACAGTTGGATATTCTGAATTTCAACCGAACGCAATTGAAATAATTTATCAAGTAAATAAGTATCCTCGGGATAAGTCAGCTTCATATTGACTTCTTCGCCGTTTACCACATAAATTTTTTCTTCAGGCAAATATTTTTTCACCACTCCACAATCGTCAGTTGCTTTAAAATCTTTATCCTTTAGCGCCAACTCATATGCTTTAGAAATAATTTCCTGCCTAAACCCTTGTGGAGTCTGGCCTCTGCGCATTTTTATTCTCTCCGGAATAGCAGTTATTATATCATTTTCAATTTCAATAATGGTATCCGCAGAATTAATAGCAACATCAACAGCATGATAATTGTACATTGCTTTTACAACATCATTGATAATTCTTTGACTTATTAAGGGACGCGCAGCATCATGAAAAATCAGATTAGCATCTTTCAGTTCATTATAAGCATTAACGGCTGCAAGACTCGAATGATATCGTTCTTCGCCTCCAATTAAAACTCTTTTAACTTTTTTCCACTCGTTTTTAATAATCATATCTTCCACCATAAAAAGATAGTGTTTATTAATAACAATGGCTATTTCATCAATTAATTCATTTCTTTCAAATGCATCAACTGCATGTTCGATAACCATCTTTCCGGCAACTTTAAAAAACTGTTTAGGCAAAGATTTTTCCAGCCTGATTCCCGTTCCTCCCGCTAAAATGACAGCTATATTCATTTATTATTTTTAAATAAAGTTTAAATTTTCAGGTGAATTAATTAAAAAATTGCGTTTCCAAATAATTCATTATGTTTTGAGATGCAGTTAAATTGCTTTTTTGCAATAAATTATTTTCTACAAAATTATTACGCTTTTTTTGCATCGGATCATTTTCATTCAAAACAACATTTTCAATGAAATGAATCAATTGTTCTTTATTTCTGGATTGATAATGTACCCCGACAGCCTTTTCGCCAAACTCACTCCATTCTTTCATCACAGCTTCATTTCGGATCATAAAAAGAGAAGGCTTTCCTGTGATAAGATATTCTGCCATAAATGACCCACAATCATGAATCAAAGCATCTGATGTTAAAAATAAATCTGCATAATCTGAATTTTCAAACTGACCATTTTCCAGATTCATCCATTTATTATAATAATTATCCGTTTTTTCCTTACCCCAGTTTAAATCATTCTCTAATTTAACTCTTAATAACGGATGTGGCTTAAATGCTATTTGTAATTTATCCTTGTACATTATTGCTAAATCTAAAAACACATCGAAATACTCTAAAAAATTTGACACCTTATTTAGCTCATTCATAGAATGGTGCGGTGCCCAGATTATTTTTTTTAGGTTGGCATTTTTATTTTTCCAAACAGTATTATTTGGAGTTTTATTAGTTAACAACTGATCAAATCCCGGATAACCTGTTACAATATTATTCTTTCCTTTATTGCGTTGTTTCTGAAATGCTATTTTTTGATGAATTGGAGTTTCTGAAAAAAATCTCCAGACAAGATTATGAAAATTTAAATTATAAAAAGCATCATAATTCGTGGTCATAATAGCATAAGGCACATAACACGTCAGTGTGTCTGAAAAATGTTTTATATAGTACCTGTAATCCTGAAGACCTTCATATGGATTTGTAAAAAAAACTATATCCGGTGAGAATGTTTTTTTTATATCCAGGTATTCTCCCGTTTCATTATCATACGTTTTAATGATATCATAGCCTTTCTTTTTAAATGCATCGTATGATTTGTTCATCTCAAACAACATGTTTTCCATACCAAAATTTACTGCCGGACAAACAAATAGTACAGGTTCGAATCTGGGATGTTTTATCATTAAGTCAAAAAGAACATCATATTTCCATACAGATTCATGAATCAAAAAGAAGGCAACTTTTACTTTATCCTTTTTCCTGACAATTTCAAGAGCTTTTTGATGTTTTTCAGGCGCTTTACTGATTAAATACGAGCTATAAAACGCCCTGAAATGCATGAAATTATAAATTTTAATAAGCGAAATCCAGATTTTTTCCGGTACATATTTTTTGATAGCTAATTTCAGTTCTGTCATTTTTGCCAAATTAAAATTAGTATCGATTTAAAATATCAACAACAAAATCCACCTCGTCATCCGTTAAAACAGGACTAATAGGAAGGCTCAAAACTTCATCATGAATTTTTTCCGTTATGGGAAACGACAAATTATTCCATCCCGAAACTTCAGGAAGAAATGCTTTTTGCTTGTGCGGGGGAATCGGATAGTGAATTACGGTTTGAATATTATTTTGAGTTAAATAGTCCTGCAATTCATCCCTGTTTTCTGTTCTGATAACAAATAAATGAAAAACATGATTGTTCGAAAAATCCCAAAAAGGCAATATGATTTTATCATTTTTAATTTCAGATAAATAACGTTTTGCAATTGTGCGGCGTTTATCATTATCAACATCCAGATTCGGTAATTTCAGGTTAAGAAATGCTGCCTGCAACTCGTCTAATCTTGAATTTACGCCAATATATTCATTATGGTATTTTTTTTCAGAACCATAATTCCGGAGCGATAAAATCACTTTTGATAGCTCCGAATCATTTGTAACAACAGCTCCGCCATCGCCTAAAGCACCTAAATTTTTACCGGGATAGAAGCTGTAAGCAATTGCTGGTTTTGCATTATAAATTTTAGAATTCCGATTATCGATAGCTCCATGTGCCTGTGCAGCATCTTCTACAACCAATAAATTATTTTCCGTTGCAATTGTATTGATTTCATCCATTTCTGCCAATTGCCCGTACAAATGGACTGCTAAAACTGCTTTTGTTTTAGAGGTGATTTTTTCTTTAATCAAATCAGGATTTATATTGTAGGTTTCAAGTCTTGGTTCAACCAAAACCGGAACTAAATCTGCTCCTAAAATGGCCAAAATACTGGCGATATACGTATTCGCAGGAACCATAACTTCATCTCCTTTTTGGAGTTTTCCTAACTGAATATAGCCTTTAAAAATCAAAGTTAGAGCATCGAGACCGTTCCCTACTCCGATACAATATTTAGCATTACAATATTCTGCAAAAGCCTTTTCGAATGTTTCAGTTTCCTTTCCTAAAATATACCAGCCGTTATTCAAAACCGTTTTCAGTTTTTCCTGAAAAGCAGTTTCGTACGGTTCGTTTATTTTTTTTAAATCTAAAAAAGAAATCATATCAAAACATTATTTAATAAAGTATAATTGGAAGTTTCAACTTTATAAAAATCATGGACAATTGTACCGGCTCCAAAACTTTCTTTCCAGTAAGACAATCCTTCATTTAGTTTTTTGCCCTGATTTTCATTCGAAACACCGAAATCAAAAAAACGTTTATTGGCAAATCTTTCCTGAATCAGATATTGAAATAAAAAATCCAGGCTTCCTGAGTCATTGTCATTTTCAAACTTTGAGATATACTGGCAATGAGCAACGGTTTCTGTTTCAAAAACAGTCGTCCCGGCTATTATTTTATCTTCGGAATAAACATTAAACTGATGCATATTTTGAGGAAAAAAAGATTTTAACAGGT
>NZ_QETH01000032.1 GCF_003105115.1 Flavobacterium sp. HTF | reverse complement strand
TTTTAATAAATCTTTATAAAAGATTAGATGATGGGATACTGTATGTTGAAAAGCCTTCAAAAATTGTATTGGCTACTAATTTTCCAAATTATAAAGTTGGAAGGCAAACCAGAAAAAGAATAATTTACTACAAAGGTTCCGTTATACATGAATGCCTCTCCAGAACAAAAGAAGAACTGGAAATGAAATTCAGTAACTGGGGTCACGATGCTGATATTAATAAAGAAGAATTTTTAAGTAAATGGGAAAAGGTTAATGAAAGCAACTATAAAAGTATGAGAAACTTCTTTTATATGGAACCTGAAAGATGGAAGAAACTCGCATTCGTTAATGGTTCAACATTCACTGAAATCGAAAAGAATTTAAATAAATCACATATTGTGCCTTCGAGTTTTTTTATTTGGAAAAAGAATTTTGGTCAATGGTTCAAATTTTTATTTAAATAAGATAAAAAAAATAGGAAACTGCAATTTTCAAATCGAAGGTTGCAGTTTTTTTGTGTATTTTTTTTGGTTGTTAAAGGTTTTCATTATATTTATCAAAAAAAAAATTAGTCAAATCAATCCTAAATTTCCAAATCAAATATCCACATTTAGCTTTCTCTAAGAAAAAACTGTGTTTAGTTGTGAAATTCTACTATTTTATAATTTAAGCAGCTTCATTGAATTAAATATTTAATTTAATTCGCTGAATATTTATAGTCCATAAAGAATGATTTATGTTTATCCGGTATTCATTCATTATTTCTTTGTTAAGGTTGATATTGTTTTTTACGATTAAATTTGCAGATTAACAAAAAACAGAATGAAGATACTACATGTTTCAGGAGCAAAAAGTTGGGGGGGAAATGAACAGCAATTAATTGATATAATACCTGAATTAACTAAGCTCGGAGTAGAAAACATAGTTTTTGGAGTAAAAAATTCACTTCTCGAAAAAGAATGCGCTTCTAAAAATATCACTTTCATAGAAGCAGCAAAAGACAAACTCAATATCTTTTCAAATTACAGGTATTTAAAAGAAATTGTCAAAATAAATCAGCCAAATTTAATTCATTTACATACCAGTGATTCTTTAACAGTTTTTACAATATCAGATTTGTTGTTTAATCTGGAAGTCAAAGCCATATTCTCTAAAAAAGGGATGGGTACCAGCAGTACTATTTTAAGTAAATTCAAATATAATTATAAAAATATTGGAAAAATTATTTGTGTTTCAGAAGCAGTAAAAAAATCTTTTGCAGAAATAATTTTACAAAAAAACAAAACAAAATTAGAGGTAGTTTATGATGGAATAAACCTGGACAGAACTACAGTTGTTCGATTTGAGAATTTAAAAGAGATTTTCAATATACCTGACGAGAGACTGATCATAGGGAATATTGCAAATCATGTGAAGGCAAAAGATTTGCCAACACTTATAAAAACCATTGATTATTTAGTTAATAATATTGGTTTTAAAAATATACATCTTGTGCAAATTGGAGAATTTTCTACTAAATGTACTCCTGTTATTCAGGATTTAATAAATCAATTCAATCTAAAAGAATATGTTACTCTGGCTGGTTTTCAATCACATGCATTAGATTTTTTAACTCAGTTTGATGTATATGTTATGAGTTCTGAGAGAGAAGGTCTGCCCTTGACGATATATGAAGCATTTCTTAAAAAGATTCCCGTAGTGAGCACTAAGGCAGGAGGAATTCCTGAAGCTATTACTCATGATTATAACGGCTTTTTGTCAGAAGTATCAGATTATAAAGATCTGGCATTAAATTTAAAGAAAATACTTGAAGATGAGGCTAAAAGAAAAGAATTTGCCGAAAGATCTTATAACTTATTTTTTGAAAAGTTTACAGCTAAGGAAAATGCCAGGAATGTGTTTGAAGTGTATTCAAAACAACAATCAGAGGAGTTTGATTAAAGTTTTGACTTTGGTAAACTTTTATACATTTTGATGCAAATTCTGACTTAAAAATTGCATCAAAATGTGGTTTTAATAAAACAAGACTATAAAAATTGATCAACTCCTTTTTCAACAGAAGTTAGTTTGTTTTTAATAGTCTGATTTTCAATTTCGCTATTTACAGGAACATTATTTCTAGATTGCTCTTTATGATAAATATGATAAACAATTCCGGTATATTTTAGTCTTTTGCCTTTAATTCCAATATTATGTAATCGTTGTATCATTTCAGAATCCTCCATTCCCCAACCAACTATACTTTCATTATAGCCATTAATCTTAATGAAGTCTTCCTTCCAAAAAGACATATTGCAGCCTCTAAGTTTTTTGGAACATTTGTCGACACTTTTTGCAAAATTCATTAAAAAAGGGATTCGTATTGTTCTGCTCCTTTTCTTAATTCCTTTTGAAAAGAAATTGAAATCAATATTTTTTTTTGAAAATAATTCAGGCAATAATTTTTCCTGGATATTTACACGTGACCCAAATAAATAATGCCCTTTTTGAGCATAGGCAAGATGGTCTTCAATAAAATTTTTGTTTAATATGATATCACCATCAATTTCAACTATATAGTCATATTTAGCAGCAGCGATGGCTTTGTTCATGATTCTTGACTTTCTGTTTTTTAGATCTTCCTGCCAGATATGAACTAAAGGAACTGGAAAAGTTTTTTTAAAATTTTCTATTAAATTTTTAGTATCTTCTCCTGATCCATCATCTGCAATGATAACTTCGTTCGGTAAGACAGATTGGTTTGATACACTTAATAATAATAGTTCTAATGCTTCCGGCCAATTATAAGTAGACGCTACTAGTGTGCAATTTGGTTGTGACATGAAATTAAATTTGAGTAAAAATACAATAATAATTTGATGTCTAAAATTCTATGTGTATTTTTGTTCGTGTATAAAGAACCACTGAATGAATTTTAAGATAAATCCAATTTTTGAAAATAGTACCTCGTTGGTACTTGAAAATATTAAGTCATTTAATACATCAGGGACTCTTTTTGGGAATGGTGACAGAAATAAAATTAAACTTTTTGATTTTAATGATAAAAAGATCAATATCAAGTCATTCAAAATTCCAAACATTATTAATAAAATCGCTTACAGATATTTTCGAAAATCAAAAGCAAAACGCTCTTTTGAGTTTGCGATGATTTTATTGGAAAAAGGAATTGGTACTCCGACACCGATAGCCTTTTTTGAGAATTTTAATCTTATTGGGTTAAAAGACAGTTACTATGTAAGTGAACATTTAGTTACTGAATTAACATACAGGGAACTTGTAGAAATCCCTGATTATCCAGATCATGATACAATACTAAGGCAGTTTGTAAAATTCACTTTTGAATTGCATGAAAAAGGAGTAGAATTTTTAGATCATTCTCCGGGGAATACGCTGATCAAAAAAATTGCAGACAATACATATGATTTTTTCTTAGTCGACCTGAACAGAATGAATTTTCACGAAAAGATGAGCTTTGAACAGCGCATGAATAATTTCAGACGTTTGACTCCTAAAAAAGAAATGATTGCTGTGATGAGCAATGAATATTCAAAATTTTATAAGGATAAAACAGAAACTGAAATTTTTGAACAAATGTGGGCAGCCACGACTCATTTTCAGGAAGAATTCGCAAAAAAGAAGAGACTTAAAAAGAAACTTAAATTCTGGAAGTCGTAGGCTTTTCCCAGATTTTTTTAAGCTCCTTAAAGCGTACCGCAACACTCAGTGCATTGAGATAACAAATTATAATTCCTTTTTTGCCATCCAACAATCCAAAACGGACTATATATTGGTTTAAGAATTTATAAGCCGGCCGGATATAAAAGTGAAAGAAATTTGGCTTTGTTTTTTTTACGAATTATTCCTGCGCCTTTAAATGGCAATAAAAAATCATTTTCTGCTTATAATCGTTATAGTTAGAATAAGAATGATGGATAAGTTTGTTTTTTAGTTTTTTGGTTTTTCCTTCAACAATTAATTTTTCGTGAACAATTTTTTCAGGATTATAACTTGCTTTTTCTTTTTTGAAAAGACGAATTATTTTATCAGTTTGCCAGCCGCTATATTTTAATTTCTTGTTTTCGAACATGAAATCACGATGAACAAAATAAGCTGATGCACTTTTTTCCTGATTGATTACAATACTAATTTCATTTTGTAATTCGGGTGTTAACCTTTCGTCAGCATCGACAAAAAGAATCCACGGATGTGTAGCTAAACTAAGTGCAAAATTGCGCTGTGAAGCAAAATTATCAAAAACACGCTGCGTAATTTTAATATTTTTAAACTCACTGGCTAATTCTAATGTCCTGTCAGTACTAAAAGAATCTACTATGATTATTTCATCGGCGAAAGCCAGATTATTGAGCACATCTGTTATATTCGATTCCTCGTTATAGGTTATGAGTAATGCTGATAAGAGCATTTTTTCTGTCAAAATCATTTTGTGGCGGAGGTGAGATTTTGATTTAAAAATAATTCGATTTTATCCTTAAAAAATTCAGGTCTGAATTCCTGATATAAAGATAAAGATTCTTTTTTAAGCATTTTTTCAGTTTTATCCTCAAATAAATCGGTGCGATAATCCTGTAAATGCACTGAAAGATGATGGACTCCGTCTTCAAAAGTAGCCCAGATTTTCTTTTCAATCCAGGGAGAAAAGATAATAAATGAAGGTTTTTCTAATGCCTTGGCCATATTAATAGCCCCGCCGTCGTTTCCTATGATAAGATTACATTGGTTCATGATAGCAATAAACGATCGTAAATCATCACCTAATAGATCAAAATAAATTTTTTCGCGGGTAGATGGTTTACATGCGTCAAAAACAATTTTTGCCTCCTGAAGCTGTTTTGGGAAATAATTAAAAAGGATATTAACATCTTCATGATCTGCAATATAATCAACAACTTTAGCCATAAAATCTAGAGGGTAAGTTTTGATTTTTTCACTTCCTAAAAGGCTGATCATAACCGTTTTTCTGTTCTTCTGAACTTTATGCTTTTCAAAAAGCGCAATTGCCTCTTTGTTTTCTTTATCAGAAACAAATAATCTTGGTATAGGATCTGTTTTTACAGGTAAATTTAAAGGCTCTAACAAGGAAAGGCGTCTTTCTATTGCTAAACCTAAATTTGTTTTCGGAAACGGCTCAAAAGGCACGTTGTCTGTGTAAAGAAAATTTCTTCCTGGTTTTTTATAAGATATTTTTCGTTTGGCATTGCTTAACAAAACCAAAATCCAGCTTTCTAACTTAGAATAAGCGTCAATTAATAAATCATATTTTTCATTTCGGATCTGAAAACCAAGTTTGAGTAATTCTTTTTTACTCTTTCGGTGTTTTTCTTCAAACAAAATAATATTATCAATACTTGGGTTTCCTTCTAAAACAGGTGTTGTCGAGGCATAAACCAAATAATCAATCTGAGCGTCCGGATAGGCAATGCGCAGATTATTGCATATGATACTGCTGACTAAAACGTCACCAATCATTTTTTGCTGAATTACAAGTATTTTCATATAGGAATTATCAACTTTTAAGCGGTTACAAATTGAAGCAAAAAATTCCAAATTCCAATCATTTTATTGACCGGAATTTGGAATTTCATTTAAAACTTCTGTTAAGTTTTTTTTATTTTTAGATAACCAATTGATTATTCATTACTCTTTCATTAAAGGACTGAATATAAGTTTTTATAAATTTTTCTGCTTTTTGAACACGTGGTTTATCGACTTGCATTAAGTTGTTTTTCAATAAAACATCTTTTTTCCAATTATACAGACCAATTACCTTATTGTCTGTAAAGGCAACATAATAATCGTCCTGAATGTAATGATAAGTTCCCTGAAGATAGTACACGACAAAATTTTCTTTTGATTTGTAGCTTTTACCAAAACTTACCATATCTGTTTTAATATGCAAATAATCCAGAATACTTGGCATGATATCAATCTGTTGGAAGTTTTTTTCGTTTACGCCAGCTAATTCAGGATTAGAAGGATCAAAAAACAAAATCGGAATTTTAAACTTTCCAATGTTTGTCTGATCTGTCTCGTTATCTCCGCCAGATGAAGTATGATCTGCCGAAAGAACAAATAAGGTATTTTTGTACCAGTCCTGTTTTTTGGCAGTTTCAAAGAACTTTCTAAGAGAATAATCAGCATAAGCTACACTTTCATGTATATCAGTTGTTCCTTTTGGAAATTTATTCTTGTATCTTTCTGGTATAACATACGGAACATGCGAAGAAATTGTAAATACAGAGCTAAAAAATGGTTTTTTGAAAGTGCTCAGTTTATGAGCATAGAACTGTAAAAATTCTTCATCAAAAATTCCCCATTTTCCATCAAAGGAATCTTTTCCAACATATTCATTTTTTCCAAAATACTGATCAAACCCGGCTACTTTTGCATATTCATCAAAGTTTTGGCTTCCATTAAAAGCTCCGTGAAAAAAAGAAGTGCTGTATCCTTGGTCTTTGAATATTTTTGGAAGGCTATGTACCTTGTTTAAAGCATAACTTGACGAAATGAATGAATTATTCATAAGGCTCGGAATGCTTGAAATTATCGAAGGAACAGCATCAATTGAGACTTTACCATTTGCAAATCCATTCTTAAAATAACAAGATTTTGTAATTAGGGAGTCTAAAAAAGGAGTCTGGCCTCGTCCGATATTTTCATTTCCAAAACTTTCCAAAATTATAATCACAACATTTTTTCTGAGAGGAGCCTCATCTGATTTTATTGAAATTACAGGGTTGTAAGTCTTGCTTAATTCTTTACTATCGTAGTAATGAGTGTTGTCAATATCCTCTTTTTTAAATAAAGTCTTTAAAATAGAAAAAGGAGTATTTAATACCAATCCTGCATTGTTTACTTCACCATATTCAACAGCGTCTACAATTCTGATTGGTTTTTTTCTGAATCCGCCACGGCCTACAAGTAATATTGCAACAAGTAAAACAACTACATAAGTATATTTTTTTAAATAGTCTTTTTTAGTTAGTCTTTGAATGACAATTGTATCCTTAGGATCCGGGATCAATTTCCAAAGAACAATGCTGATAATTATAAATAAGACACCAACATACCAAAAATCCTGTAAAAAAGAAGGGATTAATCGTATGGTATCGTTTTCCATACCTCTTGCAGTAATTAATGCAAAAGTACTTCTTCTGCCGGTAAAGCGATAGTAGATAATATCAACAAAGTTGGTTGATAAAAATATAAGATTTACTGTATAAAAGGAAATCTTTAATATAGTTTGGTAGACAGTTTTGTATTTGAAATTGCCGGGAACTACATGAAAAAAAAGAAAAATAAAATTTATATAAGAAATAACGGCTAAGTCAAAGAGTACACCACCTATGAAAATCTTAAAGGTAAAGCCTTCAAATAATTCTAAATTCATAAAGAAAAATAGAATTCTGCTCAATTGGTAGGTTACTAATATTAAAATAAATCTTTTTAAAAATAGGATTACATTTTGATTTATATTGTTCATTTACAAATTTTTAGGTTTTCTTGTGAGAATTATTTTTTTGCGCAAAAGTATAAATCCTCACGACAAAAACCTAAAAATAGTATTAAATTTCTAACATTAGCTTAACAGTAGATTAAACTGCCACATCATACTCACGCAGAGCATTATTTAGTGAAGTTTTTAAATCTGTAGATGGTTTACGTGTACCGATAATCAGCGCACATGGAACCTGAAATTCTCCGGCAGCAAATTTTTTAGTATAACTTCCCGGAATAACAACAGAACGTGCAGGAACAAAACCTTTCATTTCAACAGGTTCATCACCCGTCACATCAATAATTTTTGTTGAAGCTGTAAGACAAACATTTGCACCAAGAACGGCTTCTTTACCAACATGAACACCTTCTACAACAATACATCTTGAGCCAATAAAAGCACCATCTTCTATAATTACCGGAGCAGCCTGTAATGGTTCAAGCACTCCGCCAATACCAACACCGCCACTTAAGTGAACATTTTTACCAATTTGTGCACAGCTGCCTACTGTTGCCCATGTATCAACCATAGTTCCTTCGTCAACATAAGCTCCGATGTTTACATAACTTGGCATCAAAATAACACCGCTCGAAATATATGCTCCGTAACGTGCTACGGCATTCGGCACCACACGAATCCCTTTTTCAGCATAACCTTTTTTTAGTAACATTTTATCATGGTATTCGAAAATGCCTGATTCTAATGTTTCCATTTTTTGAATTGGGAAATACATAACAACAGCCTTTTTTACCCATTCGTTAACCTGCCATTTGTCTCCAACCGGCTCGGCAACTCTTAATTTTCCTGCATCTAACAATTCTATAACTTCTCTAATAGCGTTAGTTGTAGTAGTTTCTTGTAATAAAGCTCTGTTTTCCCAAGCTTGTTCGATTATCGTCTGTAAAGAATTCATAAGTTTAATTTTTTGCAAAGATATAGTATTTGAATAAAAGCAAAAAAGCAAAACCATTTTGAAAATGTTACAGTTGTAACTTTTTGTTTTTAATTTGAGAAATTAATTTCTTTCAATGTGGAATATTTTTCAAATAACTATCCATTAAAAGTTTTTTTTATAATAGAATATGACAAAAATCAGATTCTCTGTTTTTTATTCAGATTAGTTTTGCCGCACAATTTCTCCACGACAGGAATTATTATTGCTAATCCAAAATAAATTAAAATGAATCAGGAAAATCAATTTCAGGGCCGCACAATTATTGATAAAGAAGTATCATGGGATAAAACTCAGGTTATTATGAGTAAAACCAACGCATTTGGAATAATCGAGTACGCTAATGAAATTTTTATTGATGTGTGCGGATATGAAGATTATGAACTTATGGGACAACCACATAATATTATTAGACATCCTGATATGCCAAAAGTGATTTTTAAAGTCCTTTGGGAAAATCTTAAAGCAGGTAAAAATTTTCATGCGGTTGTAAAAAACCTGGCCAAATCAGGAAGGTACTATTGGGTAATTACTGATTTTGAAATTGCTAAAGATGAAAATGGCGTTATTGTAAATTATTTTGGAAGAAGACAATCGGTTCCGCAGGAAGTTGTTGCCATGCATATTGAGCCTCTGTATAAAAAGTTACTGCAGATTGAAGGCGCCAGCGGAGTAGAGTTTAGCGAAAAATATCTTATTGGGTTCTTAGAAGAAAAAAAGAGAAGTTATGTTGAGTACATAAAGGAACTAATTCTTGAACACGAAAAAGCACAATCAAAATTTTCTCATTCTGAAGAGGAAGAAGAGGATGAAAGAGGTTTTTTTAGTCGTTTATTTAATAAATAATGCCCATTTTTTAATTAGGTTTTAAATGTTGGACAAGTCCGTTTTGAGAAATCAAGGCGGATTTTTTTATAATTGAAATAATTCTTTTCAGGTTATGCATTTCCTGTTTATCTTTGATAAAAATTATAAAATGCCAAGAATACTTTCAATTGACTACGGACAAAAGCGTACCGGAATTGCTGTTACCGACGAAATGCAGATCATTGCTTCGGGTCTTACAACTATTCCGACAAATACTTTAATAGACTTTTTAAAAGATTATTTCTCAAAAGAGAAAGTCGAATTGGTACTAGTTGGAGAGCCGAAACAAATGAACGGACAGCCATCTGAAAGTGCTTCGGTAATTAAAGGTTTTGTGACCCATTTTTTAAATATTTTTCCCGATATGAAAGTCGTTCGGGTAGACGAACGTTTTACATCCAAGATGGCATTTCAGACTATGATTGATAGCGGATTAAGTAAAAAACAACGTCAGAACAAAGGTTTGATTGATGAAATTTCTGCCACAATTATGCTTCAGGATTATCTTTCCTCAAAACGATTTTAATTTCCATGATTAAATTTGTTTAAAATTTGAAGTTTTTTAAAAAATCCTAACTTTTATCATGTTATTATTAGTTTTTTTTTGCAATTAAAAAAGTACCTTTGCACTTTAAAATAAAATACTGTTATGCCTGACGAAACCATACGTTCAAATAGTGAAGTAGTACTCATTGGAGCTGGAATTATGAGTGCCACTCTTGGAATAATTTTGAAAGAGTTACAACCCGATATCAAAATTGAGATTTACGAAAGATTAGATGTTGCCGCTGCAGAAAGCTCTGATGCTTGGAATAATGCCGGAACAGGACACTCTGCTTTTTGTGAATTGAACTACACACCAGAAAAGGCAGACGGAAGTATTGATCCTAAAAAAGCAATAAGTATAGCAGAATCATTTGAGGTTTCGCGCCAGTTTTGGTCTTACTTAGTACAACAAAATAAAGTACCGTCTCCCGAGAATTTTATAAAAAGTGTCCCTCATATGAGTTTTGTGTGGGGAGATAAAAACGTTGAATACCTTAAAAAACGTTTTGAAGCTTTGCAAAGCAATCCGATTTTTGCTCAAATGACTTTTAGTAGCAATTTTGAAAAATTAAAAGAATGGATGCCGCTTGTAATGGAAGGCAGGGAAAATACGGAAAGTTTAGCTGCAACGCATATGGCTATTGGTACCGATGTGAATTTCGGTGCATTAACCAGAAGTATGTTCAGTTATTTAGAAAAACTTGATGGTGTTTCTTTATACTTTAACCACGAGGTTAAAAAACTGAGACAACGTGAGGATAAATCCTGGAGAATTAAAATTACGGATTTGTCTACAGGTCAGACCCGAAAATCATATACAAAATTTGTTTTCATTGGTGCCGGAGGTGGTTCATTACCCTTATTAGAAAAAGCAAATGTTCCGGAAGGAAATGGTTACGGAGGTTTTCCTGTAAGTGGTCAATGGCTAAAATGTACCAATCCTGAGATAATTGCCAAACATCAGGCAAAAGTTTACGGAAAAGCGAGCGTAGGAGCACCACCAATGTCTGTTCCACATATTGATACTCGTGTAATTGATGGTGAAAAAGCACTTCTTTTTGGGCCTTTTGCAGGATTTTCAACGAGATTTCTTAAAAATGGTTCTTATCTGGATCTGCCATTGTCTATAAAAGCAAATAATTTAATTCCGATGTTATCAGCGGGATATCATAATATTCCATTAACCAAATACTTAATAGAGCAGGTTCGTCAGTCTCCAAAAGACAGAATGAATGCACTTCGTGAATATCTGCCAACAGCACGTTCTAAAGACTGGAAATTAGAAAGAGCAGGGCAGCGTGTTCAGGTTATCAAAAAAGATGAGAACGGAGGAGGGGTTTTGGAATTCGGAACTGAAGTTATTAATACACATGACGGAACGTTAGCTGTTTTATTAGGAGCTTCCCCGGGTGCATCTACTGCGGTTTCGATTATGATTGATTTAATAAGCAGATGTTTTACAAATCAGATTAAAACACCGGAATGGGAAGAGAAAATGAAAAATATGATTCCTTCTTACGGTAAAACTTTAAATGACAAACCAGAGCTTTTGGCTGAAATGAGAAAGCATACTTCTGAAGTTTTAAAACTGAATAATTAAACTCAGTTTTTATACAAATAAATAACAAATCCAGATGAATTAATCTGGATTTGTTGCTTTTAGTTCTTTTGTGATTTTTAATATTTTTTCAGACATATTACTCATCCAGATTAATTGCTCAATAACCATTTGGGCTTCCTGCATCTTTGCCTGACGGGTTTCCTTGTCAAGATCATCATCTGTAGCCAGTCGGGTGAAATTTACCCGCTTAAGTTCTTCAAATTGTAGCGTTACATCTTCTTTATCAAAAAATGTATCCGTTAGAATAGCTTCATTTCTTAAAATTGAAATGGAATGATCTAAATTTAATAATATAGTTTTTATAATATAATTAAATGATTCTGAGGCAGATGTTGTCTGATGTGACTGTATATAGGTGGATAATGAAGCTAATGCAGAAAGTAAAGAGTGATTTAAGACTACTAATTTATTGACAAGCGGTAGCGTTTTTTGCTTTGATTTCGGTTCCTGCATCATGCGCTGGAAGGAAGTCATTAAATTACCAATTTCTACAAAAGCATTCTTTCTTGATAGCTTGTAAGAAGTTGGGACTTCTCCCTTTTTATTATAAAAATCAGCAATCTCTTTAAGATAACTTCTATTGGCCCGAATTGAATTCTCAATATGTATCGGTGTATTGATAAACTCCCATGCCGGCCATAAAAACTGATTGGCAATAAAGGCCAACGTGGCTCCGGTAAGGGAATCCAGTATTCTAAACTGGATAACTTCTACAACATTTGGAGTTAAAATTCCATAAATAAAAACCACATACATCGTAACAAAAGTGGCACTTATTTTATAATTAATTTGTGTAAAAGAGAGCCCAAGCAGCATGCAGACAATAGAAAATATACTTAACGCAATGTGATTCTGAATTACCGAAACGATTCCAAATGCCAATAACCCTCCTAACACAGTTCCGAACATTCTATTATAAGAGCGTTCTTTTGTTAATCCGTATCCCGGTCGCATGATTACAACGATAGTCAGTAAAATCCAATACCCATTTTGGAAAGTCAGGAGATCTCCAATAACTAAACCAATAAGAATGGTAATCGTAAGCCGGAGTGAATGCCTGAAAATAGAAGATGAAAAACTCATATTTTCAATCAGGGTGCGTAAAGGATAATATTGCGGAGTCAGGAATTTTTCGAGCTCTTTATCTTTGTCTTTCAGTTTGTAAGATTGCATGGCAAGAGAAAAAGCCCTTTGGATAATTTTAATTTTCCCAACCTGATTTTTTGCATATTTCAGCATGTTGGTCAACATCAATACACCTTCTGCAGCCTCTTCTTTTCCTAAGCTTTTTTCATAATCAAAAATGGCAAATTCCAGAGCATCAATTTCATTTTTCAAATCATTTTTGTCTACATAGGCAGCAATATGGTTTACATTTTTAGAAAGTTTTTTTAAAGTGGAAGCCAGTTTATAGGCTACATTCTGATAGGTTCGTAAAACTTCAGGATGTTTGTCAAACTTTTCAAGCAGCTTATTGTGGTCAAAAGAAGTGTACAATGCTAATTCCTGAATTTCAATCAGAGTAATAAAAACAAGGAGCATTTTTCGGTTCTGACTTGTGGCGGCAGAAGTATTTTGGTTCCCGATCAGCACCTTTCTCAAGTCTTCATTGATTAAGTTCAATTCGACCTGTAATGCTAATTGTTTTTCAATGATTTTTTCACGGTTAGCTTCAGGACTCCATAAATCGCCTCTTAATTTTAAATATTTTGCGGTTAATTTTATACCGTCGGCAATTTGTAATTCTACATATTTATAGGGTTGTACAAAATGAAATACAAGCGAAACGATCAGATATAAAATTCCTCCAATAAAAATAAAAGCAGAATATTCGACAGCATCCACACCTTCATGGAAATGTCCAAAAGATAGTGAAATAGAGAGCAATGCAGAAAATGAAACCAATGTGGCACGCTGTCCGTAAACAGAAATCATCGAACATAAAAACAGCAGGAAGCCCAAAAAAGGATAAAACAGAAACGGATAAGGATATGCCAGGTTAACTAGTAAATTAACACCCGAAACAATAAATGAAGCAACAATAAGCCCTTTTACCTTATGCCCCAAAGTACTGGGTATATCACTTGGATACGTATAAAAAGCTCCTAAAGCTATAGTAAAACCGATCTCAAAATATCCGAAAAAATTTAAAATTAAAACCGGCACAACAGAAGCAATCGTTACTTTTGACGCATTCAGAAAAGAGGTACTATTGGTAAATTTAGTTATTCGATCAAACATATAGGGAAGTTTACTAGCAAAGGTAAGAATTGTACGAATTATTTTGGCACAATTATAGATGAGTTTTTTGTAAGTTATGAAATTGAGAGATAATATGTTGTTTAGAATTATTCATTGACTATTTTTTACTATTTTTGCCAGCTGAATTATGATATAAAATTCAGGATTTTCAGTAGATAATGCATAAATAAATACAAATGATTTTACCAATTGTAGGATACGGTGATCCGGTTTTAAGAAAAGTGGGAGAGGCAATTACGCCAGATTATCCAAACTTAAAAGAGATAATAGCAAACATGTATGAAACCATGTACAATGCGTATGGCGTTGGGCTTGCTGCACCACAGGTAGGGATGGCAATTCGTTTGTTTGTAATTGACACAACTCCTTTTAGTGATGATGAAGATTTATCATCAGATGAACAAAAAAAATTAAAAGGTTTTAAGAAAACTTTTATCAATCCTAAAATTATTAAAGAAGAAGGTGAAGAGTGGAGTTTTAATGAAGGCTGTTTAAGTATTCCTGATGTTCGCGAAGATGTTTACAGAAAACCAACTGTTACAATTGAATATTGTGAAGAAGATTTTGTTGTAAAGACAGAAGTTTTTGACGGTTTGGTTGCAAGAGTTATCCAACACGAATATGATCATATTGAAGGAGTTTTATTTACAGATAAAATATCTTCATTGAAAAAACGTTTGATTCAGAAAAAATTAAAGAACATTACAGAAGGCAAAACTTTTCAGGATTACAAAATCAAATTTTTTGCAGCTAAAAAAGGGAGATAATCGCTTCTTAATAAAGACAAAAAAATAAACGAAATTCTTAATACAAATTATAATAAACATGAATTTAGAAAAAATATTAGCTGTTTCAGGAAAACCAGGTTTATATGCTTTAAAAGTACAAACTCGTACAGGATTTGTAGCTGAATCATTAATTGACGGAAAAAAAATCACTGTAAGATTAAAAAGCAATGTAAGTTTATTGTCTGAAATTTCAATTTACACACATGACGGTGAAAAACCATTAACTGAAGTTTTTCAACGTATTGCTACAAAAGAAAATAAAGGTCAGGCGATTTCTCACAAAGAAGATAATGCAAAATTAGCAGCTTACTTCAAAGAAATTTTACCTGATTATGATGAAGAAAGAGTTTATCCTTCTGATATTAAGAAAGTATTAAACTGGTACAATACACTTCAGTCTAAAGGTTTGGTTACTGATTTGGCTCCGGCTGCTGCAGAAGCTAAAGAAGAAACTGCTGTTGAAGAAAAACCTAAAAAAGCTCCGGCTGCTAAAAAAGCCCCGGCAAAAAAAGCTGCTGCTAAAAAAGAAGAATAGTAAAGACTTACATTCAAAATATAATAATCCTGTTAAGATGTTTTCTTGACAGGATTTTTTACTTTTACATTATCCGGTCATTAAACCAATAAATACTTCACAAATGAGCAAAGAACTTCAGCTTAAGGCTTTTGAAAGATTATTAATTATCATGGATGAGTTGCGTGAGCAATGCCCGTGGGACAAAAAGCAGACTTTACAAACATTACGACACCTGACAATTGAAGAGACTTACGAATTAGGAGATGCAATTTTAGATAATGACCTGAATGAAGTTAAAAAAGAACTTGGTGATCTGCTGCTGCATATCGTTTTTTATGCCAAAATTGGAAGCGAAACCAACGATTTTGATATAGCAGATGTGTGTAATGAAATTTGCGAAAAACTTATTCATCGTCATCCGCACATTTATAGCGACACTGTCGTGAAAGATGAAGAAGAAGTAAAGCAAAACTGGGAAAAGCTAAAGCTTAAAGAAGGAAAAAAATCTGTTTTGGAAGGAGTTCCAAGAAGTTTACCGGCTCTTGTAAAAGCAAGCAGAATCCAGGATAAAGTAAAAGGTGTTGGTTTTGATTGGGAAGAACCGCACCAGGTTTGGGATAAAGTACAGGAAGAGCTTGAAGAACTTCAGGAAGAAATAAAATCTGGTGATCAGGATAAAATAGAAGCGGAGTTTGGCGATGTTTTATTTTCGATGATAAATTATGCCCGTTTTTTAAATGTAAACCCGGAAGATGCTTTGGAGCGAACTAATAAAAAATTTATTAAACGTTTTCAGTATTTAGAAAATAAAGCCGGCGAATTAGGAAAACCGCTAATGGATATGACTTTAGCAGAAATGGATGTATTTTGGAATGAAGCGAAGAAATTATAATTGCTCTGCTAATTTTTTTAATGCCCGTATATTCTTAAGAATAATCTTTTTTCCGGTCAATTCAATAAGTTCCAGTTTGTTAAAATCAGATAATAACCGAATGCAGCTTTCTGTTGCAGTGCCTATTATACCTGCCAATTCTTCTCTGGTCAGTTGTACTTTTAAGGTTTTGTCGTTATTTTCGCCAAAATCTTCATGAAGCTGCAATAAAGTTTCTGCTAAACGCTGTTTTACAGTTTTTTGGACTAAGGCAATTTTGTCATTTTCAGATTCTTTTAAATCCTCGCAGACAGCCTGCATCATGTTTAATGAAAACTGATTATTATTGTTGAAAAAATGTATGATTTCTGTTTTAGGAATAAAACAAACTTCCATGTCCGCAACGGCTTTTGCAGATAAATTTGCAGGCTCGTTACTAATCATAGAACGCTGTCCTAAAAGTTCTCCCGACTTAACCAGTTTTACAATCTGGTCTTTTCCGTTGGCACTTAACTTAGAAAGTTTTCCAATCCCGTCTTTAATACAAAAAACGCCATTAGTTACTTCTCCTTCTTCAAAAATCGCTTCTCCTTTTTTTATCTGATAAGTAGTTTTGCTATTAGCTAACTTTATAACTTCTTCTTTATTAAGGGCTTTTAATGAGCTAAGCTGTCTTACAATGCATTGATCACATTTATTCATGACAATAGTAATTTAGATGCAAAATTAATCATATTTTGGAGTTATAAGCAGTATTATTCATTAATTTTATAAGAAAAAAGAGCTCGTTATCATTTCGCTGCTTTATTTTCTTTTGTGATAGTTCAATTTCATTATAACATGATAATTGTCATCTTTATAATCGGTTCTTGTTTTGATCTTTGCATCATTAAAAAAACAAATTATGAGTGCGCAAAATTGCTTTCATTGCGGTCTGGCCATTGATGAAAATGAAGAAATACATTTTGATGATAAACTGTTTTGTTGTGTCGGATGTAAAACAGTTTATGGAATTTTCAGCAGTCACGATTTAACCTCATATTACGATTTTGAAAAATCTCCCGGTGCAACTCCCCAAGACATTAAAGGGAAATATGATTTTTTAGAAAACGAAGCCATACTCTCAAAAATATTAGAATTTCAGGAAGGAGATACTGCTATTGTATCATTAAATATTCCACATATTCATTGTAGTTCCTGTATTTGGATTCTCGAAAACCTTAACCGGATTCAATCAGGAATAAATGTTTCACAGGTTAATTTTCCCGAGAAAAAAGTCCGTATAACATACAATTCAACTCTCGTATCGCTCAAAACTATTGTTTATACACTGAGTTCGATTGGTTACGAACCTTATATCAGTTTAGAAAATTACGAAACAGGCAAAAATAACATAGACAGAAGCCTCACGTATAAATTAGGAGTCGCTTTTTTTTGTTTTGGTAATATAATGCTATTGTCTTTTCCGGAATATTTTGAGATTAAAGAATTCTGGCTTGATAATTACAAACCTTTTTTCAGAGGCCTGATTTTTGTTCTCGCACTGCCAAGTTTTCTGTATTCTGCGAGCGGTTATTATGTTTCGGCTTATAAAAGTATAAAGTCAGGAATGCTGAATATTGATATTCCGATAGCATTAGGGATTATCGTAATGTTTATTAGAAGTACTTATGATATTGTAATGAATTATGGCTCAGGTTTCTTTGATAGCCTGGCAAGTCTGGTGTTTTTTATGTTACTCGGAAAAATGTTTCAGATCAAAACATACAGTTTTTTAAGTTTTGAACGCGATTTTAAATCGTACTTTCCAATTGCGGTTACGAGGATTAATCCAGATTTCTCAGAAGAAAACCTACCGATTTATGACGTCGAAAAAGGCAACAGATTGCTAATAAGAAATCAGGAATTAATTCCCGTAGATGGAATTTTAATTAGTGAAAGTGCCGAAATAGACTATAGTTTTGTAACCGGAGAAGCAGTTCCGATTACCAAAAAATCCGGAGATAAAATATTTGCAGGCGGAAAACAAATAGGAAAAGTAATAGAAATGGAGGTTTTGCATTCTGTTTCTCAAAGTTATCTGACGCAATTATGGAGTAATGAGATTTTTCAGAAAAATGTAGATCAAAAACATAAAACTATTACCGATGCAATAAGCAGATATTTTACACCTATTTTGCTTCTGATAGCTTTTGCAGGTTTTGGGTATTGGATTTTTATTGATGCCAATATTGCTTTTAACGTTTTTACTGCGGTATTAATTGTAGCTTGTCCTTGTGCACTTGCCCTTACAGCGCCGTTTACTTTTGGTAATATTCTGAGGATTTTGGGCAAGCAGAAATTATATCTCAAAAATGCCCTTGTAATAGAACAACTGGCAAAAGTCGATACTATAGTTTTTGATAAGACAGGAACAATTACGACCAATAAAAAATCAAACATTACATATGAAGGAAATGTGATTTCTGATGAAGATTTTATATTGATTAAAAACACGCTCAGAGCTTCAAATCACCCGTTAAGCCGTATGTTATATGATTTTCTTCCGGAATCAAAGAAAATCAGAATCGATAATTTTCAGGAAATAACCGGAAAAGGAATTTTGGCTATAGCTGAAAATAAAGAAATTAAAATTGGTTCGGGAAAGTTTGTTGAAAGCCCGGCACCAGATACATCAGAAATAGAAAGAACATCGCTCCATATAAAAATAGATTCTGTTTATTATGGAAAATATGTATTCGAAAATCAGTATAGAGAAGGTTTGGAAAAACTATTTGCAAACCTGAGCAAAGACTATCAGTTAAAGGTTCTTTCCGGTGATAACGATGGCGAGAAAGCAAACTTAGAAGCTCTTTTACCTAAAGATACCGAATTGATATTCAATCAGAAACCAGAACAAAAACTGGATTTTATAAAAAAGCTGCAGCAAAACGGACAGAACGTTATGATGGTCGGTGACGGATTAAATGATGCCGGAGCGTTGGCACAAAGTAATGTTGGTATTTCTATTTCAGAAAATGTCAATGTTTTTTCTCCTGCCTGCGATGCAATTTTGGACGCCAGTGAATTTTCGCGTCTGAATTACTTTTTAAAGTTATCTCATAAAGCGATTTTTATTATTAAGATGAGTTTTGCTTTGTCATTGCTGTACAACGTTATCGGACTTGCATTTGCAGTTACCGGAAATCTTCTTCCTCTGGTGGCAGCTATTATTATGCCTTTAAGTACAATCACCATTGTAAGTTTTGTGACGCTTATGTCTAACTACTTCAGTAGTAGAAATTTAGCTTCTTAAAACTTGTGATTTATTGAATATTTTCTTAAATTTAACATTCCTCTTCATTATGATAATTATCATATTTTATCCGCCCGTAACCTAATAATTTTGTTAATATAAATTAGATGGTATGAGTGTTATTTATCTATTAATCACAGTAAGTATTTTCGTGGCAATAGGCTTCTTTATTGCTTTTATAATCGCTGTCAAATCCGGACAGTATGATGACGATTATACGCCTTCAGTCAGAATGCTTTTTGACGATGAAACTAAATTTACTCCCCAAAAGAACAAATCAAAAACAAAAGAATAAACAAGTATAATTATGGAAATGGAACAGTTTTATTACGACAACAAAATTGTAAAAAAGTTCATTTACGCCACTATCCTGTTTGGGGTTGTAGGTATGTTAGTGGGACTGACTTTAGCGGTCATGTACCTTTTTCCCAACATGACAGATGGGATTTCGTGGCTGAGTTATGGACGATTAAGGCCTCTGCATACCAATGCGGTAATTTTTGCCTTTGTAGGTAATGCCTTTTTTGCGGGTATGTATTACTCACTACAGCGATTGCTAAAAGCGAGGATGTTTAGCGATTTCTTAAGTAATCTTCATTTTTGGGGATGGCAGCTTATTATTGTGGCTGCCGCGATTACCTTACCTTTGGGTTATACATCATCAAAAGAATATGCCGAACTGGAATGGCCGATAGATATTGCAATTGCATTGATCTGGGTCGTTATGGGGATTAATATGATAGGTACAATGTTACGCCGCAGAGAACGTCATTTGTACGTAGCAATCTGGTTTTACCTGGCAACTTTTGTGACTGTTGCAGTACTTCATATTTTTAATAATATAGAAATTCCTGTTTCCGGATTAAAGAGTTATTCAGTTTATGCAGGAGTTCAGGATGCTTTGGTACAATGGTGGTACGGACATAATGCAGTTGCATTTTTCCTGACAACTCCATTCTTAGGGCTAATGTATTATTTTGTTCCGAAAATTGCCAACAGACCGGTTTATTCTTACCGTCTGTCTATTATACACTTTTGGTCCTTAATCTTTATTTATATCTGGGCAGGACCTCACCATTTATTGTATTCAGCTTTGCCAAACTGGGCACAGAATCTTGGAGTAGTGTTTTCTGTAATGCTTATTGCTCCGTCTTGGGGAGGTATGATCAATGGTCTTTTAACTTTAAGAGGTGCATGGGATAAAGTTCGTGAAGAACCAGTATTAAAATTCTTTGTAGTAGCGATTACCGGATACGGAATGGCAACTTTTGAAGGACCGATGTTATCTCTGAAAAATGTAAATGCTATCGCGCACTATACAGACTGGATCGTAGCACACGTACACGTAGGAGCATTAGCATGGAACGGATTTATGTCATTTGCTATTATCTACTGGCTGATCCCGAGAATGACAAAAACTAATTTGTTTTCTAAAAAATTAGCCAACTTCCATTTCTGGATCGGTACTTTAGGAATTATATTATATACATTACCATTATACGTAGCAGGTTTTCTTCAGGCTTCAATGTGGAAACAATTTAATCCAGACGGAACTTTAACCTATGGAAATTTCCTTGAAACAGTGACGCAGATTATGCCAATGTATTGGATGAGAGCTATTGGGGGTTCTTTATATCTGATAGGTATGCTGACATTGGTTTACAATATCATTATGACCGTGAAAGCCGGAGAAACTATTGAAGATGAATTGGCTCAGGCTCCTGCCTTACAAAGAATCAGCAGTAGCAGAGTGAGAGGTGAGAAATTCCATTCCTGGTTAGAAAGAAAACCTATTCAGTTAACCATTTTAGCTACAATTGCAATTCTAATTGGAGGAATCATTCAGATAGTTCCAACGATCATGGTAAAATCAAATATTCCAACCATAAGCAGTGTAAAACCATATACACCTTTGGAGCTTGAGGGGCGTGATTTGTATATCCGTGAAGGTTGTGTGGGCTGTCACTCACAGTCAGTTCGTCCGTTTAGAAGTGAAGTAGAACGTTACGGGCCACAATCAAAAGCAGGAGAGTTTGTTTACGATCATCCATTCCTTTGGGGATCAAAACGTACAGGTCCCGATTTGTTAAGGGTTGGAGGGAAGTATAACGACAACTGGCACTTCAATCACTTCTGGAATCCACAGAGTACTTCAGCAGGATCAATTATGCCAGGTTATAAATGGCTTTTTGATAATAAACCACTGGATACTTCATTAATTGAAACTAAAATGAAAGCAATGATTTCGCTTGGAGTTCCTTATACAGACGCTGATGTTGCAAATGCTCAAAAGACATTAAAAACTCAGGCAATTGCTATAGAAAAAAGTTTAGAAAATGATCCTGATTTTGTGAAAAGTTATGAGGATAGCAGAAAAAAAGCAGCAGCAAAAGGCGAAAAATTTGTCCCAATGAATGAAAGAGAAATTGTAGCTCTGATTGCTTATATCCAAAGACTGGGAACAGATATTAAAGTTAAAGAAACTAAATAACAAGCGTTATGTTCGAACAAATTAAACACAATATGGAAACAATATCGGGTATAGAAATTTACCCGATACTTTCTCTCCTGATATTCTTTTTCTTCTTTGTAGGTTTAGGCTTCTGGGTGTTTTCTTATAAAAAAGATAAAATTAGAGAAATGAGTGAAATTCCTTTAGAAGAAGGGCTTATGATAACTTCAAAAGATAATTAAAAATGAAAAAGTTTTTCCCAGTATATGTGAGAGTCCCTGTGATTTTCTTCATCGTCTTTGCTTTAATGGAATACTTTATTGATTCAGGTGACAGGCCTGCGTTTGTAAAATATCCGATGTTAGCGGTCTTTTTGCTTGTCTTTTTATTCGTTTTAATAGCAATAGAAATTACGTTAAATGCCGTAAACCGTGTTATGTATCAATTAATGTCGCCGGAAGAGAAAGCGAAGTTAGAATACGAAAACAGTTTAAGCTTTAATGAGCGCACATGGTACAAAAACCTAATGCAGAAATTGACCAAAACGCAGCCAATTGAAAAAGAAGGCGATTTGCTAATGGATCATGATTATGATGGAATCAAAGAACTCGATAATAATTTACCGCCTTGGTGGGTGTATTTATTCTATATCTGTATCATTTTCGGAGCGGTATATCTTGCCCGTTATGAATTGTTTGGTGGCGATAATCAGGAAACTGAATTGAAAAAGGAAATGGCGCAGGCAAAAATAGATGTGGCAGAATATTTAAAAACGGCACCAGATTTAATGGATGAAAAAACAGTTGTTTTATTGACAGATAAGGCTGATTTGGCAATTGGAAAAGAAATTTTTACAACAAATTGTGCTGCCTGTCATCGTGCTGATGCCGGAGGACAAATCGGACCAAACTTAACAGATGACCATTGGATTTTAGGCGGAGGAATTAAAAACGTATTCCATACGATAACTAATGGAGGTCGTGATGGTAAAGGGATGATTTCCTGGAAAGGAACACTGAAACCTAAAGAAATTCAAAAAGTTGCAAGTTATATCTTGTCTTTACAAGGAAGCAATCCAAAAGATCCAAAAGCACCGGATGGTGAGATTTGGGTAGACGAAAGCGCTCCAAAAAACGATGCGGCACCTAAAAAAAACGCAGATACTTTACAAGTCAAATAATACCATATCATGTCAAATTTACCAGACGAAGCATTTAGAGATACCATCGGAACAATTGATGAAGGGGGTAAAAGAAAATTTATTTTTCCTAAAAAACCGTCTGGTAAATTTTATAACTACAGGAAGATAGTCAGTTATATATTACTGATTATTTTAGTTGTAAATCCATTTATAAAAATAAATGGAAATCAATTTATGATGTTCAATATTATAGAACGTCGTTTCAATATTTTTGGCTTTCCCTTCTGGCCTCAGGATTTTTATCTTTTTGTGATATCAATGCTTGTAGGTGTTGTCTTTATCATTTTGTTTACAGTTGTTTTTGGAAGGATTTTTTGCGGGTGGATTTGTCCGCAGACAATTTTTTTAGAAATGGTTTTTCGCCGTATCGAATATTGGATCGACGGTGACCGCGGTTCTCAGCTGCGTTTGTCTAAACAGGAATGGAATGGAGAAAAAATAAGAAAAAGAACGCTCAAATGGTTCATATTTTTTCTGATTTCGTTTGGTATTGCTAATGTCTTTTTAGCTTATTTAGTCGGAAGTGATAAATTGTTTTTAATGGTGGAGGAGGGACCCATTTCTCAAGCCAGTAATTTTATTTCGTTACTAATTTTTACGGGTGTTTTTTATTTTATTTTTGTATGGTTCCGCGAGCAGGTTTGCATTATAGCTTGTCCATATGGTCGCTTACAAGGTGTTCTTCTGGACAATAAATCCATAAATGTTGCTTACGATTTTGTTCGTGGCGAAAAAGAAGCCGGCCGTGCAAAATTCAATAAAAAAGAAGACAGGTCCTTAACCGGAAAAGGAGACTGTATCGATTGTAATCAGTGTGTTCACGTATGTCCAATGGGTATTGACATTAGAAACGGAACCCAATTAGAATGTACAAACTGTACTGCCTGTATTGATGAATGCGATCATATAATGGATTCTGTCGGCTTACCAAAAGGTCTTATCCGATATGCTTCTGAAGATGAAATCGAGAAAAAAGAGCCTTTTAAATTTACTGCAAAAATGAAAGGCTATTCAGCCGTTTTATTTATTTTATTAAGTGTTTTTGTTGGGATGTTATTTTTAAGATCTGATGTCCAGGCTCTTGTTCTACGCTTACCGGGACAGCTTTTTCAGCACAAGGGAGATAAAATAAGTAATGTTTACACTTATAAAATTGTCAATAAGACAATGAAAGATTATCAGGATATACATTTTGAATTAATTAATCAGAAAGGTGATATACGAAATGTTGGTAAAGAACATTTTAAAGTTGCCAAAGAAGGAATTTCTCAGGGAACATTATTTATAGAAATAGATGAGGCTTTGCTGGAAAGTGATAAAACCAAAGTAAAAATTGGTGTTTATAATGGCAAAGAACTTCTCGAAACCACTACAACAAACTTTTTAGGACCACGAAGTTTTAATTAAAAAAGAAGATTATGAAAATCAATTGGGGAACAGGAATTGTTATTGCTTTCGCTCTGTTTATGAGCTTTATATTGTATTTTGTTTTTGAAGTGCAGTCAAATAGTAAATATGACAACGATTTGGTTGTAGAAGAATATTATAAACATGATTCGCATTTTCAGGAAGAAATGGCGCGTATACAAAACGCACACGATCTGCAGCAAAGGCCTTCGATTACTTATACAGATAATCAGGGAGTGAAAATAGTTTTTCCGGCAGGTTTTGAAAGTGACAAAGTAAAAGGGAATATTCTACTTTATCGTCCATCAAACAAAAAGTTTGATTTTAATACAGCAATCGCTTTAACAAACTCATCTTTGGTTATCCCGGAAAATAAATTAGTAAAAGGACGTTGGGATGTAAATATGGAATGGCAGTATAATGGAAAAAAATACCTGACTAAGGAAGTGATTTATGTAAATTAAGAAAGATGTTGTACTCTGCTCTAATATTAGGTCTTATCAGCAGTCTGCATTGCATTGGCATGTGCGGACCAATTGCCATGATGCTTCCTGTTGATCGAAATAATGCGGCAAAAAAGGTAATGCAGATTGTAACCTATCATTTAGGCCGGTTATCTGCCTACGGCACAATAGGATTGATTTTTGGAATGTTAGGAAGAGGTTTTTTTCTTGCTGGAATACAGCAAAATATGTCAATATTTATTGGTGTTGCAATGATATTTGTTGCTGTGGTTCCGGAGAAAACATTTGCAAAGTATAATTTTTCAAAACCGGTTTATAAAATTATTTCTAAAGTTAAATCGAGTCTTGGAAATCAGTTTAAAAATAAAAGCTACAAATCTATTTTTACGATTGGCCTGCTCAACGGGTTTTTACCGTGCGGAATGGTATATATGGCTTTGTTTGGTGCAATCGCCATGCAGAGTGCCGGTCTTGGAATAGTATATATGTTTTTATTCGGATTAGGAACTTTACCATTAATGACAATTGTCGTTTACGTAAATTCATTAATAAAAATGCCTTTTAGAAATAAAATCCAAAAAGCAATTCCTTATGCAGCAGTGATTATTGGGGTTTTGTTTATTCTTAGAGGCCTAGGTTTAGGCATTCCCTACATTTCACCTTCAAACATGAGTTTGTTTGTCCAGGCAGCTCCTAATTGTCATTAAAATTAAACAGTCATCGAAAACAAGTTTGTTTCCGGTGATTTTCTTTTTAGATGTAAATCGAAGGCCATACAAATATTACGGACAAAAGGTCTTCCTGCTTCAGTTATTCTGAGATTATCTTTTTCTATTATAATTAAACCGTCTTTTTCTATTTCTTTTAAATTTTCTAAAACATCTTCAATCTCTTTAAAATAAAGAGTGCTGTCATTCCAGGAAGTTTCGAGCTGGCATGTTAAGTTAAGAATGTGTTTTCTAATGATAAGATCTTCTTCATCCAAAATATGACCTTTTATAACAGGTAGTTTATCCCATTCTAATAATTGATAATAATCTTCAAGGTTTTTGGTGTTTTGAGCAAAAGCATACCAACTGTCGCTAATAGACGAAACGCCTAAGCCAATCATTAGTTGTGTTTTTGAAGAGCTGTAACCCATAAAATTTCGATGCATTTTTTTATTGTAGGCAGATTTATATAAGCTGTCTGAAGATAAAGCAAAATGATCCATTCCGATTTCGTGATAGCCATTTTGAGAGAGCAATTTTTTTCCTATCTCGTATAACTTTCTTTTTTCGGCATCTTTAGGGAGGTTCTCTTCATTAAAACCGCGCTGTCCGTTTCCTTTTATCCACGGAACATGCGCATAGCTGTAAAATGCAAGCCTGTCTGGTTTTAGAGAATTTGTTTTTTCGATAGTATCTACAACATCTTCAATAGTCTGATAAGGCAATCCAAAGATAATATCGTGTCCGATAGAAGTATAGCCGATTTCTTTTGCCCAAAAAGTTACTTTTGCAACATTATGGAAAGGCTGAATTCTATTAATGGCTTTCTGTACTTTTTCTGAATAATCCTGAACACCAAAACTTACGCGACGAAAGCCTAAGTCATATAATTTTTTAAGCTGTTCGTAAGTTGTATTGTTTGGATGGCCTTCAAAACTAAATTCATAATCACAGGCTTTATTAGCATAGCTAAAAATGCCATTTATTAGATGTTCCAAATTCTTTACAGAAAAAAAAGTGGGTGTTCCGCCGCCCAGATGTATTTCTTTTATACTTGGTTTTTCAGGGAGTAATCTACAATACAAACTCCATTCTTTCAGAAGTGCTTTTATATAAGTTTCTTCTACGGAATGATTTTTTGTAATACGCTTGTTGCAGCCACAAAAAGTGCACATACTTTCGCAAAACGGCAAATGAATGTATAAACTGATACCGTTTTGAGAATTGCTTTCTGAAAATGCTTTTTGAAATGAGGATTCCCATTTTTCTGTAGTAAAAGCTGCTTCGTTCCAATAAGGGACTGTTGGATAACTGGTGTATCTTGGGCCAGGAACATTATATTTCTGAGTTAGCGAAATTTTCATAAAGACGGATTTAGTTTTCATCAAAATTAAAATAAGCCCTTCAGGGATAAAATGACAAATGTCATGTATGAAATAAAAAAAAGAGGCTCAGTCTGAGCCTCTTTTTTGTGAATTAAATAACTAACGAGAAATAGAATCCTGAAGGATTTTAAGCCATTTTTTTGCAAACATATGATCCTGATAGACACTTATTTGTTTGATGCGGTCATCATCAAAATCATAAAAAGGAATAATGATTTTTTTTGATGTATCTTTTTCCTGAAATTCAAAATCAATCTTTACAATAGTGTCAGAATGTGAATCTGTTGTCGGGATTAGTTTACAGGATAGTATCGTATCTAAATCTACAAAAATGGATTCCTGTTGATTTGGATTAAAATTCATCAGAATAAATTTTTTATTTTTCTGATCAATTGTGAGTGTTTTATTGCTTTGAGATTCGGTTAAATCAAAATTTTCGGGATGTGAAGGATTGAATCTCTTTTTAATGTTCAGAATTCTTGATTTGTTGACTGCATTTGTCCTTGCAGAAAAATATACCGGGATGGCTACTATGATCGCAATCACAATACCAATTATAGTTACACTTGTATCCATTTTATTTTAAAATTAATTTTATGAAATATCAAACGGTTTTCAGATGAAAACGGTTTAATTCCTTGAGAAGAAGAATTTCTTCTAACTAAATTTCAAAAAAATAATTACCAAAAATAATGGAAGGGGTACAGGAGGAGCGATAGTCTTGTGCTCTGACCTAAATGTTGATTGTTGAAGTTTGAGACTGATTTTACAGCTTCATGAGCCGGAATAATCATCAGTATAGAATCAAACCATTTGGCTAAAGCCGGATAGTTCGTTTTTATATTTCCAACAAAGTGATAGCTGGCCTGAGGTTGTATAAAAGATAATGAATCCGGTATCTCTACAGATAAATTGGTATCCGTTTTTGTATTTTCGGTTTTTTCAATAGAAGTGCTGTTCGCCTGAGCAGCGAAGAAAGCTATAACCAAAAATGAAATAAAAATAACGGTTTTACGAATCCGGTTCATGGTGGCGAATTTAATTCATAAAACACAATTAAAGAAATTTTATAGAATTAATTAACGCTTTGAAAGGACGTTATTATTTTATCCTCAATAGTTTTTTAATACTCCTGAGGATAAAACAATATTATTGTTGCATTTTGAAATAGTAATCAGCTGAATGTTTTCCTCCTCCGTAAAATAAAAAGAAAACACAAACCAATAAAACGACAATTGCTAAGATTAAGCTTTCAGAATGCATATGTCCCATTGAGTTTACCAGAACAGCTCCAAATAATATTGGCAATTGTGCTGCGATGGCCCAGCGGGTAAGTAATCCAAAGAAAATCATAATTCCACCAATCATATGGGCCGGGGCAATGTAATGTAATAAAAACATTCCGCCTCCAAATTGATCAATTGGTGAAATTAAATCATGCAGATATTGCGCATTGGTTACAAAATAAACACCTTTCATAAATAAAAAAACGCCTAATACAATACGTACCAAGTCTACTGGTAAATAAGTGTGCGCATTTGCCCATTTATTTAAACTTTTTACATTTTCCATGATATTTACGTGATTAAAAATTACATACTAAGTTACTAATTTTTAATCAGATAATCATTTGTAAGTGCCTGAAAATAAGTTTTTTGTTTTTATTTAATTGATTTTTAAGAATTCATTACCTAAACCTGAATCACTCCTAAATTAAAAGGCTTTAGGATTGGAGCATGGTTAGCAGCTTCTATTCCCATTGAAATCCAGGTACGGGTTTCTACAGGATCAATAATAGCGTCTGTCCATAACCTTGAGGCAGCATAATAGGGAGAAGTCTGCTCGTCGTAACGTGCCTTGATTTTATTGAACAATTCAGCTTCTTTGGCTTCATCTACAATTTCTCCTTTCGCTTTAAGCGAAGAAGCCTCAATTTGAGCCAGTACTTTTGCTGCCTGAGTACCACCCATAACGGCTAGTTCAGCACTTGGCCAGGCAAAGATTAACCTTGGATCATACGCTTTTCCGCACATTGCATAATTTCCGGCACCATATGAGTTTCCTACGATTACAGTAAATTTTGGTACAACCGAATTACTCACGGCATTTACCATTTTGGCACCGTCCTTAATAATTCCGCCATGTTCTGATTTTGAACCGACCATAAATCCGGTAACGTCCTGTAAAAAAACTAACGGGATTTTCTTTTGATTACAATTGGCAATAAATCTCGTTGCTTTGTCAGCACTGTCAGAATATATAACGCCTCCAAACTGCATTTCCCCTTTTTTGGTCTTTACCACTTTTCTTTGGTTGGCTATAATACCAACTGCCCAGCCATCTATTCTGGCGTATCCCGTAATTAATGATTGTCCGTAGCCATCTTTATAAGCCTCAAATTCAGAATTATCGACCAAACGATTAATGATTTCCATCATATCATATTGTTCATTTCTGGCTTTTGGTAGTATTCCGTAAATATCTTTTGGATCAAGGGCAGGTTTTTCAGCTTTGATTCTGCTGTATCCGGCTTTATCAAAATCACCAATTTTATCTACAATATTTTTTATTTTGTCTAAAGCATCTGCATCGTTCTTTGCTTTATAATCCGTTACTCCCGAAATTTCGCAATGTGTTGTTGCACCTCCAAGAGTTTCATTGTCAATAGTTTCACCTATAGCGGCTTTTACCAGATAACTTCCGGCGAGAAATATACTTCCGGTTTTATCTACAATCAGAGCTTCGTCGCTCATAATTGGGAGATAAGCACCACCGGCAACACAACTCCCCATTACGGCAGCGATCTGAGTAATCCCCATGCTGCTCATTTGGGCATTATTTCTAAAAATACGTCCAAAATGTTCTTTGTCCGGAAAAATTTCATCCTGAAGCGGTAAATAAACCCCTGCGCTGTCTACCAGATATATAATAGGCAATCTGTTTTCCATAGCAATTTCCTGTGCACGTAAGTTTTTCTTTCCTGTAATAGGAAACCATGCCCCGGCTTTTACAGTAGCATCATTGGCAACAACAATACATTGTTTTCCTCTGATGTATCCTATTTTAACGACAACTCCTCCGGAAGGACAGCCACCGTGTTCTGCGTACATTCCATCTCCCACGAATCCTCCAATTTCTATACTTTTTGAATTTTCATCCAATAAATAATCAATACGTTCGCGGGCTGTCATTTTGCCTTCGGCGTGGAGTTTGGCGATACGTTTTTCGCCTCCGCCTAATTTGATTTTAGCAAATCTTTGTTTTAATTCAGAAAGTAATAGTTTATTGTGATCTTCGTTTTTATTGAAGTTTAAATCCATAAGAAATTGATGTTTTTACAAAATACTGTGTGCTAATTTACAAAATCAATTGAAATAAACGCGATAAACTGAATTGTTTGAAATTAAAAATTTGTTTAAAAAGCAAAAAAAAACAGAAGCGAACTTCTGTTTTTGGATATATTTTAAAAATTGAACTTATTTTTTAGAATCGCAAACTAATCTTTTTAGTATTGCCCATTGTTTTAGAGCATCTCGGGCTTCTACCGCAGGATAACCCAACATTGTTTTTCCTGCAGGGATGTCACCAACAACTCCGGACCCGGCTCCGACAACAGCGCCGTCTCCAATTGTAGTATGGTCTTTTATTGAGGCACTTCCTCCAATAATAACTCCGTTTCCTAAGGTCACAGAACCAGCTAAACCGCTGTTTCCGGCCATAATACAAAATTTACCTAATTTACTATTATGCCCAATCTGAACCAGATTATCAATTTTACAGCCGTCTCCTAAAACAGTTGAACTAAATTTACCTCGGTCTACACAAGTATTTGCTCCAATTTCAACTCCGTTGCCAATAACTACATTCCCAATTTGTGGAATTTTCACCAAACCTTTTTCTTTACAAGGACGGAAACCAAAACCATCAGCTCCAATTGTTGCATTTGGGTGAATGATGCAATCGCTGCCAATATGACAACGCTCACGTACTACGGCTCCAGACCAGATTATGGTATTTTTTCCGATAGTACATTCGTCTAAAATGGTAACATTTGGATAAATAGTAACGTTTGCAGCAATTTCTACTTTTGGACCAATATAACAACCTGCACCAATCCTGCTTCCTTCTCCAATAATAGCCGTATCATCTATAACGGCTGTTCTGTGAATTTCATTATGAAATACAGGAGTAGGAGGAGCAAAAAGTGCTAAAATCTGTGACATTGCCAAATCAGCATTTTTTACCTTAATAAAAGCACGGTTGTCGCCCGGCTCAATAGAAATGTCTTCATTAACAACTGCTACTGCAGCTTTTGAGGCTTCCCATAATTTTTCATATTTTTTATTTCCTATAAAAGAAATTTCAGAAGTTGTTGCTTTTTCTAATTGTTCTGTAGCTGTTATACTGTGAGAAGTACTGCCGTAAATTTCACCATTTATAACTTCGTTAATTTCTTGAATTGAATAGGATTTCATCTAATAATTAAATTTATATGGGGGTTAATTTTCGCCAAATAAAATGAATTAGATTTGAATTACCTAATCTTGCTTTGAAGTTTTTTAAATATTTTTTTAGAATAATGATTTTACAATTATTTTTTAACATTAAAAATATTGAATTAGTAATTGTTTTTTAAATTCCTGACTATCCCTTAGCTTTCTCTTTAACTTATATTTCACTATTTGTCAAACTAAAACTATAGTATTTGTTGAGTATTTTTGGTTTTAATATGTTGAAAATAAATTAGATATGTCGTTATAAGCACGGTATTTCCAGTAGTTTTATAAAACGTCCCTAATTTTTTAATTAAAAAGCAAACCAGCCGGTTTAAGTTTTTGTATAATTTGTTTTTTAACACAACTAAAAAAAGGAGTAAAAATTGAAATTTTTGAATCTTTCACACAATTAACATTTCCTGAAAGAAAGATTAGTAAGATAAACTTTAAAAAATAATTTTTCAGAAAATAAAATTATTCTTGTCTGTAATGTGTTTATTATCAGTTTAAAGCAAAAAAAAGCGATTCATAAATAAATATGAATCGCTTTAAAATAATTACTAAAGTGTATTATTCTTTTATTTTGGTAAGTGAAACAGCATTGATGCAATAGCGTAATCCACTTGGTTCCGGCCCATCGGGAAAAACATGTCCTAAATGAGCGTCGCAGGTATTACAAACCACTTCAACACGAATCATTCCGTATGATTTATCGGCATGATAACCAACGGCATTTTCTTTTAAGGGCTGCGTAAATGAAGGCCATCCTGTTCCGGATTCAAATTTCTCGCTGGCATCAAAAAGTATAGTACCGCAGCATTTACATTCGTAAATACCGGGATCAAACAAACTGCATAATTCAGAACTAAAAGATCTTTCAGTTCCTTTTAAACGCGTTACCTGAAATTCTTCAGGAGTTAAAAGCTGTTTCCATTCTTCTTCGGATTTCTCTACTCTTTTGTCAGGAGTCGGATTTCCTTTATTTGTAAAACGAATTACATCTGCCCATTTTATCATAACTGTTTTTTTTAGTTCAGGTTTAAGGTTTCAGGTTTTTAGTCATGGCTTATGTTTTGCTGCCTGAAAACTAAAATACTATTCTTCCTCTTTTTGTCCCATCATCATTAAAAATGCTTTTAGGAAAGGATCAATATTTCCGTTCATAACGCCGTCAACATCGCTGGTTTCGTAGCCGGTACGAACATCTTTTACTAATTTATAAGGCTGCATTACGTAATTACGTATTTGGGAACCCCATTCAATTTTCATTTTTCCGGCTTCAATATCAGCTCGTTGTGCCTGTTGTTTTTTCAATTCGATTTCGTACAACTGAGAACGTAACATCTGCATGGCACGCTGTCTGTTGTCTTGTTGCGAACGTGTTTCCGAACACTGAATCTGGATTCCGGTTGGTTTATGTACCAATTGTACTTTTGTTTCAACCTTATTCACATTTTGTCCTCCCGCACCACTCGAACGAGAAGTAGTAATTTCGATATCGGCAGGGTTAATGTCAATTTCGATACTATCATCAACAAGCGGATAAACATACACAGATACAAAAGAAGTATGACGTTTGGCATTACTGTCAAAAGGAGAGATTCTGACAAGGCGGTGAACACCGTTTTCTCCCTTTAGATATCCAAAAGAATAATCTCCTTCAAATTCTAAAGTTACGGTTTTTATTCCCGCTACATCACCTTCCTGAAAGTTAAGTTCTTTGATCTTATAACCATAGCTTTCTCCCCACATCATGTACATACGCATTAACATTCCGGCCCAGTCACAGCTTTCAGTTCCGCCTGCTCCCGCAGTAATCTGTACAACTGCACTCAGGCTGTCTCCTTCATCAGAAAGCATGTTTTTGAACTCTATGTTCTCAATATGCGATTGCGTAGTGTTATAATGTTCGTCTAATTCTTCAGCAGAAAGTTCACCTTCTTTGTAGAAATCATAAGCGAGTTGGAGTTCATCTGTGAGTTCGATTGCTTTATTGTAATCTTCAATCCATTTTTTCTTGTTTCGAAGGTTTTTTACAATAATCTCTGCTTCTTTGGCATTGTTCCAAAAATCAGGTGCAAAAGTTTTTTCTTCCTCGTTAGCAATTTCGATTAGTTTGGCATCAACGTCAAAGATACCTCCTCAACGCACCAAGGCGCTCCACAATACCTTTTATTTGTTCGGTAGTTGTCATAAATTAATAGTAGTTTTATATGTTTTTTATAAATATTACGTTATTTTGGTTCCGGATATTCATAAGGTTAAAGTTTATTAAAACTTGTCTCGAATAACTGTCAGTAATACGTAATTTTGTTGTACAAAAATAAGACATAGTTTTTATAATATGGAAATAAATTTAATTAGCGATACCATTACCAAACCTACACACGAAATGTTACAGTATATGTTTAATGCCCAGGTAGGTGACGACGTATATAAACAAGATCCTACGGTTATTGAGCTTGAAACAAGAGTAGCTGAATTTTTTGGAATGGAAGCCGGACTTTTTTTTCCTTCCGGAACTATGGCAAACCAAACAGCAATTAAATTACATACACAACCAGGTGAACAGCTAATTGCCGACAAATATGCACATGTTTATCATTATGAAGGGGGCGGAGTTTCTTTTAACAGCGGAGTTTCATGCTGTTTGTTAGACGGTCACCGCGGAATGATAAACGCTGCTCAGGTTGCAGCAGCAATCAATGATCCTGAATTTTACCATAGTCCCTTAACGAGTCTGGTTTGTGTAGAAAATACAACCAACAAAGGCGGCGGTGCCTGTTATGAACTAGAGGATTTAAGAGAAATAAAAAAAGTCTGTGACGCTAACAATTTGAAATTTCATTTGGATGGCGCCAGAATATGGAATGCATTGGTTGCAAAAAGGCAAAATCCAAAGGAATTTGGAGCTATTTTCGATACCATATCAGTTTGTTTGTCCAAAGGATTGGGAGCTCCAATTGGTTCCGTGTTACTTGGAACCAAAGCAGATATTCATAGAGCGTTGAGAATCAGAAAAATACTTGGAGGAGGAATGCGTCAGGTAGGCTATTTGGCCGCAGCAGGATTATACGCATTAGCCCATAATATCGAAAGACTGGCAGAAGATCACAGAAGAGCAAAAGAAATTGCAAATGTTTTAAGTAAAAAAACCTGGGTAGCTGCTGTAGAACCTGTAGAAACCAATATTTTGATTTTTTCGCTGGCAGAAGGATACAGCGATCAGCTTTTAATAGAAAAACTAAAACAAAAAAACATTTCAATAAGTTCAATGGGACATAATAAGCTCCGAATTGTAACACACTTGGATTATAGAGAGGTAATGCATAGTTATGTGCTTGAAATGCTTTCGAAGATTTAAAAAAAAAGGTTCTGAGGCTCTAAGGTTCAGAGGGACAAAGGTTCTAAGGTTCTGAGATACAAAGTGACAAAGGTTTTTTTCTTTGCTTTGAATAAAAAAAAAGACGCACAATTAAGTGCGTCTTTTTTTTTTTATTCATTTCCTCAGAACCTCAGAACCTCAGAACCTTAGAACCTCAGAGCCTCAGAACCTCAGAGCCTCATTTCCTTAAAGCCTTAGCCCCTTATTTAAACAAATTATCCATTCCCGGAATCATTGGCATATCCATTTTGGCAACGGCGTCAAGTTCTCTTTCGTTTACGTTTGTAGCTTTTTCAATAGCTTTATTAAGCGTTACAATTAAATAATCTTCCAATTGTTCTTTATCTTCAAGTAGAGAATCATCAATAGAGATTGATTGTACTTTTCTATTAGCAGTCAATGTTATTTTCAATAATCCATCAGCACTTTGCTCGTCAATTAAAACAGTATCAAGACGCTTTTTTGTATCTTCAATTTTTTGTTGGGTCTCTTTAAGTTTACCCATCATTCCCATTAAATCCATTTTTGTTGATTTTTAAATTATTTCATACAAAATTAGTATATTGCTGTATTAAATCAATGCAATATTTTAAGAAAATATTAATTCTGTTCTATTGTGTTTATAGTACTTTTGCCCTTCATATATAAAATTAATGCTTAATCCATGCCAGACAATATAAAGGCTCCAAAGGCCAAAATAATTCCAAAAACATTAAAAAAACATAAAGAAACCCGAATTGATAATTATTTTTGGCTAAATGATCGTGAAAATCCGGAAGTCATTGATTATCTGAATCAGGAAAATTCATATTACCAAAGCATGACTGAACATACAAAAGAGTTTCAGAATGCTTTGTATGAAGAAATGAAAGGAAGAATCAAAGAAGACGATTCTTCTGTTCCTTACTTCTATAATGGTTATTATTATATTACACGATTTGAAACCGGACAGGACTATCCAATTTTCTCCAGAAAAAAGGGAAGCCTTTCGGCAGAAGAAGAGATTCTGTTCAATTGTAATGAATTGGCAAAAGGTCATGCTTATTTTAAACTTGGAGGCTTAAGTGTAAGCCCGGATAACAAGTTTGCAAGTTTCGGTGTTGATATTGTCGGAAGGAGAATTTATACCATTCAAATCAAAAATTTAGAAACAGGTGAGATTCTGGCCGATAAAATCGAAAATGCCACAGGCGGATCTGTTTGGGCTAATGATAACAATACTATTTTTTATACACGCCAAGATGAGGTTACACTGAGAGCAGATAAGGTTTTCAGACATAAACTAAACACTGATTCTAAAAATGATGTACTGGTTTTTAATGAAACGGATGATACTTTTAGTGTTTCTGTAAGCAAAGAAAAATCAAGAAAGTACATTGTAATTGGATCAGGCAGCACTTTAACCACAGAATACAGGATTCTGAACTCAGATAATCCGGATGGGGAATTTGAAGTTTTCCAAAATCGTGTACGTGGACTGGAATACAGTATTTCGCATTTTGAAGATTCATTTTATATTTTAACAAATAAAGATAAGGCGACCAACTTCAAACTGATGAAAACACCTGAAAACAGGACAGAAAAAAAGCATTGGGTAGATCTTATTCCGCATCGTGAAGATGTTTTATTAGAAGATATTGAGATTTTTAAAAACTATTTAGTTGTTGAAGAGCGTTCAAACGGATTAAATCATATCCGTATTATGCCATGGAATGACGAAGCAGATTATTATTTGCCTTTCGGAAGCGAAACTTATAACGCCTACACAACAACCAATATAGATTTTGATACCGATATTTTGCGATACAGCTATCAGTCACTTGCGACTCCGTCGTCTGTAATTGATTTTAATATGAAAACTAAAACCAAAGATATCTTAAAAGAACAAGAGGTTTTAGGAGGGAAATTTGACAAAGAAAACTATATAGAAGAACGTGTCTGGGCAACTGCAAGAGACGGAGTAAAGGTTCCGATTTCTATGGTTTACAGAAAAGGACTTAAGAAAAATGGTAAAAATCCACTATTGCTTTACGCTTATGGTTCGTACGGAATCACAATGGATACCTATTTTTCGTCAACAAGGCTTTCTTTGCTGGATAGAGGATTTATATACGCAATTGCCCATATTAGAGGAGGTGAGGACTTAGGAAGACAATGGTATGAAGATGGAAAACTGTTAAAAAAGAAAAATACCTTTACAGATTTCATCGATTGCTCTAAATTTGTAATTAACGAAAAATTTACTTCTTCTGAACATTTATATGCAGAAGGAGGATCGGCAGGAGGATTATTAATGGGAGTGATCATAAATGAGGCCCCTGAATTATATAACGGAGTTATTGCTCAGGTTCCTTTTGTCGACGTTATCACAACAATGCTTGATGACAGTATTCCGTTAACAACGGGTGAATATGATGAATGGGGAAACCCAAACAATAAAAAATATTACGATTACATGTTATCCTATTCGCCGTATGATAACATTAAGTCACAAGAATACCCTAATATGTACGTTTCCACAGGATTGCACGATTCACAAGTGCAGTATTGGGAGCCGGCCAAATGGGTGGCAAAGTTGAGGGACATGAAAACAAATGATAAATTTTTGTTTCTTGATACCAACATGGATGCCGGACACGGCGGAGCTTCAGGACGATTTGAAGCCCTAAAAGACTTAGCAAAAGAATTTAGTTTTTTATTAGATTTAGAGAAAATTAAAAGCTAATTAGAAATTTTTTGTTAAATTTGCAACCTATCAGGGTTATTTAAAAATGCCTTTGATTAACTATTTTTTTATGAAAGAAGAAATAAACGCTTATAATAATGTTTTAGAATTAATAGGTAATACCCCGCTTATTAAACTAAATAAAATCACCGAAGAGTTAGAAGGAAATTTCTACGCAAAGGTAGAAGCTTTTAATCCGGGACATTCCTCAAAAGATAGAATAGCGTTATATATTATTGAAGAAGCCGAGAAAAAAGGAATTCTTTCTCCAGGAGATACCATTATAGAAACTACATCGGGAAATACAGGATTTAGTCTGGCAATGGTAAGCATTATAAAAGGTTACAACTGTATTTTGGCAGTAAGCTCAAAATCATCGAAAGATAAAATTGACATGTTGAGAAGTTTAGGAGCCAAAGTATATGTTTGCCCCGCTCACGTTTCTGCCGATGATGAAAGATCTTACTATAATGTCGCTAAACGATTACACGAAGAAACCAAAGGATCAGTTTACATCAATCAATATTTTAATCAGCTGAATATTGATGCCCACTACAACACTACAGGTCCGGAAATCTGGGAACAGACAAAAGGAAAAATCACGCATTTAATTGCATGCAGCGGTACAGGAGGAACTATCTCGGGGACAGCAAAATTCTTAAAAGAACAAAATCCAAATATTAGAATTCTAGGTGTTGATGCTTTTGGATCAGTATTGAAAAAATACCACGAAACAAGAGAGTTCGATAATAAAGAAATTTATCCGTACCGTATTGAAGGTTTAGGAAAAAATCTTATCCCGTCTGCAACAGATTTTGATATTATTGATAAATTCATGAAAGTAACCGACGAGGAAAGTGCTCACTCAGCAAGAGAGATCACCCGTAAAGAAGGATTATTTGTCGGATATACATCAGGTGCAGTAATGCAGGCAATCAAGCAATACGCAGAAGAAGGTGAGTTTACAAAAGAAAGTAATATTATTGCCATTTTCCCGGATCACGGTTCAAGATACATGAGTAAGGTATTTAGTGATGACTGGATGAACGAACAAGGATTCTTTGATAGTATCAATGAAGAAGAAGTTCAAAAAATTGAATTTGTAAAGTAGTAAAAATACTTTTTAAAATATAAAGTTCCTGATAGCGATATCAGGAACTTTTTTTATTGCTATTATTCAGAAGTAGAAGATAACTTTAAAAGCATAACTTGTCAAAAGAGATTTTCTTAAAATTATAATAATAATGTATCAGTATGAGATGAAGCTGATTTTTTTTTGCAGCAAAATCATTATTTTAAGAATATTGCTAAGCTTTATGTTTTAAATAAAGTAAGTAAAATCGTCTTTTTTAATTTTTTCAACGATTATTTGTGTCAATCATCGGTAAAATTTTAGATAAAGTGTATAATAGTATAGATTAGATGTGTTAAAATGACGCATGTTTTAATGTCCAAAAATCTACCGTAATGAAAAAAATACTACTCACTATAATGTTTGTAAGTTTTTTAAATAGTAATGCCCAAAATCCTGTTCAGGAATTTAATTTTAATGGAAATCTAAACAGCAAGGATAATACAGTTTCCTTCTTGGGAACAGCAAATTTTGTTAATGACAGAATGGGAGTTGCAAAAGGAGCCCAAAGATTAGTCAATAAAGCTTTGCAGGCTGTAGTTGGAGATCTTCCGCAAGATAATAAACCGAGATCTGTCTCTATTTGGGTAAAATTTAATACCATTACTGCACCAAATTATATTTTAGGTTATGGCGGCCCTGTAAATGGTCAATATTTTGGTTTGTTACAACAAGCTGCGGCTGGCGGAAACTCAGAAGTTAATTTTACCGGATGGGGAGCTGCCAATGATATTGTCACTTCGGCCCCTTTGGCTAAAGAGGTATGGTATCAATATAGCATTACCTATGATGGCAAAGTTTCAAAAGTTTATCGTAATGGTGAATTATTAAAATCAGCAGATGGAATTTCACGTGTTACAAAAGGTTATATTTTCAGACTGGGTGAATTGAACACTACAATTGGCATAAATGCAGATATTGATGACCTGAAAATTTACAATGTAGCTATGACTGACGAACAGGTTATGGAGTCTTATACCAGTTCAAAACCTGCTGTATCTCAGGTAGCCGAAACTGCAGCGCCAATAAAAAAGGCTGTATCGGGATCTGGTGCCGGTACTGCTGTAAAATCTAAAAGTCCAGCACCTGCTGCGACAGAATCTGCAGATAATGCCTATACGGTATCAAAAACGGTTGAGGTCTTTTCGCAGGGAAATAAAGTAATTGGAATTAATGCTTCTAATATTGCAGATTTACCCGAAGGAACTTATTTGGTAAAAGTGACAAACAAAGCGCCTGTAAAAAAGTAATTTAATTACTAACTTAAATAAAAAAAGAAAGTCTTCTGATTCCCAGAAGACTTTCTTTTTTACTTTCTTTTCTGCTGCCCCGGAGCGTAAGCTTTTGCGTTTTTGTCTCCTGACATCTTTTTTGCCTGTCCTGGCGGAACTTTTTTGGTTGTTGTTGCTCTTGTATGAGAATGTGTATGGGTAGTACAACTTATTACGCTCAATACGAGAAATAAAACTACTAGTACAATTACAGCAACTTTTGTGTATTTTGATGCATTCATTTTTTTATCTTTTTTTGCAAATATAGTAGTTAATATGATTTTCCGGTTATAAAAATAAAAAAGCCCTGAATATTCAAGGCTTTGATTTTATATAAAGAAAAAAATTATTCTTCTTTCATTGTGTGATAAACGTTCATTACGTCATCATCTTCTTCTATTTTTTCTATTAACTTCTCTACATCAGCGATTTGTGCTTCAGTAAGTTCTTTTGTGATTTGAGGAATACGCTCAAAACCAGAAGATAAAATTTCAAGACCTCTGTTTTCTAATTCTTTTTGCAAAGCACCAAAACTTCCGAAAGGGGCATAGATTAATATTCCGTCTTCATCTTCAAAAACTTCTTCTGCACCAAAATCAATTAACTCTAATTCTAATTCTTCAGGATCAAGATTTCCTTTTGCAATTCTAAAGTTACATGTATGGTCAAACATAAACTCAACAGAACCCTGAGTTCCCATTGTACCATTACATTTATTAAAATAGCTACGAATATTTGCTACAGTTCTGTTATTGTTGTCAGATGCTGTTTCAATCAAAATTGCAATTCCGTGAGGAGCATATCCTTCAAACAAAATTTCTTTATAATTGGCAGTATCTTTATTACTTGCATTTTTTATAGCGCGCTCCACATTGTCCTTAGGCATGTTGGCCGCTTTTGCATTTTGTATTACAGCTCTTAATCTAGAATTGGCATCTGGGTTAGGACCACCTTCTTTAACAGCCATAACGATATCTTTACCAATTCGGGTAAATGTTTTGGCCATTGCAGACCAACGTTTCATTTTTCTTCCTTTTCTAAATTCGAACGCTCTTCCCATTACTAATTTTTTATTTTGTGATGCAAAAATACGGTTATTCCTTATTTTTCCAAAATCAAAACTATTCTTTTTTTAATGTTTAAGTTCGGACTTTCAGGTTTCTGCTTTTAGGTACAGTATGAACCGTCAACCTGAAGCAAAAAAGAGCAAGATTTTATTTTGAGCTATTAAATTCAGTAATGATATTTACAGCTTCGTTGAGGTATGGATTTGTTTTCAGATTATTGATCTGATACTGGTTTATCGTTTTTTCAGTAGGGTAGGCGCCCAATAGAAATTGATTGACAGTAGAATTGGAAATATCCAGAGGATTGTTGTCGTCGTTAAAAGTGTGAATGTCTTTCCAAAGTGAGTTAATTGTGTTTTTCTGCTCAAAAATTGCGTCCAGAGTCATCGGAATTTCTGATTTCGGTACATTCACGATCAGATCAATTTTTTTGTTGATTTTCTTTATATCATTAAAATAAAAATTATCGGCTAATCTCAGAGAACTGTTAGTGGCAATTTTGTCTATAAGATTTCTCTTTACATAGGGTTTGTATTTTAAAAAAGTTTCTATGCTGTCATTTTTAATTGCTGTCGGAAAATCACTTTCTTTCTGATATACGTCTTCGTAAAATTCAGGCAGAATTACATCTGGTTTAACGCCAATATATTGATGGCTTTTGCCTGTAATTCTGTAGAATTTATTAATTGTAATTTTCAGGAAATCAGTGTTTTTGTCTTCGTCAAGCGAAAGAATGGTCTGCATTGTTGCTTTTCCGAGCGTATTACTGCCCAACAACAAAGCGCGGTTATAATCCTGTAAAATAGAAGAGAAAAACTCACTCGCCGAAGCCGTGTTACTATTTATCAAAACTACAATAGGACCTTTGTAAATTAATCCTCTGTACGGATCTTGTATTACAGATTGATTTTTTTTGTTATCTACCACTACAGAAAGCGGACCATAATCAACAAACATTCCCGCCAGTTTTATGGCTTCTTCCATAGAACCGCCGCCATTGTCAATCAGGTCAATTACAAGGCCTTTAATATTATCTTTTTCAAGTTTTATCACTTCACGGGCCACATCATCGGCACAGCCTTTTCTGCTGTTTCCGTCTAAATCGGCATAAAAACTTGGAATTTTAATATACCCGATTTTATCATCTTTGCCCACTATAAAACTAAAAACAGAATTTTCTTCATCCTTCATGACCTGTTTTTCAATATAGACATCAAAATTTTTGCCTGAATTTCGTTTTAACGTAAGGACAATATTTCGATTTGATTCGGATAAAATCATGGTCGAAATAGATTCTAAGGAAGCACAGGAAACCTGCAAAGTTTCTTTTTGATTGGATACCGAAACAATCTGATCGCCTTTTTTGATTTGCCCGGTTTTAAATGCAGGGCCATTCGGATCGATTTCATCAATTATGATTTCGTTCTTTTCGTTGAGGTTAACCGTCATTCCCAATGACAAATGCTCTTTGGACAGGGAAGCAACAAAACTCGATTTGGAATCATTACTAAAATAGGCCGTATGCGGATCAAAATAAGTGCAGAAGAAGTTATATAGTTTTTCTTCCTGTGTGCTTTTTGATTCGAGTAATGTGTTTATTCTGCAGATTTCATTAGATAAAATCATATTTTTTGACACTGCTTCAATCGATTTGAAGTTCGCTTTTATAGAATCCAGGTTATCGCTGGTTTCTGCAATATCATCTAAAATCTGATAACGAAGTTTTTTTGCCCAGACCTTTTCCAGGTTTTCTTTTACGAGGTAAAAAGGGAACGATTTTTTGTAAAATCGTATGGTATCTTTTTTCGTATAATCCATAGGCTCATTTTGGATTTTCTCCAAAACAGCTTTGGTTCTCAAAAGACCGTTTCTGTATTTATTGGTAATATCTCCCAAAAAGCGACAATCATTTTCAAGAATTAAGTTGTCTAAATTTAAGCGGTAATTTTGATACATTTCATTGTATTCGCTTAAAAAAAATATATTTCTGGAAGGATCTAACTCGTTAATAAGATTATCAAAAACAAAAACAGAAAGACTGTCATCAATTGGTTTTGGGCGAACATGTTCTGTTTGTATCACCACATTTATTTTGTTTAGTATTTCGCATGTTTTGTCACTGTCCTGACCAAAAAGGACACTCGTGCTTAAAATGAATACTAAAAATATATTTTTCATAGATTTGAAATCATCGTTTACCCTAAAATTACGGTAATTTTTCGATAAAAGACAGTATTTTCGCTAAAAAATCGTTGAAGAAATAATTTTATCGACCATTCGCACAAAGTGTATTTGTTATCAATCTGAGCATAATTTTGACAAATTCACCAATTGTAATTCATTTCAGATTTAAAATGTGAGTTCAGGGCAAAAAAAATGCATTACAATTTTCATTGCAATGCATTTAAAATATGGTTTTAAAAAATAATTATTTCTTGTAAAAAGGCAGTTTTACCACTTTTGCAGGAACATCATTCTTTCTGATTCTAATATAGATATCGCTGTCAACAGCACTATTGTTTACCGTAACATAACCTAATCCGATTCCTTTGTTCATAGAAGGCGACATAGTTCCGGAAGTTACAATTCCAATAACAGCACCAGTTGCATCCACAATTTCGTAATCGTGTCTTGGAACTGCGCGTTCCTGCATTTCAAACGCCACTAATTTTTTTGTAACACCTTCTTCTTTTTGTTTTTTAAGACTATCCGAATTAGTGAATTCTTTTGTGAATTTAGTAATCCATCCTAAACCTGCTTCAAGCGGTGAAGTTGTATCATTAATATCGTTTCCGTATAGGCAGAAACCCATTTCAAGGCGTAAAGTATCACGAGCTGCAAGACCAATAGGCTTGATTCCGAAAGCGGCACCAGCCTCAAAAACTTTATTCCAGATTTGTTCTACTTCGCTGTTTTTACAGTAAATTTCAAATCCGCCAGAACCAGTATAACCGGTTGCAGAAATGATTACGTGCTCAATTCCGGCAAAATCGGCTACTTCAAAATGATAATAAGCGATTGCAGCTAAATCAATAGAAGACAAAGACTGCATAGCTTCAACAGCTTTTGGTCCCTGAATGGCCAATAAAGAATAATCATCAGATATATTTTTCATTTCAACACCCAGATCATTGTGTGATGAAATCCAGTTCCAGTCTTTTTCAATATTAGAAGCATTTACAACAAGTAAATACTGCTCTTCTTTCATTTTGTACACAATTAAATCATCTACAATTCCGCCTTCATTGTTTGGAAGACAAGAATATTGCGCTCTTCCGATCGTTAGTGTCGAAGCATCGTTTGAAGTAACTTTTTGGATCAGTGCCAGGGCATTTGGTCCTGAAAGTAAAAATTCGCCCATATGCGAAACGTCAAAAACGCCAACACTGTTACGAACCGTTTCATGTTCAGCATTAACACCTTCATAAGTAATTGGCATATTGTAGCCGGCAAAAGGAAGCATTTTTGCTCCTAAACCTTCGTGTATGTGCGTAAGCGCAGTATTTTTCATTGTGTTGAATTAAAAAATTGAGTCGCAAATTTATTTAAAAAATATCGAAAATTACTACTATAAATTATAAAATTCGTAATGATTGGCAGCTATTTCGTGCTATTCGCTATATCTTTTGATTTTAAAAGAAAATAAAAAGAGAAGGGATTCTTTTAATCCTGATTGCAAAACATATAAAATGAATAATAACGAATATTTAACTTATAAGAAAATTCCTGACATTTGATAATTTTGTAATTTTAAAACCGCAAAATACTTACAATGAAAGTTCCGTTACAAATAACAAAACAAGAAATCCTCACTTTTTATAAACCTGTAAATCCTCTGGCACATAAAGGAATTCAGGGGCATGCTCTTATTATTGGCGGAAGTTATGGGAAAATTGGAGCTGTGGTTTTAGCTTCAAAAGCATGTTTAAAAACGGGGTGCGGGCTTGTAACGGCTTTTGTTCCCAAATGTGGCTATCAAATTGTACAAACCAGTATTCCTGAAGTTATGGCTGCTACCGATGAAAATGAAAATTGTCTTACCAATATAGTTTTGCCCGTTGAGCCTGAGGCAATCGGAATTGGGCCGGGAATGGGGCAGGACAAAGAAAGTCAAAAAGCACTTTTTAATTTTTTGAAAACAGCAAATAAACCGTTAGTTCTTGATGCTGATGCACTGAATATATTATCCCTTAATAAATCATGGCTGGACTTGCTGCCCGAAAATACAATCCTGACGCCACATCCGAAAGAACTCGAAAGATTAATCGGGAGTTGGGAATCTGATACTGAAAAGTTTGAAAATACAATTGCTTTTTCTGAACATTACAAAGTTATTATTGTGATGAAAGGCGCACCGACATTTATTGTAAATCAAAGTAAAATTTATCAGAATACCACCGGAAATGCGGCATTGGCGACTGCCGGAAGCGGAGACGTACTGACCGGAATGATTACGAGTTTATTGGCACAGGGCTATGTGCCCGATCAGGCTGTGAGACTTGGGGTTTACCTTCACGGTTTGACAGCAGATATTGCACTTCCAAAAACCGGATATCAATCCTTTATCGCTTCTGATATTATTAAGAATCTAGGAAAAGCGTTTTTGAGCCTTGAAAAATAGCAGCAGAGGGCACAAAGTTTTTTCATGCAGTTAAAAAATCTACAATCTACAATCTAAAATCTACAATCTACAATCTAAAATCTAAAATCTACAATCTACAATCTACAATCTAAAATCTACAATCTAAAATCTACAATCTAAAATCTACAATCTAAAATCTACAATCTAAACTCTGCAATCAAAAATTTCTAAATATTCGTAAGTTTGTAATATGGAAAACAACTTCGATCTCAGAACGGTTAACGTTACACGATATATCACGCCCTTGCGTGAAGGCGGATCTCTGCCGGCTTTAGCAGAAGCCAATGACGATTTTAAATATGTATTAAAATTTAAAGGTGCCGGACACGGTGTAAAAGCCTTGATTGCCGAATTGGTAGGCGGACAAATTGCAAAAGCTTTAAAACTACAGTTGCCCGAATTAGTTTTTGCCAATCTTGACGAAGCTTTCGGAAGAACCGAAGCCGACGAAGAAATCCAGGATCTCCTGCAAGGAAGCCAGGGACTAAATTTGGCACTTCATTTTTTGTCTGGCGCGATTACTTTTGATCCTGTGGTAACGACAGTTGATGCAAAATTAGCTTCACAAATCGTCTGGCTGGATGCTTATATTACAAATGTTGACAGAACTTTTAAAAACACCAATATGTTGATTTGGCATAAGGAATTATGGCTTATTGATCATGGTGCATGTCTGTATTTTCATCATTCCTGGAACAATTGGGAGCAGCATGCCAAAAGCCCGTTTGCACTAATAAAAGATCACGTTTTGTTGCCTCAGGCTTCACTTTTAAAAGAAGTTGATGCAGAATATAAAGCTATTTTGACTCCGGAAATTCTTGAAGATATTGTCAATACGATTCCGTTTGAGTGGCTGCAGTGGGAAGACACGGAAGAAACACCCGAAGCATTGCGAAATGTATACCTACAGTTTTTGCAGACGAGATTAAATAATTCAGAAATCTTTGTAAATCAGGCGCAAAATGCAAGATAATCACTTATATGAGTATGCCGTGATTCGTGTGGTACCAAGAGTAGAGCGCGAAGAATTCCTGAATATCGGAGTGATTTTGTTTTGTAAAAAAGCAAAATTTATAAAGGTTCTTTTTCATTTAAATAAAGAAAAAATACAAGCTCTTTCTGCCGATTTTGACATCGAACAATTAGAGTGCAATTTAACCTCACTGGAGAAAATCACAAAAGGAACCAAAGACGGCGGTCCAATTGCCGAATTTGAGATTCCGGAGCGTTTTCGCTGGTTAACGGCAATCAGAAGTTCTGCCATACAAACGTCAAGGCCGCACCCGGGCGTATGTGAGGATTTGGAAAAAACAATTCAGAGATTGTTTGAAGAGTTGGTTCTTTAGTTTATAGGTTCAAAGGTTCAGAGGGGCAGAGGTTCAAAGGTTTTGTGTTGTCATTCTGAGGAACGAAGAATCACACAAGAATTTCCATAAAGATTATAACCTTTGTAGAGTTACTGGTGTGATTCTTCGTTCCTCAGAATGACAAACCATACTCATTCATGTAAAAACTCTGCAAATCTCATCTCTGCGGCAAAACCTGAAACCTGAAACCTGAAACTTGAAACTTTTAAACCTGAAACAAAAAAACCTTAAATCTTCTTTTCCAAAAAGATAAACTCCAGCGGATTTGGGGAAATCGTAACATGAATTCCGCTCTCGGGAAAAGCCTCTCTTTCGCCCGTATCGACATAACCGTGACGTTTGTACCATGCGATCAGTTCCTCACGCACAGAAATTACCGTCATTATAATCGAAGACAATCCTAAAGCTCTGGCGTGGTTTTCTGCTTCGGCGAGCATTTTTTTACCGATTCCGCTATTTTGTAATTCGGGAGAAACAGTCAGCATGCCTAAGTACAACTGATTTTCTTTTTCAACCAGCAAAACAGATCCGATTATGTTGTCATTTTCGGTATATTTCAGAATTGTATTTTTTGGATTATTTATAATTTCGGCCAATTCTTCTTCATTCGTTCTTTTTCCTTCCAATAAATTGGCTTCTGTAGTCCAGCCTTTTTTAGAAGATTCTCCTCTGTAAGCAGAATTTATTAATTGGTTTAAAGCAGGAATATCTGCCAGTGTTGCTTTTGTAATCATTGATCGTGTAAATTGTATTTTTTTATCAAAGGTAGGAAAAGGCTTCAAAATGAAAATACTTTAAAAATAATTGCAATAAAAAAAGCGCAAAAACAGAAAGTGTTCGCGCTTTTTTATATTAAAAATATAGTTTCTTTATTCGTAAGTATATAAAGTTCTTGTCAGTGTTTGTTCAGAAGGAGCACTCAAATCGGTTATTTTAAGATTAGATTCTGTCAGATAACCGTTTGTGTCATATTTATAATCATACTCATAATGAAGTTCGTACATGGTAGTACCTTCAGAAACCGCTTTGATTTTCCAGTCCAGAATGTGCATCCAGTTATAAATATAACATCTAAAGATTGGCTCGCTCGAGTAAACTCCCGCTTTTGTATAGTCAACCGTAAGTTCATACGTTGTTTCGACCACCCTGTCAGCAAAAGTATAACTAATAACACCATTGGTTGTAACACGTTTGGCGTAGTTTTGCTGTGTCGTTACGATGTTTACAAAAACTTTGTTGTCAACATAACTGTATAAATAAGTAGCGGTTTTTGGCTTAGTAACCGAAACGGCTTCATAACTGCCATCCGGCTGAAGTTCCTGAATAATTTGAGTATAAGTCCCTTTTTCAGTTTCTTTTACATCACGCCCGATTTCGTCATAAAAAATGTCCGTTACAGTTCCGCTCGGTGCTGTCACTTTCGAGATATAACCGCCACTGTTGATTTCGGCAACAATGTCAGCATAATAGGTATTGGTTACTTTGTGAGCGTCGTCAAAATCAAATTTTGTTATGTTTTTAAACAATTGACCGTCAATATATTTGTCTACAGAATGTAACCTTCCTTTAGCGTCATAGGTATAACGTCTGTCGGTAAAATTTTCGTGTATTTCTGCTCCGTTATCATCTGTTACCACATCAAATACCAATTCTTTAACAAGGCGCTGCTGTTTTGTTTCAGTTGATTTTCCGGTACTTTTTGCCGTAACGGCTTTGGGAACCAATTGTATTGCCGGTTTAAAATTTTCCTGATTTGGCAGTCTCGGATCTGTAGCTTGTGGAGTAGTCGATGGTTTTTCTTCATTTGAGCAGCTTATAACAAGCATAGACAGACAAATAAATAAAAATCCTAAAGTAATTTTCTTCATGTGTAGGTTGTAATTATTTGGGTTAGAATACGATTTGGGAATCGGTGCGAAAGGTATAGCTTTATTCTTTTGAACCAAATTTAATTTCAACCGTTTTCATGCTTTTTTTACTAAAATTAT
>NZ_QETH01000031.1 GCF_003105115.1 Flavobacterium sp. HTF | reverse complement strand
TGAAATATATTTTATTGAAGTGTCTTTTGTTTAGGCGCTTGCCGAAGGTTTTATGATTTTGCGATTAGGTAAATGTTAATAATATTGTTGAGATAAGTTAAGAATTAATATCTGTTTTTTGAAACAAATAAATGCTAATTCGGGTGGAGTTAATCTCTTGAATTTTGATTATGAGCGATTTAATTTTTGTAACTGTTTGGTATATTCAATTTTAATATCTACTTTTGCACTCCCTGTTTGGAAATTTCTGTTATTTTCAAATTGAAGGGAATTTTAGTAATTAATAATTAATATTTATGTCTGGGTTAATTGGTAAAAAAATCGGCATGACTAGTATTTTCGACGAAAACGGGAAAAACATTCCTTGTACAGTAATCGAAGCTGGGCCGTGTGTTGTTACCCAAGTCAGAACCAAAGGTGTTGACGGGTACGAAGCGTTGCAACTTGGTTTCGATGACAAAAACGAGAAACATTCCACTAAAGCGGCTTTAGGTCACTTTAAAAAAGCTGGAACTGTTGCTAAGAAAAAAGTCGTTGAATTTCAAGATTTTGCAACTGAACAAAAATTAGGAGATCTTATTGATGTTTCTATTTTTGCTGAAGGAGAATTTGTAGATGTACAAGGTGTATCTAAAGGTAAAGGTTTTCAAGGGGTTGTTAAACGCCACGGATTTGGTGGTGTTGGACAAGCAACTCATGGTCAGCACAACCGTTTAAGAGCGCCAGGTTCTGTGGGAGCTTCTTCTTATCCATCTAGAGTATTCAAAGGAATGCGTATGGCTGGAAGAATGGGAGGAGACAATGTAAAAGTTCAAAACCTTAGAGTTTTAAAAGTAGTAGCTGAAAAGAATCTACTTGTTATTAAAGGATGTGTTCCTGGACATAAAAACTCTTATGTAATCATTCAGAAGTAATGGAAGTAAAAGTATTAGATTTCAACGGAAAAGATACTGGAAGAAAAGTTCAACTTTCTGATTCAGTATTCGCAATTGAACCAAACAATCACGCTGTATACCTTGATGTTAAGCAATATCTTGCTAATCAAAGACAAGGAACTCACAAAGCTAAAGAAAGAGCTGAAGTGACAGGAAGTACACGTAAGATTAAAAAACAAAAAGGAACAGGTACAGCTCGTGCGGGAAGTATCAAAAATCCATTGTTTAAAGGTGGTGGAACAATTTTCGGACCAAGACCAAGAAGTTATTCATTCAAATTGAATAAAAGCTTGAAAAGATTGGCAAGAAAATCAGCTTTCTCAATCAAAGCAAAAGAGTCAAATATTATCGTTCTTGAAGACTTTAATTTTGAAACGCCAAACACTAAAAATTTCATTAACGTTTTGAAAGCTTTAGGGTTAGAAAGTAAAAAATCTCTATTTGTGTTGGGAGAGTCAAATAAAAATGTATATTTGTCGTCACGCAATTTAAAGGCTTCAAATGTCGTAACTAGCTCAGAATTAAGCACTTACGCTATTTTAAACACTAATAATTTAGTGCTTTTAGAAGGTTCTTTGGAGTTAATTGAAGAAAATTTAAGTAAATAATAGGAATATGAGCATCATAATTAGACCTATAGTAACGGAAAAAGTAACCAAAGAAAGTGAAGTTTTAAACCGCTTCGGATTCGTTGTTGACAAAAAAGCAAACAAAGTTCAGATTAAGAAAGCTGTTGAAGCTGCTTATGGAGTAACTATCGTTTCAGTTAACACGATGAACGTAAGACCGGACAGAACTACAAAATACACTAAAAGTGGTTTAATCAGTGGAAAGACAAATGCAATTAAAAAAGCGATTGTTCAAGTACAAGAAGGAGAAACAATTGATTTTTACAACAATATCTAAGATAGAAAAATGTCAGTAAGAAAATTAAAACCTATTACCCCAGGTCAGCGATTTAGAGTTGTGAATGGTTATGACGCCATTACAACTGATAAGCCGGAACGCTCTTTGATAGCACCGATAAAAAACTCTGGAGGTAGAAATAGTCAAGGAAAGATGACCATGCGTTATACGGGTGGTGGTCACAAGCAGAGATATCGTATCATTGATTTCAAAAGAACTAAAGACGGAATTCCGGCTACTGTGAAATCAATCGAATACGATCCAAATCGTACTGCATTTATCGCTTTATTAGCTTATGCTGATGGTGAGAAAACTTATGTTATTGCTCAAAACGGATTGAAAGTTGGTCAGAAATTAGTTTCTGGTCCAGAATCTCAACCAGAAATTGGTAATACATTGCCTTTAAGCAGAATTCCTTTAGGAACTGTTATCTCTTGTATTGAGTTACGTCCAGGTCAGGGTGCGGTTATTGCACGTTCTGCTGGTACATTTGCTCAATTAATGGCAAGAGATGGAAAATATGCTACAATCAAAATGCCATCTGGTGAAACAAGATTGATCTTGTTAACTTGTTCGGCTACAATTGGAGCTGTTTCTAATTCAGACCACCAATTAGTTGTATCAGGAAAAGCTGGTAGAACAAGATGGTTAGGAAGAAGACCTAGAACAAGACCTGTTGCAATGAACCCTGTTGATCACCCAATGGGTGGTGGAGAAGGACGTTCTTCTGGTGGACATCCACGTTCAAGAAATGGAATACCAGCAAAAGGTTATAGAACTCGTTCTAAGAAAAACCCGAGTAACAAGTATATCGTAGAACGTAGAAAGAAATAATAAGATATGGCACGTTCATTAAAAAAAGGACCTTTCGTTCATTATAAGTTAGACAAGAAAGTTCAGGAAAACATTGAAAACGGAAACAAAGGAGTAGTAAAGACTTGGTCTAGAGCTTCTATGATTACTCCAGACTTTGTTGGACAGACTATCGCAGTTCATAACGGTCGTCAATTTGTACCAGTTTACGTAACAGAAAACATGGTAGGTCACAAATTAGGAGAGTTTTCACCAACTAGATCTTTTAGAGGTCATGCTGGAGCAAAAAATAAAGGTAAAAAATAAGAAGCAATGGGAGTTCGTAAAAGAGAAACAGCAGATGCGAGAAAAGAGGCTAATAAGTCTATTGCTTTCGCAAAATTGAATAACTGCCCTACTTCACCTAGAAAAATGCGCTTAGTAGCGGACTTGGTAAGAGGTCAGAAGGTAGAAAGAGCACTTAACATCTTAAGATTCAGTTCTAAAGAAGCTTCAAGAAAATTAGAGAAACTATTATTATCTGCAATCAACAACTGGGAGCAAAAAAATAGTGAAGGTAATTTAGAAGAAGCTGGATTATTTGTTAAAGAGATCAGAGTAGATGGTGGAATGATGTTAAAAAGACTTCGTCCAGCTCCACAAGGTCGTGCACACAGAATAAGAAAACGTTCTAACCACGTAACAATCGTGCTTGGAGCTATCAATAACACACAAAGCAATTCTTAAGCAGCATGGGACAAAAGACAAATCCAATTGGAAATAGACTTGGTATCATCAGAGGATGGGACTCAAACTGGTATGGTGGAAATGATTACGGTGATAAACTTGCCGAAGATCACAAAATCAGAAAGTATATCCACGCTCGTTTATCAAAAGCTAGTGTATCTAAAGTAATCATTGAGAGAACTTTAAAGCTTGTAACCGTTACTATCACTACTGCAAGACCTGGTATCATTATCGGAAAAGGCGGACAAGAGGTAGACAAGTTGAAAGAAGAACTTAAGAAAGTTACTGACAAAGAGGTTCAAATCAACATCTTTGAAATTAAAAGACCTGAATTAGATGCTTATCTTGTGGCGACAAGCATCGCTCGTCAAATCGAAAGCCGTATCTCTTACAGACGTGCAATCAAAATGGCTATTGCTGCTTCTATGCGTATGAACGCTGAAGGTATCAAAGTTTTGATTTCTGGTCGTTTGAATGGTGCTGAGATGGCACGTTCAGAAGGTTTCAAAGAAGGTAGAATTCCTCTATCAACTTTCAGAGCTGACATTGATTATGCTTTGGCTGAAGCTCACACTACTTACGGTAGAATGGGAATCAAAGTATGGATCATGAAAGGTGAAGTTTATGGAAAGAGAGATCTTTCTCCACTTGCAGGAATGGATAAAAAACAATCCGGAACTGGTGGTGGTAAAGGTGGTGATTCTCCAAGAGGAGATAGAAAACCCTTTAATAAAGGTGGTAAACCAGACGCTCGTAAAAGAAAGTAAATTTTTAAACTAAAGAAAAATGTTACAGCCTAAAAGAACAAAATACCGTAAGGTACAAAAGGGTAAAATGAAAGGTAACTCTCAAAGAGGGCATGAACTTTCTAATGGAATGTTTGGTATTAAATCTGTACATGAAGATGGAATGTTCTTAACTTCTCGTCAAATCGAAGCTGCACGTATCGCTGCAACTCGTTTCATGAAGAGAGAAGGACAATTATGGATCAAAATATTTCCAGACAAACCAATTACTAAGAAGCCTCTTGAGGTACGTATGGGTAAAGGAAAAGGTGCCGTTGAATATTGGGCTGCCGTTGTTAAACCCGGAAGAATTATGTTTGAAGTTGGAGGAGTTCCTTTATCAGTTGCAAAAGAGGCGTTACGTCTTGCAGCTCAAAAGCTTCCAGTAAAAACTAAATTCGTCGTTGCTAGAGATTTCGAAGCATAATTAAATTTATATTATGAAACAATCAGAAATAAAAGATCTTTCTGCAGCGGAGTTGCAAGAAAAACTTAGTCAAACTAAGAAAATATATGCTGACCTAAAAATGGCTCACGCTATTTCTCCAATTGAGAACCCACTTCAAATTAGAAGTGTAAGAAGAACAGTTGCAAGATTGGCTACAGAGTTAACTAAAAGAGAGTTACAATAATTGTATTCTGCTGAAAGATGGAAGAAAAAAGAAATTTAAGAAAAGAAAGAATAGGTGTTGTTACTTCAAATAAAATGGATAAATCTATTGTTATTGCTGAAGTAAGAAAAGTAAAACACCCATTATACGGTAAGTTCGTGTTGAAAACTAAGAAATACGTTGCACACGACGAAACAAACGACTGTAACATTGGAGATACTGTAAGAATTAGCGAAACGCGTCCTTTAAGTAAAACAAAATGTTGGAGATTAGTTGAAATCTTAGAAAGAGCTAAATAATTATGGTACAACAAGAATCAAGACTAAAAGTAGCAGATAACACGGGAGCAAAAGAAGTTTTAACTATCCGTGTTTTAGGAGGTACCAAAAGAAGGTATGCCTCTGTTGGTGACAAGATTGTAGTTTCTATCAAAGATGCAACTCCAAACGGAAACGTAAAAAAAGGAGCTGTTTCAACTGCAGTTGTTGTACGTACCAAAAAAGAAGTGAGAAGAGCCGATGGTTCTTATATCCGTTTCGATGACAATGCATGTGTTCTTTTGAACGCTGCAGGTGAAATGAGAGGAACTCGTGTTTTTGGTCCGGTAGCAAGAGAACTTCGTGAAAAACAATTCATGAAAATTGTATCATTAGCACCAGAAGTGCTTTAATTCGTTTTAAGATGATAAAGCTAAAAATAAAATCAGGAGATATCGTAAGAGTAATTGCTGGAGACCATAAAGGTGCTGAAGGTAAAGTTTTACGTGTTTACCGTGAGAAAAATAAAGCGATAGTTGAAGGTGTAAACATGGTTTCGAAACATACAAAACCAAGTGCTAAAAACCCTCAAGGTGGTATCGTTAAGAAAGAAGCTTCTATACAAATATCTAACATTTCACTAATTGATCCTAAAACTAAGGAAACAACTAGAGTTGGTATTAGAGTAGAAGGAGATAAGAAAGTAAGATTTTCAAAAAAATCTAATCAAGTACTATAGTAATGGCATATACACCTAGACTAAAAGAAGAATATAAGAGTAGAGTAATCTCTGCTCTTAAAGAGGAATTCGGATATACAAACGTAATGCAAGTTCCAAAATTGGAAAAAATCGTTTTGAGCCGTGGAGTTGGTGCAGCTGTATCTGATAAAAAACTTATTGACTATGCAGTTGATGAGTTAACTAAGATCACTGGACAAAAAGCAGTATCTACAATTTCAAAGAAAGACGTTGCGTCTTTCAAATTGAGAAAAGGGATGCCTATTGGAGCAAAAGTTACTTTACGTGGTGAGAGAATGTATGAGTTTTTAGATAGACTTATTACTTCTGCTTTACCGCGCGTTAGAGATTTTAGTGGTATCAAAGCTACTGGTTTCGACGGAAGAGGTAATTACAATCTTGGAGTTTTAGAGCAAATCATTTTCCCTGAAATTGATATTGACAAAGTAAACAAAATTTCAGGAATGGATATTACTTTTGTTACTACTGCAAAAACAGACAAAGAGGCAAAGTCATTATTGGCTGAATTAGGTTTACCTTTTAAAAAGAATTAAGACATGGCTAAAGAATCAATGAAAGCCCGTGAGGTGAAAAGAGAGAAAACGGTAGCTAAGTATGCTGAAAAAAGAAAAGCTTTATTAGAAGCTGGAGATTATGAAGGCTTACAAAAGTTACCTAAAAATGCTTCACCAGTTCGTTTACACAATCGTTGTAAATTAACAGGTAGACCAAGAGGTTATATCCGTCAATTCGGTATTTCACGTGTAACTTTCCGTGAAATGGCTAACAATGGATTAATTCCAGGTGTAAAAAAAGCCAGCTGGTAATATAAAAAGTTTATAAATTGATTAAAGGTTCAGGAGGCAGAGTGCTTCCTGAAAACCATAATCGCAATCAAATACATATGTATACAGATCCTATTGCAGATTATTTGACTAGAGTTCGTAACGCTGTGGCTGCAAACCACAAAGTTGTTGAAATTCCAGCTTCTAATCTAAAAAAAGAAATAACTAAGATCTTATTTGATCAAGGTTACATCTTAAGTTACAAATTTGAGGACAACACTGTTCAGGGTTCAATCAAAATTGCTTTGAAGTATGATAAAGATACTAAAGAGCCTGTAATTAAAGATATCCAAAGAATTAGTAAACCTGGTTTACGTAAGTACGCAGGTGCTGCCAAATTACCTAGAATCCTTAACGGATTAGGAATTGCTATTGTTTCTACATCAAAAGGTTTGATGACTGGTAAACAAGCTAAGCAATTAAATGTAGGTGGTGAAGTAATTTGTTACGTATACTAATTTTAAACACTAGATAAAGATGTCAAGAATAGGTAAAAGCCCAATTGTAATCACTGCTGGTGTAACTGTAGAAGTTAAAGACGGTATTATTACAGTAAAAGGAAAAAAAGGTCAACTAACTCAGGAGTTTTCGGACGTAACTGTAAAAGTTGAAGGCGATCAGGTTTTAGTTGAAAGATCGTCTGATCATAAAGATCAAAGAGCAAAACACGGATTATACAGATCATTAATCAATAACATGATTCTTGGTGTATCTGAAGGTTTTACAAAAGAACTTGAATTAGTTGGAGTTGGTTATAGAGCTTCAAACCAAGGTCAAAAGTTAGATTTAGCTCTTGGATATTCTCACAATATTGTTTTAGAAATTGCTCCGGAAGTAGCTTTAGAAACAATATCTGAAAAAGGTAAAAACCCTATCGTAAAATTAACATCATTTGATAAACAACTTTTAGGTCAGGTTGCTGCGAAAATCAGAGGTTTCCGTAAGCCTGAGCCATATAAAGGAAAAGGTGTTAAATTTGTGGGTGAAGTATTAAGAAGAAAAGCAGGTAAATCAGCTTAAAAAATAAGATTATGTCATTAACAAAATCTGATAGAAGACAGAGAATTAGATTCAGAATTAGAAAATCGATTAGTGGTACAGCTGCTAACCCAAGACTATCTGTATTTAGAAGTAATAAAGAAATTTACGCTCAACTTATTGATGACGTGAATGGAGTTACTATATTAGCTGCATCTTCAAGAGAAAAAGAAATAGGAAAAGGTACTAACGTTGAAATCGCTGCTGCAGTTGGAAAACTTGTTGCAGAGAAAGCGTTAAAAGCCGGGATTGATACCATCACTTTTGACAGAGGTGGATATTTATATCACGGTCGTATTAAATCATTAGCAGAAGGCGCAAGAGCGGCTGGACTTAAATTCTAATATATTATGTCTAAATACAAAAATGTAGAATTGGTAAAACCAAGTGGTCTTGAACTTAAAGATCGTCTGGTAAGTGTTAATCGTGTTACTAAAGTTACAAAAGGTGGTAGAGCTTTCGGTTTTTCTGCTATTGTAGTTGTAGGTGATGAAAATGGAGTAGTTGGTCACGGATTAGGAAAATCTAAAGACGTTTCTGAAGCAATTGCGAAAGCAGTAGAAGATGCAAAGAAAAATTTAGTAAAAATTCCTTTGAATGGGCAATCTGTTCCTCACGAACAAAAAGGTAAATTTGGTGGTGCACGTGTATTCTTAATTCCTGCGTCTCATGGTACAGGAGTTATTGCTGGTGGAGCTGTTCGTTCAGTTCTTGAATCAGTAGGTATTCACGATGTATTATCAAAATCTCAAGGATCATCAAATCCTCATAACGTAGTGAAAGCAACTTTTGATGCTTTATTACAAATGAGAAGCGCTCACACTGTTGCAAAACAAAGAGGTGTTTCTTTAGAAAAAGTTTTTAAAGGTTAATTCAAGGAAATTATGGCTAAATTATTAGTAAAACAAGTAAGAAGCAAAATCAACTGCCCTCTTTCTCAAAAGAGAGGTTTGGAAGCTTTGGGTCTACGTAAAATGGGACAAGTTGTAGAGCATGATTCAAACCCTGCTATCCTTGGGATGATAAACAAAGTTAAACACTTAGTTTCTGTAGAAGAAGCTAAATAACAAATACTGTTATGAATTTAAGTAACTTACAACCAGCTGAAGGGTCAACACACAATCAAAATAAAAGATTAGGTAGAGGAGAAGGTTCTGGAAAAGGTGGTACTTCTGCAAGAGGTCACAAAGGAGCAAAATCTCGTTCTGGTTATTCTAAAAAGATTGGTTTTGAAGGAGGGCAAATGCCACTTCAAAGACGTGTGCCTAAGTTTGGTTTCACAAACATCAACCGTAAAGAATACGAAGGTGTTAATTTAGATACGCTTCAATTATTAGTAGACAATGGTGTGATTACTGATTCTGTTTCTATGACAGATTACGTAGCTAACCGTCTTGCTACCAAAAATGAAATCGTTAAGATTTTAGGTAGAGGAGAATTGAAAGCAAAATTAAAAGTAACTGCTCACAAATTTACTGCTACTGCAAAAGCTGCTATTGAAGCTGCTGGAGGAGAGGCTGTAACAATATAATTTTTCTATTGTATGAAGAAATTTATTGAATCAATTAGCAATGTTTGGAAAATCGAAGAACTAAAAAACAGAATCCTTATTACACTAGGACTTCTATTAGTATATCGTTTTGGAGCACACGTTACGCTTCCTGGAATTGACGCAACTCAGTTAACAGGATTAGCAGGACAAACTAAAAATGGTTTAGGATCTATCCTAGACATGTTCACCGGAGGTGCTTTCTCTAAAGCTTCAGTTTTTGCTTTAGGAATTATGCCTTATATTTCTGCTTCTATTGTTGTTCAGTTAATGGGAATTGCTATTCCTTATTTGCAAAAACTTCAAAATGATGGAGAAAGTGGTAGAAAAAAGATTAATCAAATTACACGTTGGTTAACTATTGCTATTACATTGGTTCAAGGTCCAACTTATATCTATAATTTATACAGAACGTTGCCTGGAAGTGCATTCTTATTAGGGTTTAACTCTCCTGAGTTTTTATTTTCGTCTGTTATCATATTAGTTACTGGTACAATTTTTGCTATGTGGCTTGGTGAAAAGATTACTGATAAAGGAATTGGAAATGGAATTTCATTATTGATTATGGTCGGTATTTTGGCTCGTTTACCACAAGCTTTTATGCAAGAATTCAAATCTGTAGTTACAAATAATACTGGAGGTTTAATGTTAATGGCCATAGAAATTATTGTGTGGTTATTGGTAATTATTTCTTGTGTATTGCTTACTATGGCAGTACGTAGAATTCCGGTTCAATACGCTCGTCGTACAACAACTGGAGATTACGAGCAAGACTTAGCAGGTGGTAATAGACAATGGATTCCTCTTAAGCTTAACGCTTCTGGAGTTATGCCAATCATTTTTGCTCAGGCAATTATGTTTATTCCTGCAGCTGTAGCCGGACTGTCTAAGTCAGACACATCACAATCTATCGTTGGAGCATTTAGTGATATTTTTGGATTTTGGTATAATTTTGTTTTTGCAACTTTAATTATTGTATTTACATTTTTCTATACTGCTATCACAGTACCTACTAATAAAATGGCTGATGATTTAAAAAGAAGTGGTGGTTTTATCCCTGGCGTTCGTCCGGGAGCTGAAACTTCAGAATTTCTTGATAAAGTGATGTCTTTAATAACTTTCCCAGGATCTTTATTCCTTGCTTTGATTGCTGTGTTCCCAGCTATTGTTGTAAGTATTATGGATGTACAACAATCTTGGGCAATGTTTTTTGGAGGTACCTCATTAATAATTATGGTTGGGGTTGCAATAGATACTATTCAACAAATCAATTCATACTTGTTAAACAAACATTATGATGGTTTAATGAAGACTGGTAAAAATAGAAAAGCAGTAGCTTAATATATTTATGGCAAAACAATCAGCAATAGAACAAGACGGATCAATCATCGAAGCGTTATCCAATGCGATGTTCCGTGTAGAGTTAGAAAATGGACATATTGTAATTGCTCATATTTCTGGTAAAATGCGTATGCATTACATCAAATTATTACCTGGTGATAAAGTGAAACTGGAAATGAGTCCTTATGATTTGTCAAAAGCAAGAATTACTTATCGATATTAAAGGATATTCACTATGAAAGTTAGAGCATCAGTAAAAAAGAGAAGTGCCGAGTGCATTATCGTGCGTAGAAAAGGGAGATTGTACGTAATAAACAAAAAGAATCCTAGATTTAAACAAAGACAAGGATAATTATGGCAAGAATAGCAGGGGTAGATATCCCAAAAAATAAGAGAGGTGTTATAGCACTAACCTATATCTTCGGATTAGGAAAAAGTAGAGCTATTGAGATTTTAGAAAAAGCTCAAGTTAGCCAAGATAAAAAAGTTCAAGATTGGAATGATGATGAGATCGGAGCAATTCGTGATGCAGTTTCATTTTACAAAATTGAAGGAGAATTACGTTCTGAAGTTTCTTTGAACATCAAACGTTTAATGGATATTGGTTGTTACAGAGGTATCCGTCATAGATCTGGTCTTCCATTAAGAGGACAAAGAACTAAAAACAACTCTAGAACAAGAAAAGGTAAAAGAAAAACTGTTGCTAACAAGAAAAAAGCAACTAAATAATAAGTAATATGGCTAAAGCAACTGCAAAAAAACGTAAAGTTATCGTTGAATCAACGGGTGAAGCTCATATTTCTGCGACTTTCAACAATATTATCATTTCTTTGACTAATAAGAAAGGTGAAGTTATTTCTTGGTCTTCAGCTGGTAAAATGGGTTTCAGAGGTTCTAAAAAGAACACTCCGTACGCAGCTCAAATGGCAGCAGAAGATTGTAGTAAAGTAGCTCTTGAAGCAGGACTTAAAAAAGTAAAAGTTTATGTAAAAGGACCAGGAAACGGACGTGAGTCTGCTATCCGTTCTATTCATAACGGTGGAATTGAAGTTACAGAGATCATCGATGTTACTCCAATGCCTCACAACGGATGTCGTCCTCCAAAAAGACGTAGAGTTTAATACTCAAATTTTTATAGTATAACCTAGATAGAATATAGATTATCGAAGGATAAGACCTGAATTCATAATCTCTATCTTAAACAAATTAAAATGGCAAGATATACTGGTCCTAGCACAAGAATCGCTCGTAAATTTGGCGAAGCAATCTTCGGAGATGATAAATCTTTCGAAAAAAGAAATTACCCACCTGGACAACACGGGATGGCTAAAAAAAGAGGAAAAAAATCTGAGTACGCTGTTCAGTTAATGGAAAAGCAAAAAGCTAAATATTCTTACGGAATTTTAGAAAAACAATTCAGAAATTTATTCGAAAAAGCATCAGCTACTAAAGGAGTTACTGGTGAAGTTTTATTACAATTATGCGAAGCAAGATTGGATAACGTAGTTTTTAGAATGGGTATTGCTCCTTCTAGAAGAGGTGCACGACAAATCGTATCTCACAGACACGTTACTGTAAATGGAGAAGTTGTAAATATTCCTTCTTACCACCTTAAGCCTGGTGATAAAGTTGCAGTTCGTGAAAAATCTAAATCTTTAGAAGCTATCGAACGTTCTTTATCAAATTCAAGTCATGTTTATGAATGGATTACTTGGAACAATGATCTTAAAGAAGGAACTTTTGTTTCTGTACCTGCGAGACTTCAAATTCCAGAAAACATTAAAGAACAATTAATCGTAGAGTTGTACAACAAATAATAATTGACTTAGTCGAAATTTATGGCAATATTTAATTTTCAAAAGCCCGATAAAGTTATCATGATCGATTCAACCGATTTTGAAGGTAAATTCGAATTTAGACCTTTGGAACCTGGTTATGGATTGACTGTTGGTAATGCACTTAGAAGAGTTTTGCTTTCAGCATTAGAAGGTTATGCAATTACATCTGTTCGTATCGAGGGTGTAGATCATGAGTTTTCTACTATTTCAGGTGTTGTTGAAGATGTTACCGAAATTATCCTTAATCTAAAACAAGTACGTTTCAAACGTCAGATCGAAGATATCGATAATGAAGCAGTTACAATTTCTGTTTCTGGTAAAGATCAATTGACAGCAGGTGATTTTCAAAAATTTATCTCAGGTTTTCAAGTTCTGAATCCAGATCTTGTAATCTGTAACTTAGATTCTAAAATCAAATTGAACTTCGATTTAACAATCGAAAAAGGTAGAGGATACGTTCCTGCTGAGGAGAACAAGAAACAGAATGCTGCAATTGGTACTATTTTTACAGATTCTATTTTTACTCCGGTAAAAAATGTAAAATATGCAATTGAAAACTTCCGTGTTGAGCAAAAAACGGATTACGAAAAATTAGTTTTTGAAATTAAAACTGATGGTTCTATTAATCCAAAAGATGCTCTTACTGAGGCAGCTAAAGTTTTAATTCACCACTTCATGTTATTTTCTGACGAAAGAATTACACTCGAGGCTGACGAAATTGCACAAACAGAATCGTATGATGAAGAGTCATTGCATATGAGACAATTGCTTAAAACTAAGCTTGTTGATATGGATTTATCTGTGAGAGCATTAAATTGCTTGAAAGCGGCTGAAGTTGATACACTTGGTGATTTAGTATCGTTCAATAAAAATGACCTAATGAAATTCCGTAATTTTGGTAAAAAATCTTTAACTGAACTTGATGAACTTGTTGCAGTTAAAAATTTAACTTTCGGAATGGATTTAGCTAAATACAAATTAGATAAAGAATAATTCAATCCGCTTCGGCGGATTAAATTTAAAATAGCAATGAGACACGGAAAAAAATTCAATCACTTAAGCAGACAGACTGGACATAGAAAAGCTATGTTGGCTAATATGGCTTGTTCTCTTATCGAGCACAAACGTATTAACACTACTGTTGCTAAAGCTAAAGCGCTTAAACAATTCGTTGAGCCTTTAATTACAAAATCAAAAGAAGATACGACTCACAATCGTCGTATTGTTTTTGCTTACTTACGTAGTAAATATGCTGTAACTGACTTGTTCAGAGATGTAGCTGCTAAAGTTGGTGACCGTCCAGGTGGATACACTCGTATCATTAAAGTTGGAAATCGTTTGGGAGATAATGCTGATATGGCAATGATCGAACTTGTAGATTTCAATGAACTTTACAATGGTGGTAAAAAAGAAGTTAAAAAAGCAAAAAGCCGTCGTGGTGGTAAAGCTAAAAAAGCTGAGGAGACTACTCCGGAAGCTCCTGCTGCTGAATCAGAATCGACTACTGAAGCTTCTGAATAATTATGAAAATAATGATTCTATAAAAATCAAGGATAAACTAATTTTTAGTTTATCCTTTTTTTTTGATTTTTTTAAAGAAACTAAAATTTAACTTATTTCGATGTCACGGTTTTATTTTTGTGAATGAAATTTTTAAAAAATCTTGGCAGCACTCTTTTAAAGAAGTAAATTTGCAAAAAATCTAATTCAAATGAGACTTTTTGAGTTTCGTATACAATTACAAAACAATACAAATTAAGGAATGAAATACACAACACGACAAAGCGCCATTTTATTACTAAGTGATGGGACTATTTTTCATGGAAAATCGATCGGAATTAGCGGTAAAACTTTTGGTGAAGTTTGTTTTAATACTGGAATGACTGGATATCAGGAGATTTTTACAGATCCTTCGTATTTTGGACAAATTATGGTTACTACTAATCCACATATTGGGAATTATGGTATTAATGATTTAGAAGTTGAATCAGACAGCGTGAAAATTGCTGGTTTAGTTTGTAAAAATTTTAGTTTTAATTATTCAAGAGAAGGTGCTTCGGGAAGTTTAGAAGACTATTTTACTAAACAAAACCTAATATGTATTTCTGATGTTGATACACGAGCTCTTGTTAGTTACATCCGTGATAATGGTGCTATGAATGCTGTTATTTGCACAGACGGAACTTCTGTTGAAGATCTGAAAAAAGAATTAGCAAATGTTCCAAACATGGAAGGACTTGAATTGGCTTCTAAAGTGTCAACTAAAGAACCATATTTTGTTGGTGATGAAAACGCAAAGTACAAGATCTCTGCATTGGATTTAGGGATAAAAAAGAATATTTTAAGAAACCTGGCTAAGAGAGATTGCTACATTAAAGTTTTTCCATACGACTCATCATACGAAGATTTAACTGCATTTAACCCTGATGGTTATTTCTTGTCAAATGGTCCTGGAGATCCTGATCCACTTTACGGAGCGATTGAAGTTGCAAAAAGGATTATCGCCGATGATAAACCTTTGTTTGGAATTTGTTTAGGGCATCAGGTAATTGCGTTGGCAAATGGAGTGAAGACCTATAAAATGTTCGGTGGACATAGAGGAATAAATCACCCTGTAAAAAATCTTCTTACCGGAAAAGGAGAAATTACTTCTCAAAATCACGGATTTGCAGTAAAAAGAGAAGCTTTGGAAGGACATCCGGAACTAGAACTTACCCATATACATTTAAATGATGATACGGTAGCGGGTATGCGCATGAAAAATAAGAATTGTTTTTCAGTACAATATCACCCTGAAGCTAGTCCTGGTCCACATGATTCTTCTTATCTGTTTGATCAGTTTGTTGAGAACATAGAACAAGCAATCGCTAAAACGATATAGTTAATAAATAAAGGCGTTTAATAGATATAATGAGTAATTACTATTAAATAATTTTATAATTTCGAAAAAAAATATAGTTTATTAATAAAAAACAAAAATAATGAGTATTATAATTAAAGTTCACGCAAGACAAATTCTTGATTCCAGAGGGAATCCTACTATTGAAGTTGATGTAGTAACAGAAAATGGAGTTTTAGGTAGAGCAGCTGTACCATCTGGAGCTTCAACTGGTGAGCACGAAGCTGTTGAATTACGTGATGGAGGTAAGGCCTACTTAGGAAAAGGAGTTTTAAATGCAGTGAATAATGTAAATACTGTTATTGCTGAAGAATTAGTTGGTACTTCTGTATTCGAACAAAACACTATCGATCAGTTAATGATTGATTTAGATGGAACTCCAAATAAATCTAAATTAGGTGCTAACGCTATTTTAGGAGTTTCTTTAGCTGCTGCAAAAGCTGCTGCTAACGAATTAGGTATGCCATTATACAGATATGTAGGAGGAGTTTCTGCTAATACATTACCTGTACCAATGATGAACATCATCAACGGAGGTTCTCACTCTGATGCGCCAATCGCATTTCAGGAATTTATGATTTTCCCTGTAAAAGCTACTTCTTTTACACATTCTATGCAAATGGGAACTGAGATTTTTCACAGCTTGAAAAAAGTTTTGCATGACAGAGGTTTAAGTACTGCTGTTGGTGACGAAGGAGGTTTTGCTCCAAACTTGGCAGGTGGTACTGAAGATGCTTTAGATACTATCAAACTAGCGGTTGAAAAAGCAGGATATACTTTTGGTGACGAAATCATGATTGCTCTTGACTGTGCAGCTTCTGAATTCTATGTAAATGGTAAATACGATTATACAAAATTTGAAGGTGAAACTGGAAAAATCAGAACTTCTGAAGAGCAAGCCGATTATTTAGCTGAACTTGCTGCTAAATATCCAATTATCTCTATCGAAGATGGTATGTATGAAGATGACTGGGATGGGTGGAAATATTTAACTGAAAAAATTGGACATAAAGTACAATTAGTAGGTGATGATTTATTCGTAACAAACGTTGCTCGTTTATCTACAGGAATTCAAAAAGGTATTGCTAATTCTATCCTTGTAAAAGTAAACCAAATCGGAACTTTGACTGAAACGATTGCTGCAGTGAACATGGCTAAAAATGCTGGTTATACTTCGGTAATGTCTCACCGTTCAGGAGAAACAGAAGATAATACGATTGCAGATTTAGCTGTAGCTTTAAACTGCGGGCAAATTAAAACAGGTTCTGCTTCCCGTTCAGATCGTATGGCAAAATACAATCAATTATTAAGAATTGAAGAAGAGCTTGGAAGTACTGCTTATTTCCCAGGTTTAAACGCTTTCAAGATCAAATAATTATAAGAGTTATATATTAAGATTAAACCATTCGTGTTATGCGAATGGTTTTTTTTTGGACTTTTAACAAATTCATAGCAGGTTTCTTTTTTTAATTAGTCTTAAATTCCTTAGATTTGGTAAATTATTATTTTATAGAATTATTTCCCAATATATTATGTCAAAAATAGCTACATTAGAAGTAGATGGTCAAAAAATTGAACTTCCGGTAATCACTGGGAGCGAAAATGAATCAGCTATCGATATTAACAAATTACGTGATTTAACAGGTATTATTACAATTGATCCAGGGTATAAGAATTCTGGATCTTGTAAAAGTGAAATCACCTTCTTAGACGGAGAATTAGGAATTTTACGTTACAGAGGATATTCAATCGAAGATTTGGCTGAAAAAGCTAGTTTTTTAGAAGTGTCTTATCTTTTGATTTTCGGAGAATTACCAACAGCTCAGGAATTAGAGCAGTTTGAAAATGGTATTAAAAAACATACTTTGGTAAACGAAGAAATGAAAAATATCATTGACGGTTTTCCAAAAACAGCCCACCCAATGGGAGTTTTATCTGCTTTGACAAGTGCTTTAACAGCGTTTAATCCAAAAGCGGTAAATGTTGAAAATGAAAAAGAAATGTATGAGGCCATTTGTAAAACAATGGGTAAATTTCTTGTAATTGCAACATGGACTTATAGAAAATCTATGGGCTATCCTTTAAATTATTACGATAACACAACTGGTTATGTTGATAATTTTATGCAGTTAATGTTTAAATTGCCTACAGGACCATACTCTGCGAACCCTGTTGTTATTGACGCATTAGATAAATTATTCATTCTTCATGCAGATCACGAGCAAAACTGTTCAACTTCTACGGTAAGAATGGTTGGTTCTTCTCATGCTGGTTTATTTGCTTCTATATCTGCTGGAGTTTCAGCTCTTTGGGGCCCTCTTCACGGAGGTGCAAATCAAGCTGTACTTGAAATGTTAGAAGAGATTAATAAAGATGGTGGAGATACTGATAAATTTTTAGCGAAAGCAAAAGATAAAAATGACCCTTTCCGTTTAATGGGATTTGGGCACAGAGTTTATAAAAACTTTGATCCTAGAGCAAAAATCATCAAAAAAGCGGCTAATGAAGTTTTGGAAACATTAGGTGTTGATGATCCGATTTTAGAAATTGCTAAGAAATTGGAAGCGGCAGCTCTAGAAGATGAGTACTTCAAATCAAGAAATTTATATCCAAATGTTGATTTCTACTCTGGAATTATTTACAGAGCATTAGGAATTCCAACAGATATGTTTACAGTAATGTTTGCTATTGGAAGATTGCCAGGCTGGATTGCACAATGGAAAGAAATGCGTGAAAATAAGGAGCCAATCGGACGACCAAGACAAATTTATACCGGACATCCTTTGAGAGACTTTAAGTCAAACAAATAAAAAAATCTAAAGCTTCACTTAACTGTGAAGCTTTTTTTATCTTTGCCCAAAATATAATATAGTTATGTTGCAATTAAATGTAAAGAACGAAACGTCTAGATTACGTGCTGTAGTTTTGGGTTCTGCTGTTCATAATGGGCCAACTCCTTCAGTTGAAGAGGCTTATGATCCTAAATCATTGGAACATATTAAAGCAGGTACTTATCCTGTGGAGAAAGATATGGTTGCTGAAATGGACGCTTTTAATGCTGTCTTTCAGAAATATGATGTAACTATTTATCGTCCGGAAATGATCGAAAATTACAATCAGATCTTTGCCAGAGATATTGGTTTTGTTATTGATAATACTTTTATAAAATCAAATATTTTACCCGACAGAGAAAGAGAATTAGATGCTATTCAGTATGTAATTGATCAGATAGATTCTCAAAAAGTTGTTCGCCCTCCGGAAGAAGTTCATATCGAGGGAGGTGATGTAATGCTGTGGAATGATCATATTTTTATAGGTACTTATAAAGGTAGTGATTACAAAGATTATATTACAGCGAGAACAAACATGCACGGTGTAAATTATATCAAAGAATTATTCCCAAATAAAATTGTAAAAGAATTCGATTTAGTCAAGTCTAAACTTGAAGCCAGAGATAATGCACTGCATCTGGATTGTTGTTTTCAGCCTGTTGGAAAAAATAAAGGCATAATTTACAAAAGAGGTTTTCGTGAAGAAGCTGATTATTTGTATCTGGTTAATCTTTTTGGAAAAGAAAATTTATTTCACATTGAAAGAAATGAGATGTATAATATGTTTTCGAATGTATTTTCAATAGATGAAAATGTTGTAGTTTCTGAAAAAAACTTTACAAGACTAAATAATTGGCTGCGTGCAAATGGATTTACAGTAGAAGAGATTCCGTACGCTGAAATTGCTAAACAAGAAGGGTTGTTGAGATGCTCAACTTTACCATTAATTAGAGACTAATAATAGTTTTTGAATTTTAGGTTTCAAGTTATTACAAGGCGTGAAACGTGAAACTTTAAACTTGAAACAAAAATATAAAAAATGAAACAAACAACAAATGCAATCGTAATGATTCGCCCGGTTGCTTTTAGAATGAATGAGCAAACAGCGGTAAATAATTATTATCAAAAAGTATTAGACGGACTTTTACCAAGTACTGTAAATGCAAAAGCCCAGCAAGAATTTGATGTTTTTGTAGAGAAATTAAGAGCAGTTGGTGTGGATGTTACCGTGATTGAGGATACTTTGGAAACAGATACTCCTGATAGTATTTTTCCAAATAACTGGGTTTCATTTCATGAAAATGGAGATGTAGCTTTGTATCCAATGTTTGCAGAAAACCGTCGTCAGGAACGTCGTGAAGATATTTTAGATACTCTTGAAGAAAAAGGATTTGAAGTTACCAATATAATGGATTATACTTCTGCAGAAGAAGACGGGATTTTTCTTGAAGGAACGGGTAGTTTACTTTTAGATCGAGCAAACGGAAAAGCGTATTGTGCTTTGTCTCCTCGTGCAGATGAAGAACTGTTTATAGAGTTTTGTGAAGATTTTGATTATGCACCAGTAATTTTTGAAGCTTTCCAGACTGTAGACGGCGAACGCAAATTAATTTATCATACCAATGTAATGATGTGTCTGGGTGGAACCTTTGCTGTTATTTGTGCAGACTGTATCGATGATAAAAAAGAGAGAAAAATGGTTCTGGAAAATCTTAAAGCTGACAATAAAGAGGTTATTTTGATTACCGAAGCTCAGGTTAATAATTTTGCAGGAAACATGCTGGAAGTTCGAGGAACAAATGATAAGAAATATATTGTTATGAGTGCATCTGCTCATCAAAGTTTAACATCTAAACAAATAGCTCAATTAGAAAGCCATGCTGAAATTCTGAGTTCAAGTTTGGATACAATCGAGGCTTGCGGTGGAGGAAGTGCAAGATGTATGATGGCTGAAGTTTTTTTGCCAAGAAGTTAAGTAGAAGTAAAATAAAATAAAAAAGGGATAAAGCTTAGAGTTTTATCCCTTTTTTATAATGTTGAATTTAGAAAAATAATTACATCAAATTTCCTTTTATAATATTGACAATTGAACTTACTATATATTGAATTCCGATTGAAATTACAATAAAACCAACAATTCTTGAAATAGCCACAATTCCTGAAGCTCCTAATATTCGGGCCAGATAATGAGCGCTTTTGAGTATAAGAAAGATTGCTACTGCAATTGCCAAAATTGCTAAACAGGAAAATATTATTTCTTCCATTTGGTGATGTTCCTGATAGAATGCAATTAATAATGAAATTGAACCAGGACCAGCTAACATCGGAATGGCTAAAGGAGTCAGGGCTATGTCGTTTCTTTGCTGTATTTCATTTTCAATCTTTTTATTAATACCTCTTTTTTTGTTGAACTTTCCAGAGAGTAAAGAAAAACCTGAGTTAACAATTACGATTCCGCCGGCAATGCGAAGAGCATCGATGCTAATTCCAAAAAAAGTAAGCACATATTGACCAATAAAATAGGACACAATTAAAATGATAAAAACGTTTACTGCAGTCCATATTGAGATTCTGGAGCGTTCCTTTTTAGAATCATGTTGTGTTAGTCCTACGAAAATAGGTACTGTTCCAATTGGATTCAGTACTGAAAAAAGAGCAGCAAATAAATAAATGAATAAATCCATATTGTTTGGGTTAGTTAGAGTAAAAATAGTCATTTTTTAATATCAGAGTATAATATCATGTTTTGTTATTGTTTTTTTATTACACTAATTCCCTATAAATAACATAAAGTAAGCTCATTCTTTTTGATTACTTTTGTACGATATTTTAAAATGATGAAAAACAAAAAAACTTTAGTTCTGGGTGCTACCACAAAACCAGATCGCTACGCTTTTAGAGCCATAAATTCTTTAGTTCAAAAAGGACATACAGTTTTGGCAATCGGTCAGAATACAGGAGAAGTTGCAGGTGTAAAAATTCACACAAAAGCTATACCTGTTACCAATATTGACACTGTCACGCTCTACTTAAACCCAACCCGTCAAAGAGATTATTACAATTACATAGTTGAAGCACAGCCAAAAAGAGTGATTTTTAATCCCGGAACTGAAAATCCTGAATTATATCAATTACTGGAGTTAAATAATATTAAAGCTGAAATTGCTTGTACATTAGTTTTACTGGCTACTAACCAGTATTAATTTTAGAAATTTCTTAAGTATTGTCTTTTTTTGTATGGATAGTAAAAATCTTTTTGCTATCAACAGAATCGACTAAAAGTACACTGAAAACACTATTTTTGTCGTTATGGAATTTTCATCAAAACTAATTGAGAAAGCAGTAAACGAAATGTCACAATTGCCAGGAATTGGTAAACGTACGGCATTGAGACTGGTTTTGCATTTGTTAAAACAACCAAAGGAACAGACTGGTTTTTTATCTCAGGCATTGTTAAATATGCGGGAAGATATTAAATTTTGTGAAAATTGCCATAATATTTCTGATACGAAAATTTGTGAAATATGTGCTAATTCAGCAAGGAATCACCGGTTAATTTGTGTGGTTGAAGATATTCGGGATGTAATGGCTATTGAAAATACAGGTCAATACAAGGGAATATATCATGTTTTAGGTGGCAAAATCTCTCCAATTGAAGGTGTTGGGCCCAGCCAATTGAATATTTCAAGTCTGGTCAAAAAAGTAAAGGAGGGAAAAGTAACAGAAGTTATTTTTGCCCTGAGTTCAACAATGGAAGGAGATACAACAAATTTTTATATCTACAAACAAATTGCAGAGTCTGAGATTATACTTTCAACAATTGCAAGAGGTATTTCAGTCGGGGACGAGTTAGAATATGCAGATGAAATTACACTCGGCAGAAGTATTTTGCAACGTGTTCCGTTTGAAAAAACTTTCAAAAACAACTAAATAAGATCAAATAAACTTTAGATTTCCTGAAGATTAAAGGAAAACCTATATTTGCCGATAAAATATTAACAATGACAAAAAACAGCTTTTATATATTACTATTAATTAGTGTGTTATTTACTTCTTGTATTCCTGTAAAAGATTTAGTGTATTTACAGGATAAAAATTCTTCAGGAGAACAAAATACAGTTGCAGCGGTTGAATCTAAACCTTATAGATTACAGGCAAATGATGTAATAAGTGTAGATATCAAAGCAATTGACCCTAAGTTGGTATCGATTTTTAATAAAACAGAATCTGCTTCAGGAACGACAGGAAAAACAGAATCTGCTTTGTATTTTGATGGTTTTACAATTGATGATCATGGAAATATCAGAATGCCAATTCTGGGAGAAATAAATGTTATCGGGTATACACTTGAAGAAGTGAGGGTAATAATTGAAAAAAAGTTGCTTGAAGAATATTTTAAAAGTGAAGCTAATATTTTTGTAACAGTAAAATTAGCAGGGTTCAGGTATACAATTAATGGCGAGATAGGAAGTACCGGAACAAAAACATTATTTCAGACACATGTTAATATTATGGAAGCTATAGCAAATGCCGGTGATATTTCAACAGTTGGAAATAGAAAAGAAGTGATGATTATTCGTCAGACTCCTACAGGAGTATTAATGAATAATATTGATCTTACAGATGTAAATGTAATGAAGTCCCCATACTATTACCTTCAGCCCAATGATTACATTTATGTAAAGCCACTAAAGCAAAAAACATGGGGGACAGGTCAGACAGGTATTCAGTCTGTAAGTACTATTATTACTTTGCTGTCATTGGCTACGACTGTTTATTTAATTCTTAAAAATTAAAACCGGATTCAAAGATGTTAGATATAAAAGATTTTTCGATTTTTGAAAATCATTCGAATTTTGATTTTAAAGGACTTTTGTTGAAGATTGTCAGCTATTGGAAATGGTTTCTAATAAGTTTAATAATTGCCCTTACAATTGCATATCAGGTAAATATTCGAAAAGAGAAGATTTACTCTATGCAAACAATGATTTCTATTAAGGAAGAAAGTAACCCTTTTTTTACTTCTAATACCAGTTTGGTTTTTAACTGGGGAGGAATCTCCGATCAGGTTAACGGGATTTCAACTATTCTTAAATCAAGATCACACAACGAATTAGTTGTAGATAAACTCCAGTTTTATATTGACTATCTCGCACAGGGTAAATACAATCTAGTTGACTCTTACGGAGCTGTACCTTTTTACTTGAATATAGATAAATCAAAAGGACAGATTGCGAACACTCTTGTAAGTATCAAATTTTTAAGTGAAAATGAATACGAAATCAGGATTCCGTTCGAGAACAATTCGGTTTCATTGATAACCTATTCTGAAAATAAATATAGTACTACAGCTGTTCAGCCTGCTGAATTTGTAAAAAAATATAAAGTTGGCGAACAGGTTTCATTACCTTTTTTAAATTGGAAATTACAAATTAATGACAATCCCGGTTTTTATAAGGGAAATGAATATTTTGTTCGTTTTAATGATTTTGACGGAACAGTTTCCAGATATAGAGGTTTAGATGTAGGTTCTGATGATAAAGGAGGATCTTTATTGACTTTGTCACTACAAGGCACCAATAAAGCCAGAATGGTAGAATATTTAAATTCAACTGTAAAAATGCTGATTAAAATTCAGCTTGACGGAAAAAACCAATTTGCAACCAATACGATACGATTCATTGATAGTACATTGGTTTCAATGGAAGCACAATTGAAAGAAACCGGAAATGAACTTAAGTCTTTCAGAAAGGATAAAAATATATATGAAATTGAAGCAGGGGGCCAAAAGGTTTCCGATAAAATAATGGATTTTGATGTAGAGAAAGATCAAATTTCAAGAAAAATAGCCTATTATAATTCCTTAAAAACATACTTAAATAATAGTGTAGACTATTCACGTTTACCTGCACCGTCTGTTGCGGGAATTGAAGATCCGAATATAACTGTAAATGTTTCAAAACTGATAGCGCTTTCTACACAAAGATCAGAAATGGCATATGCAGTAAAAAGTGATAAAATTTTTAAAGATTTTGATAATCAGATGCGTGCTCTAAAAGATGTTTTGTTAGAAAATATTACAAGCGCAAAATCATCTTTGTTGTACGATTTGTCATTGATAAATGGAAAAATTGGACAGGCTGAAACCACAGTTAAAAGACTTCCGGAGGAACAACAGGAGTTATTGAAAATTAAAAGGAAATATGATTTAAATGATAACATTTATACTGAATTTCTTCAAAAAAGAAATGAGGCAGAAATTGTAAAAGCATCTAATTTATCGGATATTCACTTTATTGATCCTGCAAAAGACATTGGAGGAAATTTAATTGGGCCAAAAACATCTGTAAATTATATTTTAGCATTATTTTTAGGAACACTTATACCACTAGTATTTGTTTTTATAATTTTCTTTATTAATAATTCAATTCAAAACCCTGAGGATATCAGTAAACTGACTCAGATTCCTCTTATAGGGGTTATTGGTTTTAATAAGGATAATATCAATTTAGCAGTTTTCGAAAAACCTAAATCGGCGCTTTCAGAATCATTTAGGACAATACGTTCGTCCCTTCAGTTTCTTTACAAAAAGCAGCGTGTAAGTGGAGCAAAAACACTTATGATTACTTCATCTGTAAGTGGTGAAGGAAAAACATTTTGCTCAATAAATATTGCAACAGTTTTTGCCTTGAGTGAGAAAAAAACAGTCATAATTGGATTGGATTTGAGAAAACCCAGATTAGCAGATGAGTTTAATCTGTCAAGTAATATTGGTGTTGTTAATTATTTAATCAAACAAAAAAATCTTGATGAAATAACTCAGTCAACTCAAATTCCAAATCTTGATGTTATTCTTTCAGGACCAATTCCTCCAAATCCTTCTGAACTTATTTTAAGTGAAGCAATGAAGGAACTAATAGATGAGCTGAAACAAAAATATGATTATATCATTTTAGATACACCTCCGGTAGGTCTGGTTTCAGATTCTTTAGAATTAGCTCAGTATGCTGATGTAACTTTGTATATAGTAAGACAGAATTACACTAAAAAAGATATGATTACTCTCCTGAATAACAGAATAAAAAGAGGAGAATTAAGTAATGCGAGTATCGTTTTAAATGGATATGAAAATAAAGCGAAATATGGTTCCGGATACGGGTATGGTTATGGTTACGGAGCATATTCAAACGGATATCATGAAGAGGAAGACAAGACAAACTTTATAAAGTCTCTTTTCAGTAAATTCAGTAAAAAATAATTTGGCCATGAAAATTTCAGATCAATATAAAATTCTAGTTACAGGCGGAGCCGGTTTTATTGGTTCAAATTTATGCGAGCATTTTTTAGGATTAGGTCATAAGGTAATTTGTTTAGATAATTTTTCAACAGGACACCGTCATAACCTGAAAGATTTTATAGAAAATCCAAATTTCAAATTGATTGAAGGAGACATTCGTAATGTTGCAGATTGTGTATTGGCAGTTGAAGGAGTTGATTATGTTTTGCATCAGGCTGCTTTAGGTTCAGTTCCGAGATCTATAAATGATCCCATAACATCAAATGACGTCAATGTTTCCGGATTTTTAAATATGCTGGTTGCCTCACGCGATGCTAAGATAAAACGTTTTGTCTACGCAGCAAGTTCTTCTACCTATGGCGATTCTGAGGGATTACCAAAAGTTGAAGAAGTGATCGGGAAACCATTGTCTCCATACGCCATTACAAAATATGTGAACGAATTGTATGCTGAGATTTTTAGCAGAACTTATGGATTAGAAACAATTGGGCTGCGTTATTTTAATGTTTTCGGAAGAAAGCAAGATCCAAATGGAGCATATGCTGCAGTGATTCCTAAGTTTGTTATGCAATTTATGAATTATGAAAGCCCGGTTATAAATGGTGACGGAAACTATTCACGAGATTTTACTTATATCGATAATGTAATTCAGATGAACGAATTGGCTGTAACAAGTCAAAATGCCGATTCCATAAATACAGTTTATAATACAGCATTTGGAGACAGAAATACATTAAATGATTTGGTTGGATATTTGAAGAAGTATTTAGCAGAATTTGATCCAAAAATTGCAGAAGTTGAAATTATATATGGCGCTAATAGAGCAGGTGATATTCCACATTCATTGGCTAGTATTAATAAGGCAAAAAAAATGTTAGGATATGATCCAAAATACTCTTTACAGGAAGGGTTAAAAGAAGCTGTAAGCTGGTATTGGAATAACTTGAAATAAAAATAAATTTAAGATTAATAATAAATTAAATGGAAATTACAAAAATTTGCTGTATTGGAGCTGGATATGTTGGTGGTCCAACAATGGCAGTGATAGCTCAAAAATGCCCCCATATTCAAGTGACTGTTGTCGATTTGAACGAACAAAGAATTAAAGATTGGAATGACCCAAATACAGACAATATTCCAATTTATGAACCGGGACTTTCAGAAATTGTTGCTGAAGCAAGAGGAAGAAATCTTTTCTTCTCTACTGAAGTAGAAAAAGCAATTGATGAGGCTCAGGTAATTTTTATCTCTGTAAACACACCAACCAAAACCTATGGAAAAGGGAAAGGTATGGCCGCAGATTTAAAATATATCGAACTATGCGCAAGACAAATTGCAAAAGTTGCCAAACAAAATAAAATTGTAGTAGAAAAATCAACATTACCAGTTCGAACAGCTGAGGCAATAAAAAGTATTTTGGATAACACAGGTAATGGTGTTCAGTTTCAAATCTTATCAAATCCTGAATTTTTAGCAGAAGGTACTGCAGTTACAGACTTATTAAATCCGGACAGAATTTTAATAGGTGGAGATACTACTACAGAAGGAGAAATTGCGATTAATGCTTTAGTTGATGTATATGCAAATTGGGTAGACAGAGATAAAATCTTAACTACGAATGTTTGGTCGTCAGAATTATCTAAGCTAACAGCCAATGCATTTTTAGCACAACGTATTTCATCAATAAATGCAATGTCAGAATTGTGTGAAAAAACGGGAGCTGATGTCAGTGAAGTGGCAAGAGCAATAGGTATGGATAGCCGAATTGGCCCTAAATTTTTAAAAGCATCTGTAGGGTTTGGAGGTTCTTGTTTTCAAAAAGATATTTTAAACTTAGTTTACATAGCAAAAACATATGGTTTAAGTGAAGTAGCAGACTATTGGGAACAGGTTATTATTATGAACGATCATCAAAAAAGAAGATTTTCAAATAAAATAGTTCAAACATTATATAATACCGTTGCCGATAAAAAAATCACCTTTTTAGGTTGGGCATTTAAGAAAGATACTAATGATACCCGTGAGTCCGCAGCTATATATGTGGCCGATGATTTGATTAACGAACAGGCTAAAATTTCGGTTTATGATCCTAAAGTTTCAAGAAATAAAATACTGAGTGATTTAAATTATTTAGAAACAAGATCGGATGTAGAAAATAAAGAAGCTATTTTAACGTTTGATAATTCTTATGATGCTTGCAAAGGGGCTCATGCTGTAGCAATTCTTACTGAATGGGATGAATTTACAACGTATGACTGGAAAAAAATTTATGACTCAATGCACAAACCTGCCTTCATTTTTGATGGAAGGAATATATTAAACTCACAAGAATTAGAATTAATTGGATTTATTTACAAAGGAATAGGTTCTTAGTTCGTATTAATATTGATTTAAATTTTGTTTAGAAAAGAATACAATGAATAGGGATTTAAAAATTTTATTTCAATATAAAAACATATGAATTGGTATGTGGTTTATACTAAGCCCAAATGGGAGAAAAAAGTTGCAGAAAAACTTCAACAAATAGGAATTGAGTCTTATTGTCCATTGGTTACTCAGGTAAAACAATGGTCAGACAGAAAGAAAAAAGTTGAAGTACCGCTTTTTAATTCATATGTTTTTGTTCAGTTGGCTGATAACGATAGAAATACAGTTTTTCAAGTAGCAGGTATAGTTCGTTATTTATTTTGGCTGGGAAAACCAGCAATTGTCAGAGATGAAGAAATTGATATAATAAAAAGAAATCTCAACGCATCAAATGTTAGTGAAATCTCAGTAACAACAATGCAGGTTGGAGACAGAATAAAACTAGATTCAGGGGTTTTTAGTAATCAGGATGCAATTGTTCAGGAAGTTTCAAATACACACTATATTTTGGTTTTAGAATCTCTTGGTTGTGTGTTAAAAATTAAATATAAATAAAGTTTTGAATTTCTATATTTTAATTTAATAAAGAATAAAATTCACTTGTTAGTGTTTTTTATTCTTTATTTTTTTGTAAATAATTTCTTTGTTAACTGATTTGTAAATGTTTGGTGAAGATTTACAACTTTTAAGAATTTTCTTTTTAAGTTCTACAGGAAACTGTATTGAATTTATTGACTTAATGTGTTATATTTGCCAAAAACTCAATCTCCAGATATCTGTGCCACAGCATGTGACAGAGAGAGGCGAAGCCGTGATTTTTAGTGACCGAATTAAAAAAAAGAACATAAATTGAATAAAGATATAAAAATAGCAGTTATTGGCTTAGGATACGTAGGGCTTCCTTTGGCCAGGTTATTTGCGACAAAATATCCTGTTGTAGGTTTTGATATTAACCAATCAAGAGTAAGTTCTTTAAAATCCGGAACAGATACTACATTAGAGATCGATGACGATACTTTGCAAAATGTACTGGTTGAAAATAATGAAGGTAAAGTTGGTTTATATTGTACTACATCTTTAAACGATATTGCGAATTGTAATTACTTTATAATAACGGTTCCGACCCCAGTAGATAAAAACAATCGTCCGGATTTAACTCCATTATACAAATCAAGTGAGTCAGTAGGTAAGATATTGAAAAAAGGAGACATTGTAATTTACGAATCTACAGTGTATCCAGGTGTGACTGAAGAACAATGTGTTCCGGTTTTAGAAAGAGTTTCAGGATTGATATTTAATGAAGATTTTTTTGCCGGATATTCCCCGGAAAGAATTAATCCGGGAGATAAGGAACATACTGTAGAAAAAATTTTAAAAGTGACTTCAGGATCTACTCCTGAAATTGGTTTAAAAGTTGATGAATTATATAAATCTGTTATTACAGCTGGAACCCATTTAGCACCCTCAATAAAAGTTGCTGAAGCAGCCAAAGTTATAGAAAACTCCCAACGCGACATTAATATTGCTTTTGTTAATGAATTGGCGAAAATATTTAACTTAATGAATATTGATACGCAGGAAGTACTAACAGCAGCGTCAACAAAATGGAATTTTTTACCATTTAAACCTGGACTAGTTGGAGGTCATTGCATTGGTGTTGATCCTTATTATTTAGCACAAAGAGCACAGGAATTTGGATACCATCCTGAAATAATTTTGGCAGGCCGACGTTTAAATGACAGCATGGGAGAATATGTTGCTTCTCAGGTAGTAAAGTTGATGATCAAAAAAGGAATTTCTGTAAATGGTGCAAATCTTTTGATGCTGGGTATTACCTTTAAGGAAAATTGTCCTGACGTCAGAAATACAAAAATTGTAGATGTTGTAAGAGCATTGAAAGAATACGGAATAACAGTTACTATTTATGATCCCTTAGCTAACATTGAAGAAGTTAAAAAAGAATATAAATTGAAAACTACAGATTCTGTTCCAAAAGAAAAATTTGATGCTATTGTATTGGGTGTTGCTCACAAAGAATTTTTAAAACTTAATTTTTCTGAGCTACAAGAATCAAATAGTTTATTATATGATGTAAAAGGAGTTTTAGGTACTATAGCTGATAACAGATTATAGTTTACTAAAACTTTTTTGTTTAAATTTAAAGTAAATATGAAAATAAATAATTCAATTATACATGTAATTCTAACCGGAGGTGTTGGAAGCAGGCTTTGGCCACTATCACGTAAAAGCCAACCTAAACAATATCTGGAGATATTTGAAGGAAAATCTTTGTTTGAAATGACTGTAGACAGAAATAGTCATTTAGCCAACAAAGTTATGGTGGTAGGAAATGTTGATAACCATCATTTGAGCGGTAAAGTGATGGACAAAACACAAACTTCTTACATTAATATTGTTGAGGCTACCCCAAGAAATACTGCAGCAGCAATTGCTTTTGCGGCATTTGCTTCTGATCCTGAAGATATATTAATCGTAACTCCATCAGATCATATTATTGACAAGATGGATAATTACAATCAAGCTATAAATGAAGCTATATCAAAAGCGCAGGATGGTAATATTGTAACTTTCGGGATTATCCCGACAAAACCAGAAACTGGATATGGTTATATAGAATCAAAAGGAGACAAAGTGATTTCATTTCGTGAAAAACCAAATGAAACTACTGCAAAGGAATTTATTGCAAGAGGTAATTTTTTATGGAATAGCGGAATGTTTTGTTTTAAAGCGGGAGTTTTACTTGATGAATTGAAACAGTTTCAACCAGATGTTTACGAAAAATCAAAAGCTGTTTGGGAATCCAGCAAAGATGGGTTTTTGAATTTAGATTTATCAATGGAAATTCCATCAATTAGTATTGACTATGCTGTAATGGAACGCAGTAAAAAAATTAAGGTTGTACCAGCTTCATTTGCATGGTCTGATTTAGGTTCTTTTGAATCTGTATATGATTATTTGGTTTCAAAAGGCCATCGTGTTGATGAAAATAGAAATATGGTTATCGGATGTGAAAAGCATACCACATTTTTAGGATTGCAAGATACTATTTTTGTTTATACTGATACGGCCAACCTAATACTACACAAAGAAAGTTCACAAAATGTAAAGGATATATACAGTGAGCTTGAAAAACAGAATTCTGATTTACTAAATTAAAAAATGAAAAAAATTCTTATAACTGGAGGTGCCGGTTTTATCGGGTCACATGTAGTAAGACGTTTTGTCAATAAATACCCGGAATATCAAATCTATAACTTAGATGCTTTAACTTACGCTGGAAACTTAGAAAATATTAAGGATGTTGAAAATCGACCTAATTATAATTTTATAAAAGGGAATATTGTTGATGAAAATTTTATAAATGAGCTTTTTTCACTTCATAATTTTGATGGAGTTTTGCACCTGGCCGCAGAATCTCATGTAGACCGCTCAATTGAAGATCCATTAGCATTTGTGAAAACAAATGTAATCGGAACAATGAATTTATTGAATGCTTCTAAAAGTCAATGGAAAGATAATTTTGAAGATAAACGATTTTATCACATAAGTACTGATGAAGTTTATGGTTCCCTGGGAACTGAAGGATTATTTACTGAGTCAACACCATATGATCCAAATTCTCCTTATTCTGCTTCAAAAGCAAGCTCTGACCATTTTGTAAGAGCGTACGGAGAAACTTATGGGCTTCCATATGTTTTAACAAACTGTTCAAATAATTATGGATCATATCATTTTCCTGAGAAATTGATTCCGCTTTTTATAAACAATATTATAAATAACAAACCTTTACCAGTATACGGTGATGGAAATTATACACGTGATTGGCTATTTGTAGAAGATCATGCTGCTGCAATAGACTTAGTTTTCCATGAAGGCAAAAATCATGAAACCTACAATATAGGAGGATTCAATGAATGGAAAAATATAGATTTGGTAAAATTGTTATGCCAAATTATGGATCAAAAATTAAAAAGAATTAAAGGGACTTCTGAACAATTGATTACTTATGTAAAAGATAGACCTGGCCATGATTTACGTTATGCAATAGATGCTTCAAAAATAAATAGAGAATTAGGATGGAAACCATCTGTAACTTTTGAAGAAGGATTAGAAAAAACAATTGATTGGTATCTTAGTAATGATGATTGGTTAAGAAACGTGACATCAGGCTCATATATGGATTACTACAAAAAACAATATTCATAAATTTTTTATTTAAATCTAAATTTGATAAAAAAAAATATTACATATGAAAAAAATAATTTACGTTCTCACTATTCTTTTTATTTTCTTAGGATCCTTTAGGATTAATGCTCAGGATATACTTAAATCGAAAGATTTAAGTACTGTAAAAGTAGATAACTTGTCAGATGATGATATCTCTAGAATCAGTACACAATTGCATAATAATAACATGAGTGTAGATCAAGCTGAACCTGTTGCTATATCTAAAGGAATGAGCCAAGATGAGTTTAATAAATTGAGAGTCAGATTAAATAATTTATCGAATACATCCGAAAATAATAATTCTCAATCTAACTCAAATAAAAATAATTCTCAATTTGGGAGAACCCAAGATGTAATTACAAATAATAAAGTCAAAGATTCTGCAAATGCATTAATTTTTGGATCAGAATTATTTGATAATCCTAATTTGAATTTTGAGCCAGATTTAAAATTGGCGACTCCAATGAATTATATATTAGGACCGGGAGATATATTACAAATTAATATATATGGCGTTCAAGAGTTTAATACTCGTGCATCTGTAACAGCTGAAGGAAAAATTACAATTCAATATGTTGGGCAAATTTCAGTTTCAGGAATAACTGTTGAAGCTGCGACACAAAAAATCAAAGCTGCTATTGCAAAAGTTTACAGTACTGTTCGATCAGGACAATCACAAGTTAGTGTCAGTTTAGATCAAATACGTACTATAAAAATAACAGTTGTTGGCGGTAAGCAGCCAGGTAATTATTCAATTTCATCATTGGCTACAGTTTATAATGCTTTGCACTTAGCAGGTGGCCCTGGTAAAAATGGGAGTTATAGAAATATTGAATTAATTAGGAATAATAAAGTTTTTAAAAACATAGATATTTATAGATTTTTAGTAAAAGGAGATCAGTCTGACAATGTTAGTCTAAAAGATAATGATGTTATACGAATTCCTGCATATAGTCAAAGAGTAACTATTAATGGAGAAGTAAAACGTCCAGGTATTTTTGAGATAAAAAATGGAGAGACTTTTTCTGATTTATTAAACTTTGCTTCCGGTTTTAATGAATTTGCTTATACAGGATCTGTAAATGTTGAGCAAAAAACGAATAAGGAATATAAAGTTCATGATATAAATGAAAATGATTTTAATAGTTATATCCCTAAGTCAGGAGATGTTTTTACAGTGACACGAATCTTAAGTCGCTATGAAAATAGAATTAAAATTGAAGGGGCTGTTTTTAGACCGGGTTATTATTCTTTTATTGAAGGAATGAAAATATCTGACTTTATTGCCAGGGCTGAGGGACTTAAAGAAGATGCATATGTTAAAAGAGCCAGAGTTATAAGATTGAAATCTGATTTAACAACTGAAATTGTAAATGTTGATTTAAGTGCAGCATTATCAGAAGATGTAAATGCAGATATAGAATTAAAAAGAGAAGATATTCTTACCGTTTATTCTATTCTTGATTTCAGAGAAGAGTATAAAATAACGATAGATGGTGAAGTAAAAAATCCAGGAACTTATGATTATTTTGAAAATATAACTTTAAATGATTTAATTGTACAAGTTGGGGGTTTAACTGGATCGGCATCAAAAAGAGTTGAAATAGCAAGAATGTTTAAATCTGATGAAATAAAAGATGGAGATCCTAAACGTATTGAGTTATTACAACTTGAAATTACTACTGATAATAATGAACAGGTTAAAAATTTTATTTTGCAACCATTTGACGTTATTAATATCCGACGAATAGCTGTTTACGAAAAGCCTGAAATGGTTAAAATATCAGGAGCAGTTACTTATCCTGGGAAATATGTTTTAGCAAACAAAAAAGAAAATGTATATAATATTGTAATGAGAGCAGGTGGTCTAACCTCAATTGCAAATATTGAGGGTATGAAAATTAAAAGGCCTATCAAACAGGAAGAAATAGATAAAATTGAAAGCATAGATTTAAATTTGTCTAATAAAGATAGTTTGGCTGAAAAACTTAAAAAAGAAATAAAATTCTCTACAATTCCTATTAATTGGGAAAAAATCATTAAGGATAAAAATCATTACTCTAATGTAACATTGTTTCCAGGTGATGAAATTGAAGTAGCAGTATACAACGAAGGTGTAAAAGTTACTGGGAACGTTTTGTTAACTTCAGAAATTCCATATAGGAGAGGGAAAAACTTCAAATACTACATAAACGCCGTTGGAGGAGTTGACAATAAAGGTTGGAAAAAGAAATCGTATATCATATACCCAAATGGAAAAGCTGATGTTACTAAATCATTTTTATTTTTTAGGAGCTATCCACGTGTAGAAGCTGATTCACAAATCGTTGTTCCTGAAAAACCGGAGACTAAAAATTTAACTACCGGTGAATGGGTTGGTATCGGAAGTGTTTTGACAAGTTTGGCATTGCTAATCATAACAGCTTTTAAATAAATTTAATTTTATGCAGGAAAATTATAAAGAAGATGCTGAAATATCTTTAACAGGACTGATTGAAAAATGCAAAGAATGGTACAGATATTTTCTAACCAAATGGAAGCTGATTATATTAGCCGGATTTATTGGAGCCCTTTTAGGATTAGCATACACATTATCAAAAAAAACTAAATATATAGCAACTTTATCTTTTGCTCTTGAAGATGATGGTAATTCAGGAGGATTAGGCGGGGCATTAGGTTTGGCTAGCCAATTTGGATTAGATATAGGAGGTTCTGGTGGCGGAATTTTCATGGGATCTAATATTGTGGAACTTTTCAAATCTAGAGCTATGGTAGAAAAAGCTCTTTTAGCTCCAATTGATATGGAAAAAAAGCAAACAAATTTGGCTGAATTTTATATCGAGGATAAAGGCTGGAAAAAAAAATGGAAAGATAATCCAAGATTGAAGAAAATTGATTTTTTTTCTGGATTAAAAAAGGACTATCATACAAGAGAAGAGGATAGTATTCTGGGAGTTATTTATAGAGATCTTTCAAATAATGTTTTAGACGTTTATCAAAAAGATAAAAAAGTATCAATTATAAGTATTGATGTAATTTCAAAAAATGAACTTTTCTCTAAATTGTTTTGTGAAAACCTAGCAAAAGAAGTTTCTAAGTTTTATATAGCTACAAAAAGTAAAAAATCACAAATCAATATGGATATTTTAAAACGCCAATCGGATTCTGTTCGGACCGCTTTAAATAGTGCTATTACTGGTGTAGCGATTGCTGATGATAATACATTTAATTTGAATCCGGCAATGAATGTTAAAAGAACACCTTCCTCTAGAAAACAGGTAGATGTTCAGGCTAATGCTGCTATTTTAACAGCATTAGTGCAACAAACAGAACTTGCCAAAATTGCATTACGTAAAGATACTCCTTTAATTCAGGTAATAGATAGACCTATTTTACCTTTGCCTAATGATAAGGCAAATAAAATAATTGTGATGTTTCTTTCAGGTTGCGCAATGGTTTTTTTTACTTTTCTATATTTAATTGTAAAGAGATTACTATCTTAAATTATTCAAGAGCCAAATATTTAATTATAATAAAACAATAATGAATAAAGAAAAAAAAATATATATTGCTGGACATAACGGAATGGTGGGTAGTGCAATTTGGAGAGCTTTATCATTAAAAGGATATACTAATCTGATTGGTGTCTCTAGTAAAGATCTAGATCTTAGAGATCAGAATAATGTTAAAGATTTTTTTGAGCATCATAAACCCGATGTAGTTATCGATGCGGCAGCAAGAGTTGGAGGCATTTTAGCTAATAATGATTTTCCATATCAATTTATCATGGAAAATATGCAAATACAAAATAATTTGATAGATACAGCATTAAAATCTGATGTGGAAAAATTTATTTTTCTCGGAAGCTCATGTATATATCCAAAATTAGCACCACAACCTCTTAAAGAAGAATATCTTTTAACTGATACATTAGAGCCAACAAATGAATGGTATGCAATAGCTAAAATTACAGGAGTCAAAACTTGTCAGGCTATCCGCAAGCAATTTGATAAAGATTATGTTAGTTTAATGCCTACTAATTTGTATGGAACCCATGATAATTTTGATTTAAAATCATCACATGTACTTCCAGCAATGATAAGAAAATTTCATGAAGCAAAGCTAAATAATAATAGCTCTGTAAGTCTTTGGGGTAGTGGAAGTCCAATGAGAGAGTTTCTGTTTGTGGATGATATGGCTGAAGCTGTTGTTTTTGCCTTAGAAAATAAACTTCCAGATTATTTATATAATATTGGTACAGGAGAAGATTTAACGATTAAAATGCTAGCGAACACTATCCAACAAATAATAGGCCATAAAGGTGAAATTATCTGGGATGATACAAAACCAGATGGAACACCTAGAAAATTAATGGATGTATCTAAAATGCATGAACTGGGTTGGAAACATAGAGTAAATTTGGAAACAGGAATTCAAAAAACTTATGATTGGTTTTTAGAAAACGAAGGGAAATATAAAGAAGTTAAATTATAATAATGCGATAGAGTATAAAATCATTTTAAATACTCTTGAATTAGCCTAATAAAAAAATAGAAAAATGAAAACAGCTCTGGTAACTGGTATTACAGGTCAAGATGGATCGTATTTAGCTGAATTATTATTAGAAAAAGGATACATGGTTCATGGCGTAAAGCGTCGAGCATCCTCTTTCAATACACAGCGTATAGATCATATTTATCAAGATCAACATGAAGCACATGTAAATTTTAAACTGCATTATGGGGATCTGACTGATTCAACTAATATTATTAGAATAATTCAAGAAGTTCAACCTGATGAAATTTATAACTTAGGAGCTATGTCTCATGTTAAAGTTTCATTTGATTCTCCTGAATATGTTGCAAACGTTGATGGGATAGGAACATTACGTATTCTTGAAGCAGTTCGAATCTTAGGGTTGGAAAAAAAGACTAAAATTTATCAGGCATCTACTTCAGAACTTTATGGTGGATTGGCAGAGAATAAAAACGAGAAAGGTTTTTATGATGAAAACTCACCATTCTATCCACGTTCTCCGTATGGTGTAGCAAAGATTTATGGTTTTTGGATTACGAAAAATTATAGAGAAGCTTACAATTTATATGCATGTAACGGAATTCTGTTCAATCATGAATCTCCAAGACGTGGAGAGACTTTTGTGACTCGTAAAATTACGATGGCTACCGCTGCGATTGCAAAAGGAAAACAAGATTGTCTTTATTTAGGAAATCTAAATTCACAAAGAGACTGGGGACATGCGAAAGATTATGTAGAAGCTATGTGGAGAATTTTACAACAGGATGTCGCTGAAGATTATGTAATTGCAACCGGTGTTACAACATATATTCGAGATTTTGTTATAATGGCTTTTGCAGAAGTTGGTATTGAATTAATTTTTGAAGGCGAGAATGAAAACGAAACTGCAAGAGTTGCCGCTTGTAATAATCCTTTATATCAGTTAGAAATAGGAAAAGTTGTGGTTCGTGTTGACCCTGAATATTATCGTCCGACAGAAGTAGACTTACTAATTGGTGATCCTACCAAATCAAAAACTAAATTAGGTTGGGAACCTAAATATGATTTGGCTGGATTAGTTAAAGAAATGGTAGCAAGTGATTTAAAACTATATTAATTGCAGATTAATAATAAAGTTCATTTTTTGAATGATTTTAATAAATATCTAATATAGAATAAAGATGAATAAACTTTATAATAAAGTATACATAATAGCAGAAGTAGGTGTTAATCATAACGGAGATCCTAAACTTGCAAAAGAACTGATAAAGGAAGCAAAAGAATCAGGTGCAGACTGTGTAAAGTTTCAAACTTTCAAAGCTGAGCAAATAGTAACAAAATCATCACCTAAAGCTAAGTATCAATTAGAGGTAACAGATAAAAACGAAAGTCAATTTGACATGTTAAAGAAACTGGAACTTGGCTTTGACGTTTATAAAGATCTTATTGATTATTGTAAAGAACTTGAAATTGATTTTTTATCAACTCCATACAATAAAGAAGATTTAGATTTTTTAGAAAAACTAGATGTACATACTTATAAAATCGCATCGGGACAATTAACAGAACTACCTTTTTTAAGATACGTGGCAAAAACCAATAAAAGAATTTTGCTTTCTACAGGTATGGCAACCATGGCAGATGTTTTTAATGGTGTTGAAGCTATTAGAGGTGTAGGTAATAACAATATTGTAGTACTTCAATGTACAACGAATTACCCTTCTAAAATTGAAGATGCAAATATTTTAGCGATGAATAGTATTAAAACAGCATGTAATGTAAATGTGGGATATTCAGATCACGTTGAAAATAATTTTGCTTGTTTTGCAGCAGTTGCTTTAGGTGCAGAAATTATAGAAAAACATTTTACACTAGATAAAAACATGGAAGGACCTGATCATTCATGTTCATTAACACCTGTTGAATTTAAGTCAATGGTATCTGGTATTAGAGATATTGAGGCAGCTCTTGGAAGTACAGTAAAAAAACCTTCTAAAATTGAGGTTGAAAACAGTGCAGGGATGAAAAGAGGCCTTGTTATCGTTACACCAATTGAAAAAGGAACAGTTATAACAGAAAAGCATATTGGCTTTAAAAGACCACTAAAAGGTATTCCTATAAATATGTTAGACGAAGTAATTGGAAAAAAAGTTACTAAAGATATGACTATAGATGAATCATTAGACTACAATTGTATTGAATGGTAGATGATATGATAATCAAGCGAATAAATACTGAAAACATCAGCATTTTAGAACAATTTGTTCAGAATATTGGTGATTCAGTTAAGTCTTTTAGGTATTTTAGTACCAGGCCTTTAGAGGTGATTTCTAATCATTTATTGACAATTGTTGTTTTAAATAATGATATGCCAATAGGGTATGGTCATTTAGATAAAGAAGGAGATGTCGTTTGGTTGGGTATAGCAGTTTCAGAAAATAACAAAGGGAAAGGCATAGGTAAATTAATTATGAACTATTTACTTGATTATGCCGATACAGAAAGTATTAATGAAGTTTGTTTATCTGTAGATACAAATAATCTAGTTGCTATTGGATTGTACGAAAAGTATGGCTTTCGGGAATTTAAAAAGCTAGAGAAGAATTATGCTGTTTTAATGAAAAGAAAAAAAGATAATGGAATCTAATATATATGTCAGTTCTTTAGCCTTTATAGGAAAACCTGTAGAAGATATTATAAAAGTTTGTTATGAAAATAATTTTAACTTAGAGTTTAGTTCTGGAATGCCATATAGAGATGATATGGAATCGATTTATTCTGAATCGGTTTTAACCAGAATGCCGCATAATTATTTTCCTGCACCAAAAGATCCGTATGTTTTAAATTTAGCAAGTAGTAATGATGAAATTAGAGCAAAATCTATTGCTCACTGCAAAAACGGATTAAGCTTATCTAAAAAAAGTAATTCTCCTTTTTTCTCAGCTCATGCTGGATTTTGCATTGATCCGGACCCAAATGAATTGGGCAGAAAAATTGCCATAAAAGAAAATTACGATAAGAAAATTCATAAACAATTATTTCTTGATTCGGTAAACGAAATTTTGGAATTTGCCGATAAAATCAAAGTAGATTTCTTAATTGAAAATAATGTTTTGGCACCATTTAACTTTGATGGAACAAACCCTCTGCTTTGTTGCGAATTTTCAGAAATAGATTGGCTTTTTGATAATATTAAAAATCCAAGGTTAGGTTTGCTATTAGATACAGCTCATCTAAAAGTAAGTTGTAAAACTCTCCAGATAAATCTACAAGAAGAGTTTGAAAAAATCGAACCTTTTGTAAAAGCATTTCATCATAGCGATAATGACGGAACGATAGACAATAATTTAGTACTAAAGGAAGATTATTGGTTTTTACCTTATATGAAAAAGTTTAAAGAATATGTTCATGTTCTTGAGATAAAAGCTCAAGATGTAAATGAAATAAAAAATCAAATAAAATTACTTAAAGAAAATGGACGTTAAGGATGTAATTATAAATCAGGATGCTAAATTGAGGGACGCCCTTCAATTACTGGATAAATTAGGTTTAGGTATACTATTTATTGTTGATGATTTTGAAAAATTGGTTGGAGTTTTAACAGATGGTGATATTAGAAGATTCTTATTGCTAAATGGGAATCTGGATAATAATGTTAAAGATGTAATGAATACTAACTTTTTTTCACTATCAGTTGATTCAGACAATGAAACAATTCTCAATAATATAAACAATAAGATTAAAGTTATTCCTTTAGTTGATGATTTAGGAAAAATTGTTGATTACGCTTCAATTAATAAATTACGTAGAATTTCGATTTCTGCACCACTTCTTGAAGGTAATGAATTGTTATATGTAACAGATTGTATCAAAACAAATTGGATTTCTTCTCAAGGTAAATATGTTAGATCGTTTGAAAAATTATTTTCTGATTATCACGAAAACTACTCAGCTTTGGCAGTCAGCAATGGGACTGTTGCTTTACATTTAGCTTTAGATGCATTAGGAATTGGTGAAGGAGATGAAGTACTTGTACCTAATTTGACTTTTGCAGCTTCTATAAACGCAATTATTTATACTGGTGCTACACCAGTATTAGTTGATGTTGAAAGAGATTCTTTTAATATTGATATGGATAATATTGAAAAACATATTACAAATAAAACAAAAGCGATAATGCCAGTCCATTTGTATGGACAGTCTTGTGACATGGATAAAATTGTTGCAATCTCAAAAAAACATAACTTACTTATAATTGAAGATTGTGCAGAAGCATTAGGATCTAAATACAAAAACAGGCCTCTTGGTGTATTTGGAGATGCTGCAACTTTCAGCTTCTTTGGAAATAAAACAATAACAACAGGAGAGGGTGGAATGGTATTGTTTAAAGATTCTGTGGTTGCTAATAAAGGTGCTGTTCTTAGAGATCATGGTATGAGTAAAGAAAGACGCTACTGGCATGATTTTGTTGGATACAATTATAGATTGACCAATTTACAAGCTGCTATAGGTGTTGCTCAATTTGAAAGATTAAATGAGTTTGTAAATGCGAAAAGAAAGTTAGCTGAATCTTATAACGAAACATTAAGTAAGTATTCTTTTTTTCAAATACCTGTAGAGAAACAAGATACATATAGCTCATATTGGCTTTATACTTTTTTAGTGAAAGAAGAAGCTCCGTTTACGAGAGAAGAATTGATGAACTACTTGAGTAAAAGAGGTGTTGAAACCAGACCTGTTTTTTATCCACTTCATATTATGCCTCCTTATAAATTGTTTGGAAATGACGAAAATCTAAAAGTATCTTCTGATATATCTGTACTGGGTATGAGTTTGCCATCTTCAGTAAGTTTGTCAGTAGTTGAAACAAATTACATATGTAGCTGTATTTCAAGTTTTATTGACGAAATTAAAGGTTAGGCCAAAATGTTAAAAAGAAAAATACTTTATATAATCCCCGCCAGAGGTGGGTCAAAAGGAGTTTTAAATAAAAACATAAGAAATTTAAATGGCAAGCCTTTGATTAGTTATTCAATCGAAGCGGCTTTAGAAATTTCAGATAGTGAAGATATTTGTGTATCCACAGATTCTTTAGAAATTAAAAAAATAGTTGAAGATTCAGGGTTAAAAGTTCCATTTTTAAGACCTTCAGATATAGCATCTGATTCCGCAACTACCGAAGATGTATTATTACATGCAATTAATTTTTATAAAAGTATTGGTATAAATTACGAATATATTGTTTACCTCCAGCCGACATCCCCTTTAAGAAAAAGTGATCATATAAGAGGAGCAATACAATTAATTGATTCTAATGTAGAATTGATAGTTTCAGTAAAAGAAACAGATTCAAATCCTTATTATGTTTTGTTTGAAGAAAATAATGATGGAATTTTAAAAAAAACAAAAGACGGAATTTATACTAGAAGACAAGATTGTCCTGTTGTTTATGAATTGAATGGAGCTATTTATGTCATTAAAGTTGATAAGCTATTAGAAAAAGGGTATCAAAAATTGAATATGACAAAATATGTTATGCCCAAAGAAGCTTCTATTGACATTGATGACATTGTGGATTTTAAGATCGCTGAGATTTTAATGAACGAAACGGAATTATAGTTTATGATCAATAAAAATACTTTATTTCATATAAAATTATTAATCTCTAAAGAAATGTTTATGTCTGTAAAATTTTTTTGCCGTTTGTTGTTTTTGTTTGTGATTTTTAGTTGTGAAGCTGAACAACAAGAGGACGATGTTACAATAAAATTAGATGCGACGCAGGAAGTGTCTCCAAGTAATGTTGATTATTCTGTTGTATTGAAAAGTGGATTTATGCAAAGACAATATTCATATTCTTCAACCATAAAATTAGACGATGGATCTTTTTATATGGCAGGAGTAAGTTGGGCAAGTTTTGATGACCTAAGTAAAAACACCAAAATTATAGGTGTTAAAAGTACTGATAATGGAAAAACCTGGTCAAAGCCTGAAATTTTACAAGAAAATATTGCAACCATTAATGTCTCGAATCCTAGTTTGATAAAAGTTTCGGATCAGCATTTATTATTGTTTTTTGCAGCAAAGGAAAGCACTAGTAATATTAATCTCTATTTTAAAGAATCATTTGATCAAGGAAAAAGTTGGGGGTCTCCCAAAATAATAAATGATTTTAATACCGGATATTATGTAATGAATAATGATAGGGTAGTTTACGAAAATAATCGCTTATGGGTTCCTGTTGCTGTTCCAGATGGAGAAATTTTCAAAACGTATGACTCACAAAAAGTTTTTTGTTATTATTCAGATGATTTAGGTGTTACCTGGAAGAAAACTGTTCGCTTGAAAAAGAATTATGCACTAATGGAACCATGCATAACAGTTTTGTCTGAAAAAGAATTACTTTTAAATATTAGAACTAAAAAAGGCACTGTACTTTTTGCCCGATCATATGATAATGGGATAAACTGGGCTTTTGAATATTCAAATTTAAAATCTCCTGCCTCACCTCAAACAATTTTTAAGAAAAAAAATTCAGATATACTTTTTATTGCCTGGAATAATACCAATTCTGATTTTTCAAAGTCAGCAGGAAACAGGACTCCACTTTCAATTGGATACAGTACAGATAAAGGACATAATTGGAAATTAATTGGTAATATTGAGACAGCAAGTGAATATTCTTTTAGCTATCCATCTATGTTTTATGATAAAGATAATCTATATCTTAATTATTATGAAATGAATAATATTTCAAGAAACGTATCGATAAAATTAGCAAAAATCGATATTAAGCTATAAATGCTTTAATGATGATTTATTTTTATTCTTATGAGAACTTGTTTTATCAAGGATATAAGTATAATCAGAATAATTTGAATTAAGAATAATCTTAAAATTCAATTTTAAAAGGATACAAGGATTATCCTTACAATATTGAAACTTTAATTTTAAAAATAAGTATCGATGTTCTTAATTTAAAAATGTTAATATATTAATTTATAATGTTAAAAAAGCTTTTCTCTCATACCGCAATTTATGGACTTGCTCCTCAAGTTTCTAAAATTGCCGGTTTTTTAGCTTTACCAATCATAACAAAAGAATTAACGTCTAGTGATTACGGTGTTTACGGGCTTTTAACTGCTTATACTTCAGCAATTTCTGTACTTTCTATTTTGGGACTTCGTTTGGTTTTAGTTAACTCTTTTTACCATTCGCCAAAACAATATAAGTGGTCATGGCGCCAAATTTATGGGTTTTTAAATTTATGGAATATAATTTATGCTATAATTTTAGGAATATTAGTACTAGTTATTATTCCGCCAGAAGCCTCAGCCAATAAATGGTTAATACTTTTTTTAAATATTATTCCGCTTGTTTTTTTTGGTCAAACATCTATGGTTGGATTAACTTACTATCAGTTAAATCAGAAGCCAATGCAAATAGCAATGAGGAGTCTGTTTTTTGGTGTTTTAACTGTAGCTCTAAATGTAATTCTAATTGCCTATTATAAAATGGGATATATGGGATGGTTTTGGGCAAATTTTATTGTCGGTATTTTAAATAATCTATCCTATTGGTATCCTTTAAATGTGAAATATAAAATTACTCCTATTTATAATTTTAAATGGAAACATATAAAGAAAAGTCTAAAAGTCAGTTTGCCAATTATACCACATCATTATTCATCATATTTATTAGATAGCTCAGATAAAGTATTGATGGATTTTGAAAAAATCTCGACAAGTGACATCGGTAAATACAATGTTGCTTATACTGTTGGTAATATATTTAATGCTTTAGGTGTGGCAGGAGGATACGCTGTAGGGCCACTGATGAATGAAAAATATAAAAAAAATGATGATAAGGGAGCCAGGGATTTAATCTTTGTTATGCAAATTGCTTTCTTTTTTTTAACTTTTACAGCTAGTCTGTGGATGAAAGAAGTTTTTCAGTTGATGATTCAAAATAAATCGTTAAACACACTTTATCCACTCGCTATCATAATTGTCATGTCTTATAATTATAGGCCGATGTATTTGGGCTCAGTAAATAAATTGTTTTATAAAGAGAAAACTACTTTTTTATGGAAACTTACATTGACAGCTGCAATAATCAATGTAGTACTTAATTTAATATTTATGCCATTTTATGGATATAAAGCTGCAGCTTTCACAACTTTTGCTGCTTTTCTATATATGGGTTATGCAGGGTTCTATTATAAAATTTTTAAAGAAATAAATAATACTAATTTTTATCAATTGTGGTGGCTTATTGCTACAATTGTTTTGACATTTTTAGCGTATGAATTTGTTGAGTATTCTATAATTACAAAAATATTTATCTCTATAATATCTTCATTAGCTATATTTCTATGTATAGTTAAATTTAATAAAAAGCTTAGTTAAGGATGGAGTTCGAACAGAGAGAAAAATTAATATATTTTTTGAAAGATGCTGAAGGTAAATTTCCTGTACAAGAATGGAAAATAGAGGGGGTAAGAGCTTGGCCAATTATAAAAACATCTGTTTTTTTTGTTAGTTACGAGAAAAAAGAAGTTGCACAAAAAAGTATAAAAAAGTATTTCATCAATTTTTTAAAATTGATGAAATTGAATGTTTTGTATTCTTTCATTTGCTTAAAAACGCTAAAGTTTAAAAAAATTGATTTTTTATTTTCAGGTTTTTTTGGGCATAGAGTTTTATTTGAGAAGTTTTTCTACAATCGTTATTTTGATCCAATCATGGATTATTTAGAATCACATGGATATAAATCAAAGATTTTTGAATATGAGAAAATGCAAGGCTCTATTCATTATCGTCAGGATCGTGTTTTTGATGCTACAAAGCTCATTCATTATTTTAAATTTAAAAATAAGAATATTGATATTGATTTTGAAAAACTTGAAGGGTTTAGCGAATTAATGCAAGAATTCGAAAACCAGATGAAAATTTCTACTAGTGAAATTTTGGAAAGAATATCAAGTGAATTTAATAATGCTTTATCTTGGAAAAATTTATGGCTCACTGTCATAGATAAAAGTAAAGTTCAGAATGTATTTGTTTTATGTTATTACAATAGTAAAATGTACGGATTGATATTAGCAGCAAAAGAGCGAAATATTTTATCCGTAGATATGCAACATGGCGGTCAGAGTGATTTTAATTGTGCTTACAATTTTAGCTCATTACCACAAGATGGGTACGAATTACTACCTGACTATTTTTGGACTTGGGATAAAGTTTCAGCTAATAATATCTTTAAGTTTACTCAAAATTCAACCCACAATGTAATTGTCGGAGGTAATCCTTGGATTAATTTTTTAAAAAATAAAAGCATTTTTTTAGATAATAAAAAGGTTATTTTATATACTTTACAAACAACTCAAACACCAGTTTTGCATCCTTATATTATTGATGGGATAAAGAATACCCCAGAAGAATATACATGGTGGCTTAGATTACATCCAAGAATGACTGATATTGAAATCTCTACATTACATGAACAATTAAAAAATGAAAATTTAATTGATAGAGTAGAAATTGAAAAAGCATCAAGACTTCCTTTACCACTAATTTTGGCTCAGTGTTCAGCTCATATATCACATTTTTCAGGTAGTATTTTGGAAGCAGATTTAATGAATATTAAAGTTAATGTAGTAATAGATAAAATAGGCAAAAAGTTTTTTAAGAAGATTTTGGATGAAAAAAGAGCTTTTTATTTTGACCCACTTACAGAATTGAATTTATTTACATTTATTCAAAATTGTATTGTAGATCAAGAATCATCAATAGAAAAACTTGTAGAAGAAATGGATTATTTTGAAGCTATTAAAATTTTTACCAATGAAAAGTTTATTTCTCAATAAGGTTTATACCCATATATATAATAGATTTTTAAGATTTAATTTAATCTCAATTTCTAGTTCTTCAAAAATTTCTGCATCTGCTGTTTTGAACAATGTTCAAATATACGGTACTGTTAATATTGCTGATAAAGTATTGATACAGGCAGGAGTTAGTATTAATACTTCTCAAAATGCTAAGGTTTCTATTGGTAAATACAGCGTTGTCAATGGACCAAATACAGATTTTTATGCGTCATTAAATTGTATAGAAATAGGAGCATTCTGCAGTATTGCGAGAAATGTTTCTTTTCAGGAATTTACTCATTATACAAATAGAGTTACAACTCATTTGATAATGAAACATATATTTAATGGTGAACATCCGGACATTGTTTCAAAAGGACCAATTAAAGTAGGTAATGACGTTTGGATTGGTGCCCATTCTGTTATTTTATCTGGTGTTACCATTGGAGATGGAGCAATAATTGCCAGTAACAGCGTAATTAATAAAGATGTTCCTCCTTATGCTATTGTTGGTGGTTCTCCGGCAAGAATAATCAAATATAGATTCGATAAGCCTACAATTGATAATCTTTTAAAAATTAAATGGTGGGATTGGGATCTAAAAAAGATTAAAGCGAATAAAGAATTATTTTTAACCGAAGATTTATCTAATCTAAATGATTTTTTATAATTAGTTGCAATAACATTTTTTATTGAGGAAAATAATATAAGATCATCAATATTAAGGTTTTTTAAATCTAAATTATTCTATGAAAAAGAAAATTTTGTATATACATCATGGAGGAGCTATGGGAGGTGCACCTAAAAGTGTATTCTATCTAATTGACAGTATAGACAAGTCTAAATATGACGTTATTATATGGGTAATGCGAAATGGACCTGTTGTTCCTATGTTTCAAAAACTGGGAATTCCGGTTTTAATTAGTGACTCAAAATGGCATCAGCCTTTTCATGGAACAACTGTATCAGGAATGTCATTTATGATTTTTTTGAAAAATATTTTAGGTTATTTCCCAACCTACTTTTTTGCTAAAAAATTAATTAAAGAGATACAGCCAGATGTCATTCATTTAACTACTACTTGCTTATTTCATTTTGGAAGGGCTTCAAAAAAGGTAAGCAAAAAGACTTTGGTAGTTTCACATGTCAGGGAGCCACTTTTGCCTAATTTTTTTGGTAATATCTTGCTAAAAATGAATTCCAGCTCCGTTGATAAATTTATTGCAATAAGTAACAACGATGCTGCTCCATTTGTACAAAATGGAAATGATGTTACAGTCATTAACAATTTTGTCAATGTAGGTGAATATGTAAAGAGCGAATCTGTTAGAAAGGAAAAAAGAGATGAATTAGGTGTTTTAGATGATGAAATCCTAGTCTCATATTTTGCCAGGGTTTCTCCTTCGAATGGAACTTTAGATTTGATTAATATTGCAGAATCTTTATTTTCTCATAAAAAAATTAAATTTTTCATCTTCGGTTTTGAAAATGATACTCCATATGCAAAAGAAGTAAAAGAAAAAGCTTTTTCTAATGTTTTCTTCATGCCAATGATTTCTAATGTAGCTGATTATCTTTGTGCTTCAGACATGTTAATAAGCCCTTTCAAAACTGCCCATTTTTCGCGTGCAATTGTTGAGGCAGCCTCAATAGGTATTCCTTCAATTGCCACAAATGTTGGCAGCCAGAATGAATTAATAATCAATAATGTTACTGGATTTTTGTATACAGAGAACAATGAAGCAATTGAAAAGATTTTAAATCTTTCTAATAATAAGCCATTAAGAACGTTGTTGGGGGAAAATGCAAGAAAATTTGCAGAAGAAAAATTTGACGCCAAAAAAAATGCAGAATTGACTTTTAATTGTTATTTATAGTATCAATCAAATGAAAAGAATAATTAAATTAATAATTATTGTACCGTATAGAGCCTTAAAGAACAGTTATTACTTTGTTTATAATTTTTTGATGTTACGAATTAATGCCGTCTCATTTAATAGTATGCCTAAAATAAATGGAAAACTATTAATTGTAAATAACGGCTCTTGTCATCTTGGAGATAATGTTATTTTTAATAGTAGTTTAGAATCTAATTTAGTTGGCTTATATAAACAGTCGACAATTGCAGTTAAGAAGAATGCAAAATTGATTATTAAAAATGATACTGGTTTTTCGGGTGTTTCCATTTTTTGTGAAAGTAGCATAGAAATTGGAAAATTTTGCAATTTTGGAGGAAACGTCGCTATCTGGGACACCGATTTTCATCCTATAGATTACAAATTAAGAAGAAAAGGATTTGAAAGCACAAAAACGGCACCAATCATAATTGGAGATGACGTTTTTATTGGAGCAAATAGTATTATTTTAAAGGGCGTAACTATTGGTGATCGTTCAATAATTGGTGCAGGAAGTGTGGTTACAAAAAACATTCCGAATGATGAAATTTGGGCTGGAAATCCAATAAAAAAAATTAGAAATATAGAAAGTTATTAAATTTATAAATCCGGAATCTCAAACTCTAAGAAATGATAGATTTAATACTT
>NZ_QETH01000030.1 GCF_003105115.1 Flavobacterium sp. HTF | reverse complement strand
ACCAGGTGGAAGCAAAATGCGAAACTGTAAGTAAATGATTATATTATGTATTTTTTTAAATATAAAATATTTAGAAAAAAAGAAACGATAAACAATATTAAAAATAATACAGCCGAGATTCTGTTGGTTATTTTTTTCAGAAGACTTCGCAGCAGTATTATGTAGGCGACGAAAGTAACGAACATGTAAAAATTATACACATAATAATTTAACAGACCCGTCCATTGTGTAAAATAATAGCCAACCAATTCGGTTAGTACTGAAAACCAGATTAAAAGTAGTAAAAATTTAGCTTTATTACCAGGTAACTTGTGAAGATAAATCAACCCGACAGTTCCTGATAGTAAAGCTAAATAGATAATATAAGATCTTAAAAATTCGAACATAATTTTTTAATAGATTAAGCTTGGTGGTCTCCCGATGTTTCCGTAGTTCATTGGTTCAAGGCTTTGAATGTCAGCAGATGCTGCCTGTTTTGCAGCCACAAAGCCTTGTACTTTATTTGTACTGTCATCAGAATCCGTATTTGTTTTTCTGCCTGTTGCAGATAAAAACAGGGTAGTCAGGCCTGCTTTTTCACCATGTTTTTCGTCGTCCGGATAAACCCCAAAGTAAAAACGTATTCCATCCACTTCATAACCACTATTGGCTCCGTGTGTTTTTATATAATGAATATAACTTTCTAATGCTTCTAGTGAATACCATATCGCATTAGCATCTTCTTTTCTGGAAGATTTTGCTGTTAGCTGTGCTTTTTTATTATTGTAATTCAAATTCAGCTGCTTAGCAAATTCTTTTGTAATTAACTGACTAGGTTTTTCAGCAAGGTTTTTCATGATTTTTAAGTTTAAATGATTAGTTACTTATTCGATGGTTTGAAAATATTTCTGACAAAATTATTTTAAAAGACAAAATCCTACAAGGGTGAAATTACCCTTTTTTCTGTAGGTAAAAATATTCAGTAAAATGGGGTAATGTGCTAGTAAATAGTGTTTTGTGAATATTTAATTTTATGCTGTTCATTTTGAAAGCAATTTTTTGATAAAAATAACAATCAGTTGATTTTAAGTAAAATAGAGAATTATGAGTTTTTTAGCAGATCAAATGATCAATACTTTATCCAATAAAGTGTTGCGTCTCGAAAAAGCAAACAGCGATCGTGATTATTCCGGCGGAGGCTGGTACGAAGAGATAAAATATGCAATTTTTTTATATGCTGATTTTAGTGCAGTTTATATAAAAGAATCTTTCAGGAGTGCTTCAAGCGGAGGTTTGTACATTCCCAATCAGTCATCCCAAAAGGATATTGGAAAATGGAATGTATGTGAAGAATACGGCAAAATATATCTCGAAGTAATTTTTGACGATAATTCGAGTCAGAAATTAGAAACACAAAATTTCGGGCCCGGGCTTCAGAAACTTGGCGATCATGTCTGGAACAGGTATATTATTGGTTAGTTTTTGAGTATGGTTTTGTTTTTCGGCGAAAGTTTGAGCAGGTTATCAGGTCTGCTTGCCGAAATGACAAAACGGAACAAAAAAACCGACAATGTCTGATTGTCGGTTTTTTTATTGTGATTTACATATTCCTTATCTTAAACTTGCGCCAAGTTCATTTTCAAATGTTTGTTGCAATTTAGACATGATTTTATCAATTTGAGAATCGGTAAGGGTTTTTGTATTATCCTGTATCGTAAAACTCAAAGCATATGATTTTTTTCCTTCCGGAAGGTTTTTACCTTCATAGACATCAAACAGATTTATATCTTTTAAAAGTGCTTTTTCAGTCTGTTTTGCCAGATTATAAATACTCTCGTAAGTAGTTTTCTGATCAATCAATAAAGCTAAATCTCTTCGTACTTCAGGATATTTAGGAATTTCAGAATACTTAATTTTTCCTGTGATAATTTTTAAAATCAAATCCCAGTTAAAATCAGCGTAGTAAACATCCTGTTTAATGCCGAAGTGTTTTAAAATCGATTTTTTTACCACACCCATTTCCACCAAAGTGTCGTTGTTGTAACAAATAGATGTTCCTTCAGAGAAAATATCAGATTGTACCGGAGCGTTTGATATTTTATCGATTCCTAAGCGTGACAAAATTGCTTTTACATATCCTTTCAATAAAAAGAAATCTGTAGATTTCTGAGGATTTGTCCAGCTTTCTTTGTTTCTCTCTCCCGAAATTGACAAAGTCAGATGTTTATGTTCTTCGAAACCATTCAGGTATTTATGGTATGATTTTCCAAACTCAAACAATTTCAAATCAGCATTTCTTCTGTTGATATTGTATGAAATCGCTTCAAGAGCAGAGAACAACAGCGACTGGCGCATTGTTGCCAAATCACCGCTCAACGGATTCAACATGGTAACGTTGTGTTCTTCCTTTAAAACAGTCGATAATTTTGCATAAGCGGCTGTTGTCAGTGAATTTGCCATCATTTCATGAAAACCTTGCGAGTTCAATTGGGAAGCGATGATATTCTGTACTTTATAATCTTCAGTTCTTGGCGAATTTGAAACTGTAGCATTGAATTTTTTAGAGAACTCGATATTATTATACCCGTAAACTCTCAAAATTTCTTCGATCACATCAATTTCACGCTGAACATCAACACGGTAAGCAGGAATTGTTAATCCTAATCCTGATTCAGAAACACTGTTTACTTTAATATCTAAAGAAACTAATATTTTTTTGATAGTATCTTTTGGAATTTCCTGTCCGATAATTTTTGATACATGGCTGAAATTCAAAAGAACAGAAAAGTCTTCTATTTTTTTAGGGTAAATTTCAACAACATCAGAAGTGATTTTTCCTCCGGCAACTTCCTGAATCAAAATAGCTGCACGTTTTAAGGCATATTCTGTGATAGTTGGATCAATTCCTCTTTCAAATCTAAATGAAGCGTCAGTGTTTAACTGATGTCTTTTTGCTGTTTTACGAACACTTACAGCATCAAAATAAGCACTTTCTAAGAATATAGAAGTTGTCCCTTCTGATACACCTGATTTTTTTCCGCCAAAAACACCTGCAATACAAAGCGGTCCTTTTTCATCGCAAATCATTAAATCTTCAGCGTGCAATGTTCTTTCGACATCGTCCAAAGTCGTAAATTTTGTACCTTCAGGTAACGTTTTTACAATTATCTTTCCGTTTATTTTTGCTGCATCAAAAGCATGAAGCGGCTGTCCTAATTCGTGTAAAACATAATTGGTAACGTCAACAATATTATTTTTTGGAGTCAGTCCGATAGCTTTTAGACGGTCTTGTAACCACGCAGGAGATTCTTCAACAGAAATCCCTGAAATTGTTAAACCGCAATATCTTGGAGCCAAATGAGAATCTTCAACACTTACATCAATTTTAAGAGTACGCATGTCAACTCTGAAATTGCTTACAGAAGGCGTAATCAATTCTATGTTTACACCACGTTGTAGCATTCCTGCTCTTAAATCACGTGCCGTACCGTAATGGCTCATAGCATCAGCACGGTTGGGAGTTAAGCCAATTTCGAAAACTTCATCGCTGGTGATATCAAAGACCTGTGCAGCAGGAGTTCCCGGTTCCAGATTTTCGTCTAAAACCATAATTCCGTCATGGCTTGTACCAAGACCCAATTCATCTTCAGCGCAAATCATTCCGTGACTATCCTGTCCACGTATTTTTCCTTTTTTGATAGTAAATTCTCCGCCATCTTTATCGTATAAAACGGTTCCGATAGTAGCAACAGGAACTTTTTGACCTGCAGCAACGTTGGCAGCGCCACAAACAATCTGTATAGGAGCTTCCTGACCAATGTTTACAGTAGTCACTTTTAGCCTGTCGGCATCCGGATGTTTTTCACAAGTAAGTACGTGTCCTACAACAACTCCTTCCAAACCACCTTTTATAGATTCGTATTTTTCAACAACTTCAACTTCCAGACCTAAATCTGTCAGTAATTCTGAAGTCTGCTCTGATGTCCAGTCTGTTTTAATGAATTGTTTTAACCAGTTGTAAGATATTTTCATGTTAACTTTTTATTCTTGAATAAGGATACAAATATAAGGATTAGGTGCTGTAGTAAGAAAGAATTTATTTGGTTTTTTGAAACTGTTTTCTTTTTTTAATTCTTAATCAATATTGCAAGTTTTATATCGGTATATTATAATTCTTTGTATTTATTAGAAGTAAATTTTAGAATGTTTTATATTAGATCAATTCTTCAACGTGCTTTTTAATATTCTCAGCAATCTTTTTTGTTGGCAAATCATTTTCATCATCGCCAAAAGGGTCTTCAATTTCTTCTGCGATAAGCTCCAAACTTGCCAGTACATAAAAGATAAAGACTACAACAGGGGCTACAAAATATCCTAAGCTGATAGAATAACCAAAAGGCAGTGTCATCGTATAAAAGAAAATGAATTTTTTGATGAAAGCGCTATAAGAATAGGGTATAGGAGTATTTTTTATTCGCTCGCAGGCACCGCAGATATCTGTAAACGATTGTAATTCCTGATTTATCGTAATAAGCTGATCACCTGTAATTTTTTTAGTTTCGTATAAATAATTGATTTTATGATACATCATTCGCATTACCTGATTTGGTTTGTGTTTATGATGGTCAATTTCAAGGTCAACGTCTTCAAAAAGCTGTTTGCTGGTTTCTTCGTCTTTTAAATGTTTATGCAGAAAAGAGGCGTAAGTCGCAATTATTTCCCTAAAAAACTTTTTGTCGCTTTCGTCTTTTAGAATGGCAGAAAGTTTAATCGCAAGGTTTCGGCTGTTGTTTACAAGACTTCCCCATAATTTTCGTCCTTCCCACCAGCGGTCATAAGCTGTATTCGTTCTGAAAACCAATAATAAAGAAATAACAAAACCAAGCATTCCGTGCATAATCGGAATATTATGGATGTAATGGTTTTTATTAAATTCAAAATATTCTACTTCAAGATAGCCTACAGCTGCCGAATAAACCCCTATAGCGAGCATAATCGGAAGTAATTTTCTGATCGTATCCGATTTGTGAAAATGAAAGATAAAAGTAAACCAGTCCTTGGTATTGTATGAAATCATTTAAATCTGTTTTTGAACAAATTTAAATTAAAAATTAATATTTCCCGCTAATTCTTTTAGTGCAATTTCAGATAATTTTGCTTCGAACTGGGCATTACTGTAACGTACTTTTGCATTGACATAATTGAGCTGTGCCGTTCTGAAATCAATGGTTGTAATGGTTCCGATTCTGAATTTATCTAAAGTGATTTCTAAATTTTGTTTGGCAATTGCTTCGTTATCTTCTTCCAGGTCAATCAGTTCCAAATTGGTTAAATAGGTCTGAAATGCTGTGCTTAATTGCGTATTCAAAATCAGATTTTGCTGTTCGATGGCAATTTGAGAATTTTCAATTTGAATTTTAGCCACTTTTTCATTTCGATGCTGATTAAAACCGTCAAAAATATTTAAGGTAGCATTAAAACCATAATTTAAACCTCTGTTGGATGTTGAACTGGTAAAGCCTAAACTCGATTCGCTTTCCGCAAAATTATATCCGGAAGTTAATCGTACAACAGGATAACGGTCTGCTCTTACCTGTTTCAATTGCAGTTCGGCTACACGTTTGTTTATGATTTGTGTTTCCAGAACAGGATTTTGTTTTTGGGCTAAATTCATCAAATCGGCCAAAACCAATTTGTTATCAACGGTTACATTATCGGTTACTTTAAAATCAATTTTCGGGTCACGGGCCAAATATTGGTTTAATAATATTTTGCCGTTTGCATAAGCTTCTTTTTGTCTCAATAAAGCAACCTGATCAGAATTTAAATCCACCTGCGCGTTTAAAACTTCTAATTTTGAAGCTTTACCAATGGTAAAACGATTTTGGGCCAGAGTCAGTCTTTGTTTGGAAATAACGATTGTGGTGTCTAAAGCCGCTAATTGTTGCTGTTTTTGCACAAGGTCATAATAAGCAGAATTTACCTGACCAATTTTGACAAGGATAGTACTTTTGAGCTCGGCATCGCCCAGTTTCTGAAGTTCTTTTAACTGATCGTATCGGGCAAACATTTTCATTCCGTCAAAAACAGTCCATCCTAAGCTAACGCCATAAGTCAAACTGTTGTTTTTAGCATTATCCAGATTGGTCGAAGTTCCGTCCTGACGTGTTTGAGATGAATTCTGAATACTATTATTATCTGTAACAGAAGCAGTAGCAGTAGGTAACATTCCGGCATTTCCGACAGTTACATTGGTTTCGCTTACTCTTGTATTGTTTTTCGCAATTTTAATTTCAAAGTTGTTTTCCAAAGCTATTTTCATAGCTTCTTCGATAGTCAAAACTTCCTGCGCCTGTGTGCTTATGGCGCAAAAGAAGAATAGTATTAAACTACGGAATAGAATTTTAGTGTTCATGATTTTTTTCTTTTACCTGAAATTCAGATTATAAACTGAATTTCAGGCTAATAAATTATTTACTTTCTTTTTCATATTCTTCGATATGGTCAAATTCCGGATAATGTTTCCTTGCTTTAGACCACATTAAATAAATTGCCGGAATAACAAAAAGCGTTAAAGCCAATGAGAAAATAGTTCCTCCAACAATTACAACTCCCATTCCGATTCTGCTGGTAGAGGCAGCTCCCAAAGACATCGCAATTGGTAATGCTCCTAAAGCAATCGCTAAACTCGTCATTAAAATCGGACGTAAACGCGCTTCTGATGCTTCTAAAATAGCTTCTAATTTTGGTTTTCCCTGTTCTCTAAGCTGATTGGCAAATTCTACGATCAGAATACCATTTTTAGTAACCAGACCAATAAGCATTACCGTACCAATCTGACTAAAGATGTTCCATGTCTGGTTAAACAGCCATAATGAAAATAAAGCTCCTGCAACGGCCATTGGCACAGTCAGGATAATAATGAAAGGATCAATAAAACTCTCAAACTGAGCCGCAAGAATTAAAAAGATTAATAGCAAAGCCAATCCGAACGCAAAAGAAGTATTTGAACTACTTTCTACGAAATCTCTTGATTCTCCGCTCAAATCGGTTGTAAAGGTTTCGTCCAGCACTTTTGCCTTAATCTGATCCATGGCTTCAATACCGTCACTGATACTTTTCCCAGGTGCTAAACCTGCAGAAACGGTTGCAGACATATAACGGTTGTTATGATACAATTGCGGAGGATTACTTTGCTCTTCAATATTAACAACATTGTCCATCTGGATTAATTCACCACTTTTGTTTTTAACGAACATTGAAGTTAAGTCCAAAGGTTTGGAGCGGTCTTTTTGGTCGAATTGCCCGATTACCTGATATTGTTTTCCGTTTTTTATGAAATATCCAAAACGCTGACCGCTTAAGGAAAGCTGTAAAGTTTGTGCAATATCAATAATAGAAATTCCTAAACTCTCGGCTTTTGCACGATCAATGCTTACGTTGATTTCAGGTTTATTAAATTTTAAGTTTACATCGTTATTCGAGAAAACATCGCTTTTACCGACTTCTTCCATAAAAACAGGAATTTTTTCTCTTAATTTTTCAAAAGTCGGAGCCTGAATGATATACTGTATCGGTAATCCTCCACGTCTGTTTACAGCGATGGTAGGCTGTTGAATTACAGAAGTTTTGGCATTTGGATATTTTTTCGTCCATTTGGATAATTGATCAGCAATATCTTTTTGGGATTTTTCTCTTTCTCCCGGATCTTTTAATGAAAGCCTGATAAACCCGGAATTTGCTGCCGAACCTCCCGAACCTGGAGCCGTAATCACCAAACTCACTTTTTTCTCGGGAATAGAATCATCAACCAATTTTGAGATTTCCTGCATAAATCGGTTGGTGTATTCATAAGACGAACCTTCAGGTGTAGTCATACGCATCGTTACAGAACTACGGTCGTCGTAAGGAGCTGTCTCTTTTGGAAGTATGGTGAAAAACAAATAAATCAATCCGAAACACACAATCAAAATCGGGAAACTAATCCATTTTTTGTTCATGAAACGGGCCAAAGAATCGGCATAACCGCTGTTTAATTTTTCAAAAAACGGTTCTGTTTTAATATAGAATTTCGATTTTTTCTGTTCGCCGCCTTTCATCAAATAAGCGTTCAGCATCGGTGTTAGGGTTAATGATACAAAGGCAGAAATTAATACCGCAGCACCAATTACAACTCCAAATTCCCTAAAGAGTCGGCCAACGAAACCTTCGAGGAAAATAACGGGTAGAAATACCGCTGCCAAAGTTACCGAAATCGAGATTACAGCATAGAAAATTTCATTAGAACCTTTTATCGCTGCTTCAATTGGCGACATTCCTTCTTCAACCTTTTTAAAGATATTTTCGGTCACTACAATACCATCATCCACAACCAGACCAGTTGCCAGTACAATAGCCAGAAGAGTTAATACATTTATGGAAAATCCGAAAAGCCACATAATAAAAAACGTAGCAATTAACGAAACCGGAATATCAATCAGAGGCCTGAATGCAATTGCCCAGTCCCTGAAGAATAAATAGATAATAATGATTACCAATACAATAGAAATCCCTAAGGTTTCTGCTACTTCATGCACTGATTTTTTTACGAAAAGGGTATTATCAAGGGCAATATTTAGTTTAATATCCTTTGGTAAATCTTTTTTTAAGGCATCATATTTTTTATAAAATTCAGATGAAATATCCAGGTAATTGGCTCCCGGCATAGGCACAATCGCCAAACCAATCATCGGAAGTCCTGAAGAAGTTAATCCGGTTTCGATATTTTCCGGCCCTAATTCTGCCCCGCCGACATCACTCAGACGAACAATTTTTTCCCCGTCTGTACGAATGATAATATTGTTGAATTCTTCCGGTTTAGAAAGATTTCCGATTGTTTTTACCGTTAATTCTGTATTGTTTCCGGTTAATTTTCCGGATGGTAATTCTACGTTTTGAGCGTTTAAGGCGTTACGAACATCAGAAACCGTACAATTGTAGGCGTTTAATTTTATAGGATCAATCCACAAACGCATGGCATAACGCTTTTGTCCCCAGATCTGCACTCCGCTTACTCCCGGAATGGTTTCTAAACGTTGCGAAATGACATTCTCAGCATAATCACTTAGTTCTAAAGCACTTCTTGTATCACTTTGAACGGTCATCGAAATAATAGATTCACTATCGGCATCTGCTTTGGAAACTACAGGCGGTGCATCAATATCCTGAGGTAAACTTCTGACAGCCTGTGAAACTTTATCACGAACATCATTTGCGGCTTCCTCTAAGTTTTTATCTAAATTAAATTCGATTGTAATGTTACTGCTTCCCTGATTACTTGACGAAGTGATATTTCTAATTCCGTCGATTGCATTTACCGCTTTTTCAAGAGGTTCTGTAATTTGTGATTCAATAATGTCTGAATTGGCTCCGGTATAGTTTGTTCTGATAGAAACCTGTGCCGGATCAATAGACGGGAATTCACGAACACCCAAAAAGGTATAACCAATAAAACCGAATAAAATAATCAAAAGATTCAGTACAATGGTTAAAACGGGTCTTCTTATACTTGTAGTTGATAAACTCATATGAGATTTTAGATTTTAGATCATAGATTTTAGATTGCTAAATATCTATTTTCAAGTTTTTTGTCTTTAGACTTTATGACTTTAAACTTTAAGACTAAATTATTTTTTAACTTTCACTTTTATTGGAGCGTCATTTTTTAAGGACATAACACCACTTGTAATGAGGGTATCTCCGGCTTTTAGCCCCGATAAAATTAAGATCGAAGCATCTGTTCTGGTAGTAGCGTCCACCATCACTTCTTTGGCTTTTCCCATATTGGCGATAAACACTTTTTTACCACTCTGCACAGGTACAATAGCTTCTGAAGGAACTACGATAGCGTCTTTAATAATATTTAAAGGAAGTTTTACATCTGCAAAAGTACCGGGAAATAGTTTTCCGTCCGTATTAACGGCTATGGCACGAATTTGAAGAGTACGTGTTGCTACAGCCACTTCGGGCTCAATCGCATATATTTTTGCGGCATATACCTTTTCAGATCCAGAAACAGTAAATTCGATATTTGATCCTGATTTTACTTGTGAAGCATATTTTTCAGGAATAGAAAATGTGATTTTTAACTTGCCCGTGTTAACTAGTTTGGCAACTAAAAGGGCAGGGGTGATATAAGTTCCCGGAGATATGGAACGTAAACCGATTTTTCCTGAGAAAGGCGCTTTCACGGAAGTTTTGGCAATTTGGGCGCTGATTAGCTGGCTTTGTGCTTTCGCGGAAGCGTAGTCTGCATTGGCAACATCAAATTCTTCCTGGCTAATGGCTTCTTTCTGAAGTAACAGTTTTGCTCTTCTCTGGTTTTCTCCTGCCAGATTCTCTTTTGTAACAGCCTGTCTTAGTTGTGCTCTTAACTCAATATCATTTACTTTAAAAAGAACCTGACCTTTATTTACATTAGTACCTTCATTAAAGTAAATACCTTCCACAATACCCGAAACTTCACTGTGAATCTCTACTTGTTCATTGGCTTCAATAGAACCTGATAAGGATAGGTTATTATCAAATGTAGATGTTTTGACCACAATTCCGGTTACAGAAGTAGGGTTGTCTTTGTCTCCGAATTTTTTAGATTCTTCGTTTTTACTTTTATTAGATATGATTCTGTAGGCAATAAACCCTCCAATTCCGATAATAAGAAGGGCATAAATTAGGTTTTTTACTTTCATAAAATTGAGGTAAATGTATTTTGGTATGTGTTTAGGTAAGTGTACAAAATTAGCTTTTTGAACTGAATACTAAAGAGCTTATTTTTTATTTAACATTTGTATGTACAAATCTTTACATTAGTTTTAAAATGTTGTAAATCAGTTAGTAATGTGTTTTTTTTTGTGTTTGTTATAGTGATAAATGTAATTTGGTCATCAATAGTTTTTTCCGTGTTTTAAATTAGGATATAGTCATGAAGAGTTTAGACTGCGTTTTTATTATTTGGTTTAATGCGATATTGGCTTTTTTTTAATTTTTTAACAAATTTTCCAATAAACACCTTTTAATGACGCTATTTGTCTGTTTTTACTCACGTAATTTTACTCAAAAATATATTTTAATTTAAGTAATTTCTTTCAAATAAATAAATATCTGCATTTTGTCTGATTTTTTTTGCACTTTATCGATTTTATTCGTAACATTGATAAGCTTAAACAAAATGATGAATTTTTTGTGAGAATAATAATGTTTTTGGAGCTTAAGCGTTAAAATGTGTAGGTTTTTTATTTGTTTTTAAGTTAAAATTATTAATTTATAAAATCAATTAATTAACAATTGTTTATAAATTGTTAATGTTTCTTTCCAAAAACTACTTATTTATGGCGAAAAAATTATTGCTTGGCTTATGGTTATGCTTATTGCTGTTTGCAATATCCTATTTATTTTGGCAAAATGAATTCAAATACAGTCTTCCAACGCCTGTCCCTAAAAACTACCATCAGATTGCGATGGGATCCAGAATTGATTTAGGAAAATGCTGGGTTACCAACAACAAGCCGGTTTTTATCCATTTCTTTAATCCTGATTGTCCATGTTCCCGTTTTAATATCCCTCATGTAAGCGGTTTGATCAAAAAATATGGAGATCAGCTCAATTTTAAAATCGTAGTCCTCAACAAACATAAAAATTTTACCATTGAGGAAATCCAGAAAAAATTTGGAGCCGATGTTCCGGTTTATTTTGATTCGGCAATGGCAGAAAAATGTGGTGTTTTCTCAACGCCCCAGGCCGTTATTATTGACCCTTCGCACAATTTATATTACCGTGGAAATTATAACAAAACCAGATATTGCACTAATGCTGACAGCAATTATGCCCAAATGGCAATTGACGCTTTGCTGCAGCAAACCAAAAGCCCCTCGTTTAATGCTTTGGCTCTAAGAGCTTACGGATGTTCGTTACCAAAATGCACTAAATAAATCTAACCCCTTAACCCAAAAACCAAAATTATGAAAACAAAAGCTAGTTTGAATGAACAGGATTACCTGCACAGTTTTACGTCAACCATGACTCAAAAGTCTGATACCATTATCAATTACGTTCTGGCTATCTATTTCCTACTCGGAATCGCTCTGGCCTTTAAATACGATACTTTTGAGATCGGTGTGGGTGTGGGTACGATCAATCTTTTATTATATTATTCTGCAAAATGGTTTCTTAAAAAATCTAATTTTTACCAATACGTATTATCTGTAGTGCTGGCTATTTTTATGGCACAATACATTTATCAGATGCATGGTTTGTTCGAGATGCATTTTACAGTATTCATTGCCAGTACGATTCTGATTATTTATCAGAACTGGAGATTACAAATACCGCTTACGCTTTTGGTAGTGCTGCACCACGCAGGTTTAGCCTATATGCAGAGTTTTGTATATAATGATCCAAAAGGGCTGCAATTGTATTTTTCACAGGTAAATTTTGATTTAGAAACGCTTCTTATTCATGTTGTTTTGGCCGCTGTTGTATTCTTTATGAATGGGTACTGGGCTTATTATTTTAAAGAACACAGTCAAAAACATATTTCTAAAATATCTGACGAGTACGAACTGGAAAATATAAAACTGGCATCTGCAAAATACAGTTCGTTATCGGCCAATAATGAGTTTAATGTTTTTGTTTACAGAACGGCACAGGATTTAAAGCTTCCGGTAAATTCTGTTTTAAAACTAATTGATGTTTCAAAAGGGCATACCGATAACGATAAACTGCTGAGTTATCTGGAAATGATGAGAGAAAGTGCTAAAAAAATTGATGATTTGGTCAATGATATTCATGGTAAATCAGCAAACAGGGTTTCCTGATTAGCGCTGAGCTGTATTAAAGTATATTAAATCAATCAGTTTTTAACTTAAATTCTTATTGTATGTCCAAACATGATTTTGAATCAGCAAAAACAATGCTCGATTCTCTCAAAAAATCTTTTGATTCAAATTCGTATGAGAAAATAGGAAGTGAAACCGAATTTGGAAAAGAAGTTGCTTCTATATTTAGTGAGTACAAGGGTAATCCAAATGCAAAAAATCTGGATTTTCAATACAAAAAACTTATCCAGATTGCCAATGATATCCAGCATCTCAAGTTAGCCAACGATGCAACTCTCCCGGACTGGCTGGAAGAGGAACTCGAAGCGGTTTTCAGGAAAATAAAAGACACCTTGATTATTTTAGAAAACGATCTTTAATGAGAATATTACTTTAGAAAAGACATTTTTAAAAGCACAAAATAATAGCATATTAATTATTAAATAAAAAATTATGGATACCAGAATTACCCGCCCGACTCCATCCGACAGAGAAGTTGATTGGAATAAAACTAAAGTATTACTCAGTAAAACAGATACAAAAGGAACAATTTTATATGCTAATGAAGCTTTTATTGATGTATCGGGTTATGATGAATTTGAACTCATCGGACAGCCGCACAACGTTATTCGTCATCCTGATATGCCAAGGGTTATTTTTAAATTTTTGTGGGATAGTATCAAAGCCAATCAGAATATCCATGCTATTATAAAGAATATGTCTAAAACAGGCAGATTTTATTGGGTAATTACAGATTTCAAAATCATTTCTGATTCTGATGGGGAAATTGTGGGTTTCTTCGGAACCCGAAAATCAGTCCCTGAAGATATAATTGTAAAATTTATCGAACCGCTGTACAAAAAACTGCTGCATATTGAAGAAGCAAGCGGAATTCACGCTTCTGAGGAATATCTGGTTGGTTTTCTTGAAGAAAGAAACAAATCTTATATGGAATATGTAGATCATCTGGTGGCAACGGGAAAAGATGACAAAAACAAAGTAAAAAAAGGTTTTTTTAATGGCTTTTTCGAAAAGAAAGATGTCAAAAAGAAATAGATAAGATAAAAATACGCTTCATTGTATCAGCTCTAAAATAGTAAAGCTTTTTTGCCCCAAATCTATCAAGCTTACTAATTTAATAGAATGTTTTAGACTTAAACACGGAGGGTTTAAGATGATACTTTGAAGTGTTTTTTTTGAAGGTTCAAAGCTGCAGAGGTACAAAGGTGCAAAGGTATTAAGTTGCTATCCAGAAGCTTGAGATAATACTTTCAGCTTTTAAAAAACATAATTCGCGAAATTTTAAAATTAAAAATCTTAGAATACATTACTATCTCAACACCTTTGCACCTTTGTCCCTCTGTACCTTTGTCCCTCAACTAATATAATTCCAAATATTCTTCTTCTTAGTGAGTTCTATAAAGACGGCTTTTAGGATTGCGTGTTCGGGTTTTTGGAGTGCGGGATCTTCTTTTAATATTTTCATGGCATAATTTCTACCTAAAGATAAAATATCACGGTCTCTTACAATATCGGCAATCTGCAGATTCAGGACACCGCTTTGCTGTGTTCCCATCAAATCTCCGGGACCGCGAAGTTTAAGGTCAACTTCGGCAATTTCAAAACCATCGTTGGTCTGTACCATTGTTTCCATACGCGTTTTGCTGTCGGAACTCAGTTTATGGCTGGTCATCAGGATACAATAACTTTGTTCGGCACCACGGCCAACGCGCCCGCGCAGCTGGTGTAATTGTGACAGTCCAAAACGTTCGGCACTTTCTATGATCATTACACTGGCATTCGGTACATTTACACCCACCTCAATTACCGTTGTGGCCACCATGATATTGGTTTTACCTTCAGAAAAGCGTTTCATTTCGGCATCTTTATCTGCGGGTTTCATTTTTCCGTGCAAAATCGAAATTGAATACTGAGGCAGCGGAAAATCTCTTGAAATACTTTCATAGCCATCCATTAAATCCTTGTAATCCATTTTTTCAGATTCCTGAATCAACGGATAAACGATATAGATTTGTCTTCCTTTTGCAATTTCATCCCGAAGGAATTTCCAGACTTTCAGTCGATTCGTGTCGTAACGGTGCACGGTTTGAATTGGTTTTCTTCCCGGCGGCAATTCATCAATTACAGAAATATCTAAATCTCCGTATAAACTCATCGCCAGAGTCCTCGGAATAGGAGTAGCGGTCATGACTAAAACGTGCGGCGGAATATCATTTTTCTTCCATAATTTAGAACGCTGCTCCACACCAAAACGATGCTGCTCATCAATCACAGACAAGCCTAAATTTTTAAATTTTACTTTGTCTTCCAACAAAGCATGCGTGCCGATTAAAATATGCAAAGTTCCATTTTCAAGTTCTTCATGAATTACTTTTCTGGCTGCAGTTTTGGTTGAACCGGTTAGTATTTTGATGTTGATATTTAATGTTTTAGCCAGTTCGGATAATCCGATGAAATGCTGATTGGCCAGAATTTCCGTTGGTGCCATCAAACAGGCCTGAAAACCATTATCAATAGCCAAAAGCATGCTCATAAAAGCCACAATTGTTTTTCCAGAACCTACGTCTCCCTGTAATAAACGGTTCATCTGGGCATTGCTTCCCATATCTGACCGAATTTCTTTGATCACTCTTTTCTGTGCATTGGTCAGATTAAACGGCAAATGATTTTGATAGAATTCATTAAAAAGTTCTCCCACTTTCGTGAAAGGATGCCCTTTTATTTTATGTTTCCGAATGAGGTTTTTTGTGATTAACTGCAACTGGATGAAAAACAATTCCTCAAACTTTAAACGAAATTGCGCTTTCGCTAAAGCATCCGTACTTTTCGGAAAATGTATATTGAATAAAGCGGCTTTTTTAGAAATCAGTTTTACTTCGTCCATTAAATACTGCGGAAAAGTTTCCATAAACAAAGCCTGGGTTTCAATAAACAGCTGTTGCATTAATTTATTGATCGTTCTGTTTGAAATTCCTCTGTTTGTCAGCGTTTCCGTAGAAGGATAAACGGGCTGCATGGCAGAACGCAGGCTTTTTTCATGCTCACTTAACAGTTCAATTTCCGGATGTGCCATACTAAACTGGCTTCCGTACAAAGAACATTTTCCAAAAATTACACAAACCTCGTTCAGTTTCAGACTCTCGCGAACCCATTTGTGCCCCTGAAACCAGTTTAAATCAATTTGTCCTGTATCATCCACGAAAGTGGCAACAAGACGTTTTTTGTTTTTAGCAAACTCAACTGTTTTGATATTAATTATTTTTCCGATAATCTGAACCTCAGAGCCTGTATTTTGAAGTTCGTTTATCTTATAATAGCGGGTTCTGTCGATATAGCGGTTCGGAAAAAAATTAATCAAATCTCCATATTTATGAATTCCCAATTCCTTGCGAAGCAGCTGGCCGCGACTCGGACCAACACCTTTTAAGTATTCGATTGGGGTTTCCAGAAGATTATTAGACATTAGGTAATTTTAGATTTTTAGATTTTAGTCCGATTCCGAAATTTCGGGACGGAATTGATTTAGACTTGAAGGATTGAATTTTTGATTTGGAATTTTCCAATAGCGAAGATAGATTTTAATTGGGAATTTTGAAAATTCAATTCTTTGAAGATTAATTAATAGCCAGTCATTTTCCTTTTCATATTATTTATATATAACAAAAACTTATATTTAATTTTTTTTATTGCCTTTGTAAATTCTTTATGTAGCTAATTCGAAACCAAAATGCATAATATAAAATATATATAACAATGAAAAAGCTTTATAAATTTGATAAAGACGAATTATGGTATGCTGAATATTGGATTTCAGATTTAAAGAAAGTTATCATCCATACTGGTAAAGTGGGTACAAAAGGAACTACAGAAGAATTGGATTTCTCAAACTTTGATCAAAACGATAAGAAGCTAGATGATTTTTTTCAAGATCGTTTTAGAAAAATGGGATTTAACGAATTTCATAGTGATAATTTATATTGGTTAGTTGTCCAGTATAAAATGAAGAGTTTAAAAGGAAATACTCGTGATTACTGGTTGAGAGATAAAGCGACAGACTATTTGAATGATGAACTTGGATGGAAAGGTTTAGGACATGTTGATGGATTTGATATGGGAAAAACAATAACAGATTCAAAAAAATTTGTACTTAACATATTTTGTGTTGTAGTGAACGAAGAATTAGGAATTAATGCAATTAAACGTTGTTTAAAGGAATATAGACTCGATTATACGCAAATTAAAATTGCATCAAGAAAATATTCATTTGATGGACAATATAAATTAAAATATTCAGCTAAAAAAAATGATCAGACCTTCAATATTTAGAAGACATAAGCTTTTTAAATAGAGGAGTTTTTGTATTTATTTTAAACGATAATATTTTAATAAATAAAGATAATTCTTAGATTTGTTCAACTATAAGCCACTAAAAAAATGAGTAAAGAAGAAAAATTTCCTTTTGAAACTATTGAATTTGCAGGTGTTACATTTAAAGTTATTAACCGACATGAAGCCCACGAAATTATTGGAAATCTAACGGATTTTAAAGACCAGAAAATCTACAATGTTTTTGAAGATACCTGGCGTTTTCCTGATTATGAAGAAAATGCAATATTTCTATTGGCAGAAGCTGATGTTGAAATGGATTCCTTCGAGATGGAATTTAATACAGAAGAACATCCGGATATTTTTATTCTTGGTTTTATTTTTAAAGGAAATCTGATCGTAAATAAATTAATCAGTTCTTTCGATACAGACAATTCCCCGGCACTGATTGTACTCGGAAAAACGACTACTCTGAATATCAATTTGTTTGGCAACGTGCATTATCTTGGTGGCGGACTGCAGTGTGATACCCTCGCAGGAGAATACAATCATGGAGAACTTTTTGTAAAAGGAGAGGTATCAGCCTGGTTGATTTACAGCGACGACATGCAGATGCATTTTGAAATGTTTAATAACGTTCAGTCCGTTATTAGTGCAAATCGCCCTGATGTAACGATCTGCAGCAGGCTTAGTACGGCAGATGGAGAAACGATTATGATAGAAAGTTATTTCCCATCTACGCATAAGTTATCTGATATTGTAAAAGATTTATATGTCGAATATTCAACAGATTACGATAGAGAAACATTAATTTCTGATTACTTCGAAAAGGTCTTCAAAGAAGGACTTTCGCTTATTGACCACGAAAAAGAAGACCGGTATCTGTATACCAATTTTCGGGATCAGTTTGTTGTAATGGTACAAACGTTATTAGATAATGAAGTCACCGTTAAAGACGGAAGTTTGTATGTTGAGGACGGAATTTCAAAATATAGTTTTGTTAAGTTTTCACACGAAGAAGAACGTTACTGTCAGATCGCAACAACAATTATAAATGGATTTGACATTAGAATACGTGCGTTATGGAATGTTGAAAGCAAAGAAATAACACTTTTGCTGGAATATCTTGATGAAGAAGAAAACACCAAATACCAATGGATAAATAATGAAACGGCAGTAGGAATTGAATATTACGCTGTAAAGCATGCTATTATAGAAGCCTTTGAAATCTTAAATAAAGAAAGCCTTGCCGTATATGATGAAACTGAAGAATATGACGAAGAAGATGAAGACAAACTAACGTTAGAGGATTTTTTAGTTCAGTTTGGAGAATCTGAAGTTCCTGATGATTTGCTAAAATTATTCGAATTTCAATCTGAATATGGAGGAGAATCATTTTCAGAATCATTTTATTTTTATACGTACGATAAGACCGGAATAAAAACATGGTCTGAAGATGAAGAATTTTACAATAGCTTTATCGAATTTGCCACTGCCAACGGATCAGGAAGTTCTTATGCCTATTGGCTTGTTGACAAAGATTTGAATAAATGCCCGATTGTCGTTTTTGGAGATGAAGGTGGTATTCATGTTGTAGCAGAAAATACAAAACAGTTTATTTCCCTGCTTACTTACGATACTGAAATTTCGGTTGATCACGAAACTGTCTATTTCTACAGAGATGACGAAGAGTATGAGGAAAGCGAAAATAAAGAGGAATTTGTAAACTGGGTAAAAGAAACTTTTGGTTCAGATGCTGTTGATACAGAAGAAGAAGCCGAAAAAATCCTTCATAACGCCAAAGAAAAATTCGGAAAGAAATTGAATGCTTTTTTGGAGAAATTCGACATTGAAACTTTTGAAGAACAAGAATATAAACCGAAAGAAAAAGTAGCTTCGGATAAGTATGCCTTTCAAAAAATTGAGGGAGAAAAAATAGAATTTAAAGATTTTAATTTTAAACTGGCAGTCATTCAGATTTTGATGTACGAAAAAGAATTGCTGCACCCGAAATTTGATTTGTACGAGTTTGTAGAAATTTATGACAAAAGGGAAATTGATGTTGAAGAAGAAGGTTATGGTTTTATTCCCGAAGTAACGGAATACTTTGAAAACCTTGAAATTGACAGGAAATTTGCAGACGAAATAACAGAAATTATTCAGGATGGCGGAGACGATATTTATCTGGAATTATATCGTTTTTGGGATGGCGAAGATGATGTCTTTAATATCAAATCGGCAGATGATTTTAAGAATTTTAAAAACATAGCCAAAGTAGAATTGTTTTATGATGAAGATGACAGCCTGATAAACGAACTGAAGAAAATGGGGATAGAAACCGACTATATTTAGACTTTACGACCGGAATAAATTATCTTTGAATAAATTTAAAAAGAATGACAACACATTTAGCACTTTTACAAGGTATAATTTAACTGCACTATGATTTTATATTATTGATTTACAATGTTTTAGCTTCCTAAAAAAAAGTAAAAAAAATTAAACTTTAACATTTGCTATAATACTTCTGATAAATTATTATATTTAAATCAAAAAAAATAGATGGATATTCTTATATATACTGTTATAGCATTTGCGTGTGGTTTAGTGCCAACACTACTAACACTGTGGTTGAATGAAAGGGTCAAGGGGAGTGTAAAAAATACCTTCGATAAACAGTTAGAAGTCCTAAAAAAAGAACATTCAAAGGAAATTTTTCAATTTCAATCAGAGATAAATCACCTTAAATCTAATGATAGTTTTAAGTTTACAAAGTTGAACGAAATTCGACTTAAAGTGCTGGCAAAAACACATCAACTTTTAAATGAAAATTTATCGTTGCTTAAAGAATATACATCACCAGTCAAAATTGTTCCTAACGGAAAAACTTTCGAGGAAAGTGAAAGGGAATTCAGTTTAAAATATCGAGAGGCACACAATAAATTTTTAAAATACTTCAATCACAACTCTATTTATTTGTCTGAAGAGATGGAGAATTTAATATTAGACTACGTGGCCAAATGTGCTTCGATATTTGACACTTATGATGCAAAAGTACAATATCCAAAAAGTGAAAACATAATCTTGCGTGATGCTTATACCGTTTATAAGAAAATACCAGCAGAAATTCACCCGTTAAAGAAAGGAATTGAAGTTGAATTTCGTAAACTTTTAGGAGAATAATTTAACGATTTAATTTATGTTGAACTATCCAGATATAATATACCAAATACTAGGTTTTGTTGGCTTACCTGCATTATTTACATTGTACTTAACTGAAAGAGTTAAAGGCAACATCAAAAGCACGTATGACCGAAAGCTCGAAGAAATTAAAAAAGAAAATACTAAAGAAATTGAAGAAGTTAAAAAGGAGCATTCAAAAGAAATTTCTCGCTTTCAAGCTGATGTAAATCAATTGAAGTCCCGAGAGAATTTTAAGTTTACAAAATTACACGAAAAGCGATTTGAAGGCTTAGCTGAAATCTACAGTTATCTGTCACAATTAATGGAGCTTTTACATATATACAGTGTATCCATAAAGAATCAACAAACTAATAATATAGACAGTATTGAAATTGCTAACGCTCAAAATAGTTTTATAAATACCTATGCTGAGTCATCAAAATATATATCTCGCAATATGTTATTCTTTGATGACAAAACTGAAATAATGCTTGTAAATTATATGATACATTGTAGAGACTTTTTTAATACATATGACCAATATAAGTATATGCAAGAAATTAATAAGGAAGATAAATTAGGTTTTACATTTAATTTTGACGCAGAGTATCAAAAATTGGAAAAATTAATATTTCCTCTTAAGAAAGAAATAGAAAAGGAGTTTCGTAAATTTTTAGAGGAATAATCTTTTCCCATTATAACCAATCTGTAATTCAATAACATATAATAAATGATTCAAACTGGTATAAAAGTTAAAAGCGTAATTGTCTTCATTAAAGAAAATCTAAGTATCATAATTATATTGCCAGCGTTGTTTGGAGGTTTATGGCAGTTATTTGAACTATGGAGCATTGCGCCATCTTTTATTAGATTTTTTTCAATATCGCAGATTGTACCAGATGGGTTATTCATCTTATTTCTTTTAATATATTGCTCTCTACCTTTTTTAGGGGCACATTTAGTACATACTGCAATAATTAAAGATGATAAAACTACTTTCGAACTAATGACCCTTCCAATAATTAAAAATAAAAAAGTGAAACTAAAGGTCTATGGGTTAGGTTTTTTATTACTTACGTTATGTGGTATTATCCTTTATTTGTATTCTTCATTTATCGATGACACAATCATAAGAATGGATATGGGACTTATATTAGCAATTCCATTGATTGCGTTTTCTAATTTATTTCTTAATAATTGCTACAATACTACCAGTCCCGAATCAAAGTACAACTATAAATTAGGAAATTTTCTTCTACTAATTTTGTATTGCGCAATTGCGATATATGCCTTTAAAAGAGTTCATAAAATTCGATTACCACGTAATATAGCGAACATTGAATACATTACTGCTGTCACACAAAAAAAATATCCTGATTCAAAGAATGAAATTCTATATTTCAATGATAAATTCATTTTTTTTAAAATCACCGACAAACATAAAATTGATAAAGAAACAGATGAACTTACTGAGAAGATTGAGATACTAAAACTTGATGACCTTTTCATCAAGTAATTCTGCTATAATTAAAAAGCCACTTAGAGATAAGTGGCTTAATTTATTGTTTATAGCTTCAATGCTTTCTATTCATCATCAAGTAATATATCTGATGAAATTATGAATTCATCAATTGCTTCAAAGAATTCTAATTGATTCCTTTTGTAGCGTTCAATTTGAATCAATATTTGCTTTAATATTTCATCTTCTGGTGTTTCATTTTCTAATGTTGGTTCTTGTTTCATTTTAGTTAAGTTTTCCTTTATGTGCTTCAGTTCCGATTTTGCAATTGTATATTGGTTTTGGAACTTGTTGCTTATTACCAAGATTGGTTTTGTTTCTATTTTGGATTGTTGGTACTTGCTTAATATGAGTGTCTGTTGTTGTCCAAATTCGTATCACATCATCGTTATAAATATTGATATATTGAATCTCAATATTAACATCATCTTCATTATCAATATTCCGATAAACTTCTAATAAATTATCGTGCTTCTTTTGTTCATAATCCCAATTACAATATTCATTTGAATTGTAATTCCGTTTCTTTATTTCTCCAATTATCTTCGTTGTACCAGAATAATATATTACGTCCCAATGCGCATAATCATCTTTTGATTCTTCTTTAAAGTAACACCACGATTGTGTATCGCAATATGATTTGAAGATTTTCCGTCCGTCTTCATCGGCTTGCCTAAATTTGTTCATTCTATTCTGTTTTTTCTTGTGGTTGTTCGCCAGTATCCGAACCTGTTTTATTATGTGTTTATTATAAATATCTAGCTTTTTCCAAAACGCCAGATTATTTTCATTTTAATATGAAATTCTTTCTTCCAGCTCTTCCAACGTTAATATCTGACCGTTATCAATTTCATCTTGGATTAATGCCTTCTGGATATATTTGATATTCGCTTGGCTTAGAATTTCTGATAGATAATGTGAATCAATTGAATCTATTTCGACTTCAACTCTTTGATTTATTTGGCCAATAAATTCATCGGCATATGTGGTAGCAGATTCTCTCATCATCGCCAGAAATAAATCATCATCATTTGGTTCGATATCTTGTGTTTTAGGCTCTGAATTTAACCTCATAACACTATTGTTGTTTTCCTTGTTTAAATCGCCTGTATAATCTTTGAAGTTGCTCCAATACCTTTTAATTGTGACTGTACTTTTATTTGTCTGGTTCGCCACTTTTTTCTGGGTAATTTTCCCCTCTTTTTCAAAGTCCCAATTTTCTAGTACTTCGTAAATTTCCTGTGATGTTTTATCTCTTCTAAGTTTGGATATTTCTTGACAAACAATTTTTTGTTTTTCTTTTTTATCCATTTTTAAATTTGGATTGAAGAGGATTCTTCGTTCCTTATTCAAATGAACATCTAAGGTGTTTTCGTTTCTTTTTTTCATAACACTTGAAATGATGCCTTTGATTTCACTTTCTTTTAGTTGGGGATGCATATTTTGATTAATCACATTTGCGCACGCTCTTAAAAATGGTTCACCTTTCGTCTGGTTCAATAGTGCGTATTGTGATAGAATGAAGAACATTGTTGAATTTCTGTTACCACTTTCAATTCTTCTGGGTATAAATGGTATACACATATTTTCTTTGTGGTCAGTGAATACAACATAAGGTGTATCATCACTAAAATATTCGTCAGTGTTATCAAATCTTAGTTTCGTTGAATCATCTTTGAAAAAGGTATCATTTGTCGTTATACATCTTTCTCTCTCTTTCTTATTATCAACAAATGATACCTTTTTTGCAATTTGATAAGTTAAACTGCTTTCGTTGTAATATAAATTAGGGTCGTATGATAAAACTGTTTGTTGAGTTGCTTTCTTAGCACCTATATCTGCTCTGATTCCAAGTAAATCTGATACCTCAGTGTAAGTGTCCGAGAAGTTCTGTAATGTTAGGCCATTAACCTTAACAAGAATTCCAAACCCCGTTTCGGAGATTGATTTCCAACTTGCCATAACATATTCGTTATTGGTAATAGTGGTCTCACCATCAACATCAATATATAGTAAGCCAGTATTGCTTTTGATGTTGTCATTTGTAGCTTTTTGATTGAAGTTAAAGTTGAAACGAAACGTTGGGAGTTTCGATATTTTAATATCGTCAAATAAGTCATTGGCTTTACCAATTTGTCGTAGTGATTGGATTGTTTGAAGGTTTGAATCACCTTCTTTGATTGTTTTTAATATATCAATTATTGGTAACGATGATATAACGTTTGAGTTTTTTCCGTTCTGGAACTTGTTGATTAACATTGTTCATATTGTATTCTGTTTTTCGTTAGATTCTGTTTTTTAATGGGTAACAGAACCAGCAGTAGATGGCCGTCTATTTGTCTGCTGGAAACCCAAATTTGTGAAAGTTTATTCTTTTTATATTAAATATCTACAATTAACTAAAAATGTACATGCTATTGTTTTTTTTTACTGGGAGAATTCGCTAAAATTACCTGTATATGATATAAAATCTTTCTTCTTAGTATCCCAAATATAGCCCCAAATAGTGGGGTTGGATATTGTAGCCATTCCTAAACTAAGATAGGCATCTGAAATCTTCGAGTAGTCACCCTCAAATGATTCATCTTCTATATTACCATTTGTATTAGTTGTTTTTCCATTCCCGTAAAAGAGAGTATATCTTTTTGTTTTCATTGTATTACTTTTTTTGTTATGGTTGCCCATAGGCAACCATTTATGTTTTGTGGTTAGTATAAAATGTAAATTATTGGTGATTTATTTGATACTTTGAAAAAGGTATTCAACCTTTTGAAAAAAATCGTTGGTGTGGTTAACCTTTTCATATCTTAATGTGTGAGCATATTCGTGAGCCACTAACCATTTAACCAGCTCCGCTTTGTTACTTACATTTCTTCTGATGAACTTAGTTTCTTTTTTATATTTAGATTCAATTTCAGTCACTGATGGATATTGCAAGAAATTCAACAATGATTTCATATTTACGTGAATTCTATTTTGTTTATAATTTGCCCAAGCTAATTCTTTTCCATCAGCTTCAATAAATAGGGAAGGTTGTTCCTTCATTTCATCTAGTACAATTTCGATACTGTAGTAATTACGAACAAACTTCTCTTCACCTAATTTATTTTTAAAAATTTGTTTGATAGTATTCTGCCTTTCTTGAAGTGGGATAATATGTTGAGTTTTCAACTTTGCAAATGTGTTTTCAATCAATTTGATTACTTCTTTTTCTTCAGTTAATTTCATTCTATTCTGTTTTTTATTAGGTCATCTGTCAATGACCTCTTTCATTATTGCTTTATTATAAATATTGGCCGAATTTGAAAACGACCAAATATCATTGTTAAGTTTTTGTTAACATTGACTTGGTCAATAGCTGGTGGTTCTGCTATTGTATTCGATAAAGTTTTAATTGAATGACTGCCAGCGTTGGTGGTTTCTTGCTGTTTTACTGGTCATATACAAAGATACTTCTGAAAGTATATTCGACCCAACCCCCAATACCAACTTTTTTTAAAAATTTTTCAAAAAGGTATCATTTGTCGTTATACACCCTTCTCCTTCTCTTTTTCCTTATTAACAACAAATGATACCTTTTTTGAAGACTTTACAATGACCTTGCTTGACAGTATAGTTCTTTTAAAAACTATATGGGTATCCCAAATAATGGAGAAAAAATAATACTACACTTGTGTGCAGACCTTGGAAGTGATACAAGATTCTTCAAAGAAAGTGATGATTTTAAAGTAATAATGGTTGGTGAAAGTATTGGTGTTGAAAATTATGTTCCACCAAAAAATGTATATGGTGTTGTAGCCAATCCAGTTTGTACACAACTTTCAACAGCAAGCGGTTTTCACAAGCAAAATGATGTGGATAAAGGTATGTTTCTGGTGAATCACTGTATCAGAATTATCAAGGAATGTAATCCAAAATGGTGGGTCATTGAAAACCCCGCAAATGGTCGTTTAAAAGACGTTCTCGGCAAACCGAACTACGTATATCAACCGTGGCAATTCGGGTCACCTTGGACAAAGAAAACAGCTCTTTGGACTGGCGGTGATTTCGTGATGCCAGACCCGATTTACAATAGTTGGGCTGACGTGCCAAAAAATGAGTTTCTGTACGTTAGACCCAATCGACCGAAGCCAGCTTTGGCATTTCTGCACAAGAGTGCCATCAAATACATTCCAGAATTTGAACCCTTCAAGTCATTTGTCAAAAATGATGCTGATTTTCGTTCACTATGTTCACAAGGCTTTGCACAAGCAATGTTCGTGAGCAATAGTACAATTTAAGTTGTGTTGAAAAAGGTATCATTTGTTATTATACATCTTTCTCTCTTTCTTATTAGAGACAAATGATACCTTTTTGTGCTTTACATTTTGTTGTGGAGAAAGTATCATTTTGATATGAATCAAATACAACAATTTCAATCGAATTATGGCCTAATTGCCGACGGTATTATAGGTAAAAAGACACTTTTAAAACTCAAAGAAGTATTGAAAATACAGACCAATGAAGATTTATCACACTTCATCGGCCAAATAGCTCACGAAACTGGAAATTTCAATTCAGATACTGAAAATCTCAATTATTCAGCAAAAGGATTGATAACAACCTTCAAGAAATACTTCCCAACAACCGATTCAACAAAAACCTTCGCAAATCAACCAGAAAAGATTGCTAACAAGGTTTACGCTAACAGAATGGGTAATGGAAATGAAGAATCTGGTGATGGTTTCAACTATCGTGGTCGAGGTGCATTACAATTGACTGGTAAGGCTAACTACAAGTTATTCTCAGATTATGTTGGCGAAGATTGTATAAAAAGTCCGGGATTAGTTTCAACAAAATACTTCTTCGAATCGGCCAAATTTTTCTTCGACAATAATAAGTTATGGAACTTAACAAAAACTGTTGATGATGCTTCAATTACCGTTGTTTCAAAAAGGGTAAATGGTGGTACAAATGGTCTTCAGGATAGAATCGCCAGAACAAAACACTTCTATCAATTACTTCAATAATCCCTAACAATAATTAGGTACTGCTTTACAAGCAATCATTGTGTAAGTACTATTCAGTTATATGATAGGAACAATACACATTAATGGCGTAATCGGTGAGGATACAACTCTACTTGATGTAATAAAACAAGTTAAATCACAATCAAAAGCAGAATCATTTTTAGTAAAGATAGATTCACAAGGTGGTTATGTGGATGCTGGAAACGATATCTACAATTATTTAAAAAACTTATCTCAATCAATCACAACATATACGACGCGTGCATACTCGATTGCTAGTGTGATTTTTATGTCTGGTGATAACAGAATTATTCCAGATGGCGCTGAAAATGCATTGATGATTCACTTGCCTTGGTTAGAAGCTGCTGGCGATTACTCAACGCTAAATGAATATTTGGGAGAATTAAAAGCGACAGAAGATAAACTGGTAAAATTCTATGCTGAAGCACTCGATTTAGATAAGGATACAATTCACTCATTACTTAAAAGTGAAACATATTTAAGTGCAACACAAGCAATTGAATTAGGCTTTGCAACACAACTTCAAGTTGCACCGAAAGCGGTAGCCATATTACACAATAACAAAGAAGAAAAAGAAGAAAGTTTAATGACTAAACTAAACAAAAAAATTGATGCCTTAATGAATCTGGTATCGAAAAAAATTAAAGCTGAATTGGTTCTTCAAGATGCAACAGGTGTTGAACTTGTTTTTCCTGATTTAGATGCTACAGAAGTACCAACAGTTGATGCAAAAATTGTGGTTGACAACAAACCAGCAGAAGGTGAATTTATAATGCCTGATGGGTCAACAATCATTGCTTCAAATGGTGCAGTAAGTGAAATCAAAACTGCTGAAGAAGAAGTTCCTGCTGATGAACCAGAAACAGAAGAACCATTGGCAAAAGCTGAGATTATCAAAGAAGTTGCAAAATGGGAAATCAATGTAAACAATACATCTTTTGAAGTTGGCGAGATTTTAAAATATACCTACGAAGAAGTTGAGTACAGCGTGTCGGCTGGAGAATATGAGCTAACGGACGGTAGTAGAGTAATTGCCGATGCTGACGGGAAAATCGTTGAAATCAAACAAGCAGTTACAGAATCAGAAACTGATGAAGCACCAGTTGACGAACCAGTTGAAAGCAACAATGAAGACATTGAAAAATTACTTGGTATCATTGAAGTAATGGCTCAAAAGAATTCTGAATTGGAAACCAAATTCCAAGCATTAGCAAAAAATATTGGTTCAGAGTTCAAAGCATCAAATACAAAAGAAAATAAAACAAACGTGAAATCATCTGCTGATAACACAAGCAGAGCATTTCAAATATTAACCTCAAAAACAAAATAACATAAGGAAAAAAACAAAAACAAAAAATGGCATATAATGTAAGTCAATTGGCTAACTATACGGAAGAACAAAATTTTCCAATCTTAAAAGCTTCAATCTTAGGAGCAAAAACAGCCTCTTTATTCCAATTGCAGACAGGAATTAAATCAAGTTCTGCCATCAACTTAATGGATGTTGATGTTGTATTACAAAACGATTCAGTTGGTAGTGATGTTGCTGGTGGTGGTGATGTGAAATTTTCACAAAGAATGCTTAGTGTAGCTCCAATTGCTGTTCGTGAATTCTTCGACCCTAAAGTATTAAATCAAAAATATACGCAATCACAAATTAAAGCAGGTTCTGCTGATGACGAAATTGTATTTGAAAAAGAAATTGTTGATGCTGTGACAGATAAAGTTGCTGCAATAATGGAAAATGCATTATGGAAAGGTGATACAACACTTACTTCAAATTCAAACTTAAAACACTTTGATGGATACTTAAAATTAATCAATGCATCAACAGGTGTAACATCAACTACAGCTGCAACATTTACAACTGCAAATGCTATTGCAAGCATTGACTCATTATATGCATTAATCCCAGTTGAAGTATTGGATGCGGAAGATATGTGTGTTTATATGGGGAGAGATTACTTCAGAACATATACAACTGCATTAAAAACTGCAAACTTATTCCACTACAATGCTGATTCAAGTGATGGAGAAATCACAATTCCTGGCACGCAAATTAAAATCATTGCTTTAAACGGATTAAACACTTCTAAAACTGTGGTCGCTGGTAGAAAATCAAACTTCTGGATTGGAACTGATTTAGAAGGTGAAGAAGATAATGCTTCAACTGTGTACATCGATGCAATTGAAAAAGTTAAGATGAAAATCGCTTTCAAATATGGTGCTCAAATCGCATTCCCACAAGAATTAACAGTATTAAAAGTAACTGCATAATTAAAGTAAAGAACTGGGTGCTTACTAAAAGCACCCAAATCTTTAATAATAACGAAAAAGAAAAAAGATGAAATAAAAATATGTCTTGTATAAATAAATTAACTGCCAACATAGCTTATGATTGTAATGCTACAAACAGAGCTAAAGGTGGTTTAGAATCAAAAGCTGTATTAATCAATACAGTCGATATTGATTTAACTGCTCTTACTCAATCAGGTGCAACAGTAACAAACTTAACATTGAACGCTGGCGCAACAGGTTATGAAATTGGTTGGATTAAACAATTGGGGTCAACTGCTAGTGAGTTCGCAGTTAATGATGGCCTAGATACGTTCTCTCACTCATTTGCTTGTAGAGTATTTGGTCAGGGTTCAGCAGATGCCGAAAGAATTAAAGAATTATCTCAAGGTGAATTTGTGGTTGTAGTTGAAACGAAATATAAAGGAACTGGTAATGTAGATAGTTACAAAGTGTTTGGAATTGAGAATGGATTAAAAATGTCTGAAGGTTCATTTACTTCTTTGGAGAATGACGGTTCATTCTTATTTACACTTAAAAGTGTTGAGAATTTTGGTGAATCATATCCTTACAAAGTTTACTTAGAAGGAACTTATGCTGCTTCAAAAGCAAAGTTCGATGATTTGTTTGCGAGTGAATAAATTTCTTTACAAAGAATGATAACAATAGTATAATTAAGGGGTAGATGGTGTATAGCTATCTACCCCTTTTTATTAAAAATAATTAAATATGGAAAAACCAAAAAAATCTTGTTGCACTTCAAAATCGAAACCCAAAGTGGAAAAAATAATCGAAAAAACAACAAAAGAATATAGTTCAAATTTCAAATTAAGAGCGGATTTAGGTGTTTCAAAAATATCATTTGCTGATGGTCAATTTATAACAATTGATGAAGCACCAGACAATACTTGTATTGGTTTTTTAAAAGCAAATCCAAGCCGAATATCAATGTTTGAGAAGTATCCAGAAAATTGGAAAGAATTAATAACGAAAAATGAAAATGAAAATGAATAGTGAGGATAAAATTAGTTGACCTAGACAACAGATTATCGGTAAAATATAACAAGCAAGATGGCATTTATAATTGGGGAGATGATAACGCATATCCGCAATTGGTGAAATCACTAATCAATTCAAGCGTTACTGCAAAGCAATGTGTTGATTTAAATTCGAAATACATATATGGAAAAGGATTTGAATTTGTTCAAAATATAACTAATAAAAATAGCCTAATAATCAATAAAAGAGGTCTTAACATCAATCAATTGCTACGCATTGTTAGCCGTGAATTTTCGGAACAAAATAATATCTTTTTACACGTTAATTATAATGCATTATATGAAGTAAGTAGTGTTGATTTACTGACTTCTGAGGATGTTAGAATTGGAAAAAGTGATTCAACTGGTTATTCGGGGAAATTTGTTGTTTATGATAATTGGGATAAATCAAAATCAAAAAAAATTGAAAAAAAAGATTTCATTTTAATTGATAAGTTTAATCCATCGCCAGCAATTATAGAAGCGCAAGTTGAGGCAGCTGGTGGTTGGAATAAATACAAAGGACAACTTTTACATATAACTGCCGATTTCAATGAATTATATTCATTATCAGATGTTGATTCAGTTTTATATGATGCAGACTCAGAATATCAAGCATCAGTTTTTAAAAATTCAGGTCTTAGAAAAGGTTTTTTTGGAGCTAAATTATTTGTTACCAAACCATTTACAGATGATATGGAACGAAGAGATTTTGAAAAAACTATCAATGACTTAAAAGGTTCTGAAAATTCATCAGGTGTATTATTACTTGAAGCTAATGGCCAAAGCGATGTTCTTTCTGAGCATATGCTAATTCAAAATATTGATTCAAATATTGATGATAAACAATTTGAATCAAGTGAACAATCTTCAGCAAAAAATATTAGAAAAGCCTTTGGTGTTCCATCAATCTTAATCGAAGATGGGGATAATTCTATATTCGGACAATCTGGTGAATTGTTAAAAGAAGCTAAAAAAACGCACTGGGAAAACAAAGAAGAAGAGAGAAATATAATAACGGATACTTTCCAATTATTGTTTTCAAATTTTCATACACCAATAAATCCATTTAACAATTGGAAAATAACACCAATAATCCAAATGACTCAAGTAACAAATGAATAATTTATTAACGCCAGAACAAATACAATCCTTTAAAGATATTGGTGAAAAAATCGATGTTAAGAAGATTAATCCAATTATTGAACAAGCACAAACCGTTGATTTAAAATCGACACTTGGAGACCGTTTTTATTTTGATGTTTTAGCGAATAAAGATAATCCTGATTATGCGCCACTATTTAGTGGTTGTTCTTTCACGTATTTCGATATAAACTATTATCAAGATGGATTGAATTCATTATTAGCTGATTATTTTATGTCAAAATATGTGCTTCAAATAAACACAAACTTCACACCTTTTGGTGCAACAATTAAATTGGGAGCAAATGGTGAACCAGCTGATAGGAATTCACTAAAAGATATCAGTACTCAACAATTACAGTTGGCTGGTTCGAGATGGGAAATCATTTATTTATACCTAAATGCAAACCCATCATTGTTTCCAAATTGGAAAAATAACATATATAGTTCTGAATCAGCACCAGCTGGCGATAGAACATTTAGATTTCGCAAAATATAAATGCAAGTAATACAAAATATCAATTCAACAAGTTTTACTTTAAATGGCTTAAAATATGTAAAAAACTTTATCGTAATTAAACAGGGCACTACTAACATTGCCATACATAATTACTTTGATACGAATTTTCAATTAATGCCTAGCACACCTTTTAATCAAGTGCAGGTAAATGGCAGTATTTATTCAAGCCAAAGTCAGTTGATGTCTGTATTAGCACCTCTATTGTTTATAAAAGATGGTGGTTCAGGTGGTGGTGATGTCGAATCTGTGAATGGAAAAACGGGTGTTGTAATATTGACTAAAGATGATTTAGGATTATCAAATGTGGATAATACATCTGATGCTGATAAACCTGTTTCTAATGCTACGGCAAATGCCATCCAATTCCAACCTCAAGGGACTAGTGGAATCAAATCAAAACATTCAAATAATATTGCATCAGGAGATTTTTCATTTGCGGTTGGTTTTGAAGCGGAAGCTCAAGGAAATACATCATTAGCACAAGGTTTCAAAGCGAGAGCCATTGGTGATAATTCAGTAGCATTAGGTACAAATGTAATTGCTCAAGGTTATCAATCAACAGCTTTGGGTGTCGATTCTATTGCATCAGGATTTGGCTCAACTTCTATGGGTTCAGGTTCAACGGCTTATGGTTATATCGCGATTGTTGGTGGATATGGTAATGAAGCATCAGGAACAACGGCTGTTGCTTTAGGTGAGAAAAACTTAGCTCACGGTCATTATTCATTTGCCGCTGGTGCACAAAACCAAGCTCTTGGGGATTATGCTGTCACAATTGGTGGTAGAAATATCGCAACAAATGTTCACGCAAAAGCAATTGGACAAAGTTCTTCAGGAACTGGTTACAATTCACTAGCTACAGGTTATATTACATTAGCAAGTGGTGAAAATGCATTTACGGCAAACGAAGCAACAAAAGCTAGTGGTGAAAACTCATCAGCTTTTGGTTACTTGTCTCAATCTATTGGTTTTGCTTCACACGCTGAGGGTCAAAACACAAAATCTCAAGGTAATTATTCACACGCAGAAGGTTATCAATCAGAATCTCAAGGTTTAGCTTCACACGCAGAAAACTATTCTATTGCTTCAGGTGATTATTCACACGCTGGTGGTTACCAATCAGTAGCTAGTGGAAATCAATCATTTGCTCACGGTTCTAATAACGTTGCTATATCACCTAATTCAGTTGCCTTTGGTATTAATACTAAAGCAACAAATGGATTTGCATTTGCGGCTGGTAATTCAACAACAGCATCAGGTTCATCTTCAACTGTTTTTGGACAAAATTCAATCGCTGGTGGTTTCGTATCGACTGCTATGGGTTCAGGTACATACGCTAAAGGAAATTATTCAACATCAACTGGTATTGATACACTTGCTGAAGGTAATGCCGCATTTGCAACTGGTATTGGTTCTAAAGCGTTAGGTGGTTATTCATTTGCTATTGGAGGTAATAACGTTGCTTCAGGTGCTGCTTCATTCGCAAGTGGTGAAGAATCTAAAGCTAATGGTTATAACTCATTTGTTCACGGTTTAAATTCACAAGCTAATGCTGATTTTTGTATTATATTAGGTTCAAATATTACTGGTAATTCTCAAAACGTTACATTCGTTGAAGGATTAAATATAAAAAATGTTCCAACTGGTGTCAGCCTTAATAACTTAGGTATCGATGCTAATGGTCGTGTTGTTGTAGGTTCTGCTGGTTCAGGTGGAACTGGAACAAACTATTGGTCAGCTGGTACTGGTGCTAACTCATTCGTTACTGTAAACTCAAATTCAACAGCGGCTGGTGATTATTCATTAGCAATTGGTAATGGTTCACAGGCTAACGGTTATACTTCTTATGCAGAAGGTTTTGAAACTTTTGCTCAAGGTAACCAAGCTCACTCAGAAGGTTCAACAACTCAAGCGTTAGGAAACAACTCACACGCTGAGGGTAACTTAACATCAGCGATTGGAAGCACTTCTCACGCAGAAGGTTTCAATTCAATTGCATCAGGTGATACATCACACGCTGAAGGTCGTAATACTCTTGCTGGTGGTTCATATAGTCACGCAGAAGGTATAAACGGTCAAGCTTTAGGTTACGCATCACACGTTGAAGGTCAGAACACAAAAGCAACAGGTACAAACTCACACGCAGAAGGTGTAGCAACTGAAGCTAATGGTTTTGGTTCACACGCTGAGGGTAATTCAACTCAATCAAACGGTAATGGTTCACACTCAGAAGGTGGTGAAACAATAGCACAAGGTGATTTTTCACACGCTGGTGGTTTACAATCTCAAGCAAGTAGTGTTGGTTCATTTGTTCACGGTAGTGGTTCAACAGTTACTGGTGATTGGAGTGTTGTTTTAGGTAATGGAATAATTGGTGGATTCGATAACACAACTCACGTTGATAGATTAAATATTAAAAGATTTGGTACAGGGACACTTGTTGCTGGATTAGCAATAGATTCTAATGGACAAGTGATTACTGGTTCAACTTTATTAAATAATATTTGGTCTGCTGGTACAGGTGGTGATTCTGTTGTTCAAAGTAATACAGGTTCAAAAGCTTCAGGTCAACACGGTGTTGCAATTGGTTCAGCGACTCAAGCAATTGGCCAAGATTCATTCTCACAAGGTTTATTATCTAAAGCAATTGGTATTCGCTCAGTTGCAATGGGTGATTCAACGGTTGCATCTGGTTCAAGTTCATTTGCTATTGGTTATAATGCGCAAGCTATTTCACCAACAGCATTTGCTACAGGTCAAAATACAATAGCTAATGGAAACACGTCAGCGACATTTGGTTCAGGAACTCAAGCCAATGGAAATTATTCATTTGCACAAGGTGATGGAACTAGAGCTAATGGTTACGCTTCACATTCTGAGGGTTATAGTACAAGAGCTAACTCTGATTTTTCACACGCCGAAGGTGCAAGTTCAATTGCTTCTGGACAATCATCACACGCTGAAGGTAATACAACAATAGCCGGTGGTGTTGGTTCACACGCAGAGGGTAATGCTACATATGCAAGTGGACAAACAGCCCACGCTGAGGGTACACAATCTAGAGCAGAAGGTAATTACAGCCACGCTGAAGGTTTAGTATCAATCGCTAGAGGACAAGGTTCTCACGCAGAAGGCTCGCACACACTTGCAAGTGGAGATTTCTCACACGCACAAAATGCTTATGCTAATGCCACTGGAATTTATTCACACGCAGGCGGTTATGTAACTTATGCTAACGGTTTCGCTTCATTCGTTCACGGTAGTGGAAGTACAGCAAACGCTGATTTCGTAAACGTATTAGGTAGAAATATTACAGGAAATACGGCAGATACGACATATGTTGACCAATTAAATATTAAAAGATTTGGTGCTGGAACTTCAATTGCAGGTTTAGCAATTGACATAAATGGAAATGTTATTACAGGAACGACTGGTGGAAATTTCTGGAAAGCAAGTTATGGTAGTAACTCACTTGTAGCAATTGAAGGTGGAAGTTCTGCACAAGGTTTCAATGGTACTGCATTTGGTAGTAGTAGTGAAGCTAACGGAAATTATACTGTTGCATCAGGTATTGGTTCAAAAGCTAATGGTTTCGCTTCTAATGCAGAAGGTAACGGAACACAAGCTAATGGAACATCATCACATTCGCAAAATAATTTTACAGTAGCTGGTGGTCACTTCTCTCACGCTGGTGGATATTACTCTCAAGCAAACGGAGTCGGTTCATTTGTTCACGGTTCTGGGTCTACAGCGCAAGCTGATTATTCAATGATATTAGGTAATAATATCACAGGAACAATCGCTAATACCACTTACGTTGATAGATTCAACATTAAAAGTGTTGGTACAGGAACTTCAGTTTCTAACTTAGGTGTTGACGCATCAGGTAATGTTGTTGTTGGAACTTCGGGTGGTGATTCAGGCTTAACAAATACTAGTCCAGTTGGTGTTATTCCATTTACAAGTGATGTTTTAGGGAATATGTCAGGTAGTAACATTAGTTTTTTAGCTGATAGAACTGTTGTAATAGGTCAAATAATTGAAGAAACTACAATTCTTGACCAAGGATTTGAAAGTGGAACTATTGCTCCATTAGTTTCAACAGGTGCAACACCTTGGTTTATCCAATCAGCTATAACATATAATGGCAATTATGCATTAAGAAGTGGTGCTATTTCTGATAATGGAGTAACAGATGCTACTTTTACAATTACACCAGTATATGATTGTTATCTTTCATTTAGATATTATGTTGAAGCTGAGAACGGTTATGATTATTTCAGATTTTTAACTGGTGGTAATGAACAATTCAGAACAAGCAACACATATGGTTATTGGGAATCATATACATATTATATGTCATCTGGTTTTACTTATGATTTTACGTTTCGTTATGATAAAGACAGTGGTAGCTCATCAGGAATAGATGCTGTAATTATTGATGATTTAAAGGTTACCCAACCCGAAATTTATAATGGTGATGACATCAAGGCTAAAAAACTAATAGCTCAGGCAATTAGTATTAAAGACGAAAATGAATATCAGACAATAGAAACTACAGCTGGTGGAGGTTTACAAATTGTTAGAAATAGTAATGATTCAGTTGAAGCTTTATATGTACGTGGAGCAGGTGCTGGTATTTATATCAGTGCTGGTGGAACAGCTTTAAGAACACAAAGCAGTGGTAATTATGGTATTGACTTAAATCTTTCAAATTATGTTTTTGGTGGTCAAAGGGGTATAAGAATTCAATCACAAGCTCAAGCTTCTGATTCATTCGCTCAAGAAATTAGACATACAAGTGCTGGTAATGGTTTAAAGATTAATAATACTTTAGCAGGTACGGGTATTCCTTTCCAAATTACTAAAGGTGATGTTGTTAAAACAAGAATACTTGATAATGGAATTATTGAAGGTACTGCTTTGGTGACAACTCAAGAAGCACCGACACAAGGTGTAACTTCTGGTACAACAGGTCAAATAATAGCAACATCAGATTACATATATGTTTGTGCGGGTGGTACATCTTGGACAAGAGCAGCTCTATCAAGCTGGTAAAATAACATAATATTCGACCTATGAGTGAATAAAATTAATGATTAAAAAATTGAAAATAATAACAATATGCGTTTCGATTATCGGAACGTTTTTAACCCCAATAGCTGGTTTACTTTGGTTGATGATGCTTTTTGTCTTGCTTGATACAGCTTTTGGAATATATGCCAGTATCAAATTGGAAGGATTAAAATCTTTCAAATCACATAAACTTTTCAATATAGTAGTGAAGTTATTTTTTTATATGATGACGATTATAATGTCATTCCTTATAAACAAGCATCTATTAAATGAAACGCTTTTTGGAATCAAATATTTAATACCAAAAATTGTGACAGCTTTATGGATTTACATTGAAATAAAATCGATTGATGAATCTTCAATTAAGTTAGGAAACAAATCATTCTGGGTTTTATTAAAGGAAATGATTGAGAAATTAAAAGGAATTAAATCTGATTTAAACGAACTGATTGAGGATAAAAAAGATAAAAAGGATTAAATTAAAAAACCACCTGAAAATGGTGGTTTTTTATTTGTTATAATTCGAAACATCAGGTTTCATTTAATCAAAATGGTAAAATTCCTATTCTATCATTAACGGTTATGTTGATGTCCCAAAAGTCAAAATTCATTTTATGTTCACTAGATATCGTTTTGTAAATAGCTTCAGCTTTAGAATCACAAGTTACAAAGCAGTTAATGCTTTCCTCAATTGATGCTTGAGCAAAGAGTTTAGTATCATTTGGTATAATACTTCTTAAATCAGTACTTATAGCACCATTCCTTTTATGTCTAAATACGATTTCAGCAAAACCTCCAGCAAGATGTGCGTGTGGTAAATTGAAGTTAATTATCTGTAAATTTCTTATTGGAATATCTTCAAAATCTCCTCTTACACAATATTCTGCAATTGAAATAGTAGATATCTTCATTACTATTTTTTCCTTTAGAAAATATTGAAAATATCCCAATGCATTTTGATGTAAATCACTGGTGTTGTCTAAAAGTTTAATTAGGAAACACGTATCGATTAGTACTGCTTTAAGCATCGTAACCTCCTCTCATTTCATCAAGCCACTTATCACTATCAAAACCTTGCCATTTTGGTGTAGCATTTTTTATGCAGGAATTTAAATATTCTTCATCATAATTAGAATCGTATGAAATTAGTTCCAAAAACACAATTGATGATTTATCTATTTCCCCAGTACTTGCGTGCTGTTTCGTTTTAATTCTTGCACCAAAATTTCGATAAAGTGGATTGCCATCTAATTCTTTAATTACATCTTTAGATACTTGTATAGTTAGTGCACCATATTCTACGGTATCCAAATGCAAATTTGGTTTCGTTTTACCGCCAGCATCTGTAAGTTCTCCATACACATATAGTTCAGTCTCTACAAAATAATCCTTTGTTATAACGAATTTAGTTTGCGGGTTGATTTCTAATATTACAGAGTCAGATTCTGAAGAACTTATTTCAAATGTATAATTTTTTTGATAAGCTACTTTTTGAATTATCTCTATCGCCTTGGCTGTTTGAGGTTCTAAATGTTCGGTAGATTGTGCTTCTTGTACACTAGCAAATATTGCGGTAGATGATATTACAGCTTGTACAGTTGTTTTAAATTTATTCAATACAGAACCTTCACCCAATTCATATGTTATAAGAGGGCGATTTTTTTGATTAGGGTACAATATATCTTCAATGTTTGCCAAAAGACCAACAATTTCTTTTATATCGTAGTTAGACGGAGTTAGCTTTTCTCCTTTTGCCTCACCTAATACACGTATAACAAGTGTACCTGTATTTTCCATTTACTAGCAATTATACAACAAAATTTTGTTTTGGAGTAAAAATGGAGTTAATTTTTTGAAAAACAGTTATATCACGATTTCTTTTCGTGCTTTACAAACAACCGTAACAATAGTATTATTAATGTATAAACACAATAATATGAGTGATGGAATAGAAAAAAGGTTAGCTGGAAGACCTTTTAAAATGCAAGAGTGGGTTTTCGAATTAGTAAATATTTTAAGTGAAGAAGACATTCTTTTCTTATCAGATAAAGACCTTGTATTCTTAGTAAATCGAAGATTGCCAGAAGAAAACCAAATATCAATGTCAACATTTGAAAAATGGAAAGCTGGAAAATATGCTCCAAATGAAGAAGTCGGAAAAGAGTTTGTCGGATGTATTAATCTCGCATTAATAAGACAAAAACAATTGCTTTCCAAAAAGATGATGGAAGACAATAACGGACAGTGGACTAGATATGCTTGGATTATGGAACGCAAGTTTACGGAATGGAATCTCAAACACATTTCTGAAAATAGAAATGAACAATCAACTGTAATTAATATACAAGCTGGTAATGAAGAGCAGAGAAAATTAATTGACAACCTTATCAACGCTGATTTCGAAGAAGTAAAACCAATCCAACTATCAATATCAAAAGAAGTTAAATCATTAACCGATAACGAAAAAGAAGATGAATTGCCGTTTTAATGATTACACCAACAACTGCTTTTACAAAAATCGCAGAACTACAAAAACCAATACGATGTATTCAAGGTGGAACGTCTGCTGGTAAAACATATTCAATACTACATTACTTAATACTTTATGCATTAAAGCGTAATGTCTTAATATCAGTTGTTGCTGAATCAATGCCAGTTCTTAAACGTGGAGCTTACAAAGACTTTCAAGACATCATTATAAAAATGGGTCTATATGATGAAAAGTTTCACAATAAAACAGATAGAACCTACCAGCTAAATGATTCAACGTTTGAATTCTTTTCTGCCGATGATTCAACAAAATTGCGTGGTTCACGTCGTGATATTCTTTTTGTAAACGAAGCAAATAATATCTCATTTGAAGCATTTCAGGAATTAAATATTAGAACAAAAAAGTTCACATTCCTTGATTATAATCCAACAGCCCCATTTTATGCACACACAGATTTAATAGGACAAGATAATGTCGATTTTCTGATTGTCACGTATAAAGACAACGAATTTTTAGATTCTAAAATTGTAACTGAAATTGAGACTTGGAGAGAAAAAGCATTAACTTCTGAATATTTTGCAAACCGTTGGAAAGTAATGGGATTGGGTCAGCTTGGAATTCAATCTGGTGCAATTATTACAGATTGGACAGAAGTAGATTCAGTTCCTGTAAATGCTGAGTTACTTGGTTCGGGTCTGGATTTTGGTTTTACCAATGACCCAACAGCATTGGTTAGCGTTTACCGCTATAATGGAGAAGTAATAATTGATGAAGTCGTTTACCAAAAAGGTTTATTAAACAGTCAATTAGTTTCCCTTATAAAATCCAGTACTGCAAAGAATGCTGTAATCTATGCTGATTCGGCCGAACCAAAATCGATTGCCGAATTAAAGTATTACGGTCTTACAGTATTGCCAGTTATTAAGGGTAAAGATTCAATTCATTACGGTCTTCAACTGATTCAAGAACAACCGCTTCGTGTTACTTCCAGAAGTGTAAACTTAATAAAGGAACTTCAAAATTACACGTGGTTAAAAGATAAAGAAGGTAATTCAACATCAATACCTATTGATACATACAATCACATAATCGATGCATTAAGATATTTTTTCTTAATGAAATTCAGCAAGAAAAGCACACACTTCAATTTGAGATGGAAAAGATAATTAACTACAAGATAAAAGACTTCTTTCAGCTTCAAGATGAATTAATTATTGCTGATTACCTGAGCATTCTAGATTGTTTAAATCCATTGAAAGAAATTAAAAACCCAAATTATAAATGGTATAAAAGAAACTCTAAATTTCTACAGGTTAAAGCTGTACGATTGCTAACGTTCGCAGAAGTGACTGAAATTAGAAACAATTTTAACCAACCATCAATTGAAGGTATTATTGATTCAATTAAAATAGTCACTCGCTTGACAGATAAAGACATTATGAACTTTACAATAATACAGTTTTACGGTATTATTTCATATATCAAAAGTGAGTTAATGGACATAACAAATATGGAAGCTAACGAACTGACTGATGATTCATTTGATATAAATGTTGAAGCTGTGAATGCTAAACAAAGAATGGGAAGATTCGGAGTTTTAAACGCCATTGATACATTGGCCAAAGAAGATATTCTTCAATGGGAAGCAATTGAAAAATTACCATATATGACTGTTTTAACCAAGTTAATAATGGATAACGAAAAGAATAAAATTCAACAAGAAATTGCTGAGTTGCAGAGAAAAAAACAAGTTAAAAATTAATGTATGATTTTTTAAAGAGTATTGCGATTGATAATGACTGGGTATTTAAATATGCACCATCCGATTATCAAAATTTATACAGTGAATCAACGGTGGACAAGGTTCATTTATTTATTGACCCAATTACAATTGAAAGCCGATTCTCGGATTCAGGAGTTGAAGTACAAACCTTTTCAGGATATTTTATGTTGCTTTTTTCATCTGACGTTGATGAAGATTACACCACTAAATACGAAACCTACATCAAGCCATTAATCACTACTGGTACACAAGTTATCAAAGATTCATTACTGTGTGCTGATATACAAGTCAACAAGTTTCAATTAACTGAAGTAATCAACAGATTTGATTTTAATCTGGATGGAATTCTGGTTAACTATAATATCATATTACTTGATTAAAAATGAATATTGAAGATGAGAATCAACGTATTGTAATTGAAGAAATGGAATCGATTAAGGCCGATATACTGACAGTTTATAATGCTTCTGGCAAAAGAACTTCAGGTGAATTTGAACAAGGCTTAGAATTAAAATATGAGCCAAATAAAGCCAGTCTTTTAGGTTACGAATATTTGGCTGGTCGTAGAGGTGGTAAGATGCCACCGATTGAAGCCATTGAAAAATGGCTGACCCAGAAAGGGATTAAACCAATCGAATCTGCAATGAAAATTTCAACACTTGCTTATTTAATTGCTCGAAAGATTGCGAAAGATGGAACTCGAAAAGAATCGCAATTGATGATATACAAACAGGTTATCACACCTGAAAGAATACAAAACATAATGACAAAAATATCTCAGATAAATGTTCAATTATTTGTTTGGGAGCTTAACCAAATGTTAAGCAGTTTAGAAGAAAATCAATGATAAATTTTACCAAACAACCTCTAACAATAAATCCAGCGTACAATGATTCAATAATAGAATATACATCAACTCTAAAAGGCGTAACGTATTCTAATATCTATGTTGGCACTAATTTGTTTAAAACTTATCCTGTTGCTGGAATCTTCACTTATAACTTCAAACCAATTGTATCAGTTCTAATTAATAATAATAGATTTCAAGATTCTATCATTCCCGATTTCACTAACGCTTATGTGTATGAAGACAATACGCTAAACTACAATTTGCAACCAGTTATTCGTGTGTACAATAATAACACATACGAAGAAACTATTCCAAGCTGGCAATTTATTAAGTCGGTTGAACAATTAGTTGGATACCGTGAAAAATCTGAGGTAGAAAAATCAATTAGAATTCTATTGCCAACGAATAATAAAACAGATTATTTTCTGCCATACTTTGAGGGATATCCGAATGACTTTGCCATTTACGGTATTCCAGAAGGTGCTACATATAATTTTAAAAATGTGACCACAATTAGTGAGTCACCAACCTTTACGGCTGAAACATTTGGAACTCATCGGGTTTATTTATCTGATGGAGGACAAAATGAATTTGCATCAAATTTCCTTGGATTATCAACAACTGACAACCTTGTCGAATTGTGGGTTAATGGAAGCTTTAATTCAAATATTACTATCAAACGAAATAATTCAAGATGTGGTGTTTATCTGAAATGGTTTAATAATACAGGGTCGTATTCATATTGGTTATTTGACCCAATTTATACTGAAACAGTACAAACCAAAACACTAGATGATTTAAATGGTGAGTGGGATAATTTACAGAATGTGAGTGCGACAAGTCGAATTGCTGGTAAATCCGCAACCAGAACACTTAAAATTTCAACCAGATACACTTTACAGGAAAAAGAATATATCAATTCTATTTTGACTAGTCCAATGGTTGAAATGTATGTTGATGACAAACCTTTTAGCAAAACCGACGTGAACAAATTCGTTGGAGTTACTATCACTGATGGTTCAACTCCAAGCACTAATAAATCCACAAATAACAAATTGGATTTGACAATAACATTACCAGCTATTTACACCCAAACAATATAATGTCATTAATTGAAAGAGAAAGACTTTTTATAAACGAAATTGAAATTGAGCTTGCAACTGATGAAAGTGCCTTCGCTCGAACACTTCAGGTAAATGATTTGGTTAATATCGAAAACCGTCAGACCAATTTCACAAAGAATATCAAAGTGCCTAAAACGCCAAAGAACATTCAAACATTTGACTGGCTTGGTGTATCGGGTAATGTATCACAGTTCCCTTATCAAAAGAACATTGCGAAATATATGATTGGCAATGAATTTTTAATTTATGATGGTTGGGCATTAGTTAACCAAACGGACGGTTTCTATAACATCAGTATTTACGATGGTGCAATTGATTTATATAAGGCAATTGAAAACATAACGCTTGCTGATTTATCAATTAATGAAATTGACCACACTAAAAACATTGAAAATGTTATTGCATCATTTGGTGATGACTTGAAGTACAAATACATAGTTGCCGATTATAATGGACAATCACAATATTCATCAACTGGTGGCACATTGAACGATACAGTAAATATAGATTATTTAGTTCCGTCAACCAAGATTGGGTATCTGTTGGATAAAACATTTGAATATGCAAATGCGACTTATGACGGAAGCATCTTTAATACAGATGATTTTAAAAACACGTATATATCTTATCTAAGGAAAAATGACGGCACTGAAGTAAATCAAGTAATTTACAATGGTTCGGGTGAACACTATTCTTATGGTGGTGCTATACAGCCGAATATTGTAAGTGTTAAACATAACGTAACAAGCGGTGTTACGGGTGGCGGTTCATTCGATGCTGATACAATTGGTTTCACAGTTGATTCTTCAGGTATATATGAAGTATCATATTTCTGGTCAATCTTTGCAGACGTTGATTCAGGCAGTTATTTCTATCAAAATCTAAGACTTGTTCCCAAAGTATTAGTTAATGATACATTCTATTATCCACTTTCATTTAGTGATAGTGAGATAAGTGGAAGTACGCAAGTTCCAATGAACGCTGGTGACTCATTTAAAATAGTTGCAACAACTTCAGCTGGGAATATTTTGTATCCTTTAAGGTTCGGTATTAGTGATTCTATGATACCAATACCATTGTGGTTTCATCTTCAGTACAAGTTTGTATCGACAAGTTCTGAAACTTCCAGAAAGGCATTGGGTGAATTCAAAGTAAAAGAGTTTCTAAACGAAATACTTTGGAAGTATGGATTGACGATGTATAAAGATAAATATAGAAACCATTACACATTCAAAAACTTATCCGAGATAATAAACGAAAACAATACTATTGATTGGTCAGATAAATTCCAATCCGTAAGTAGTGAATCATATTTATACGGCACTTATGCGCAGTCGAATCAATTAGCACTTAAATATAATTCGGATAATGTTAACTATGATGACGGCTATATCACGGTGAATAATAAAAATTTAAATGATTCGAAAGTAGTTATTCAATCCAAGGTTTATGCTAAAGAAGAAGACAAAACTTCTAATCTGGGATACGAGTCAAATTTATACAAGTATTGGGATAAGGAGATTAACGATGAAGGTGAAGTAAATTATAAATCTTTATCGAGCAGGTTTTATTGGATGACATACACTAATAAAAATTATCCTGCTGGAAAATGGTTTGGTTCACAGTCACAAGCAACAAGAGCAAAAGCTTATGTTGTTCCAGAAGAATCAACTACTAATCAATCATTTAATTACACCGTAAGTAAATACTATAGTGAGTTTAATAAAATTCTGGACAATGCGAAGATTGTTACAGCTAATGTATGGCTGACTTACCTTGATGTGATTGATTTTGATTTTAGCAAATTGTATTTCATAAAACAGTTAGGTGCATATTTCTTAGTAAATAAAATCATCAACTTTCAACTAAATAAAAGTACAAGCGTCGAATTAATTCAAATTGATAATCCACTAAGTAGTACGGGAGTTCAACCACCTGCACCATTAAATGCAACAGCAGTAACACCTTATCAAGATAGTAGTGGCTTTTACTTAACATATGAAATATTAATAGAAGACGGATATACCCAACTTGAATTGGAAGCAACTTTTATGCGAATCAATGGGACTATGACAACCATTGAGAACATTACCAATGTCGGAAACCTGTACAAATTTAGAACTGGCAGAGTTGCAACAACTGCTACTGGTGGAGGGATTCTATTAGATGCAACAAGATTTAATTTCTTCAATGTCTATAATAAGATAATGTCAAGCGGTGCTGTACTTTATTTTTCACCAAGTCAGGTCAGTTCAAATGCACCAAAGGAAATACTTCTTGAATCAATCTACGAGTAAGGAACACAAACAATAACATAAAAAGATAATACTATGAAATAGAATGGCAAACCAAGTAGAGGTTCTACAATTGGATATCAACACGTCAGCACTGATTGCAAAAATGACTGCAACACGTGCTGAAATTGATAGAATAAAACAATCTCAAAAAGAATTAACCGCAACAAATCAGCAGTCAACTGACGCATTCACAAAGAATGAAGTTGAACTTAAAAGATTGCAAACACTTTACGGACAACAAAGAAATGTTGTCACACAATTAAATACTTCAACCAACGCATTCGCAAACGGAACTGAAGCTTTGACTGAAGCAATTGATAAAGAAATTGTTTCCATAGATGCCGCAACTGAAAATAATAAACAGCTAAAGGCAATTAGAAATCAGCTTAATACAGCAACGGAAGAAGGAGCACAAGCCCTTGCCGAAATCAATAAAAAGATTGATGAGAACACGGCTTTTATTAAAGCTAACGTAAGTGCCGCTGAACAACAGAAGATGGAAATCGGTGCTTATAAAGACCAGATTAAAGAAGCCTTTTCAGAAATGAATATCTTCAATGGTGGCCTTGTAGGTTTTATTGATAGAGCTAAAGAAGCTGGTGGTGTTGCACCATTACTTAAAAATGGATTTGGAACAATAACAACAGCTATCGGTGGAATGATAAAAGCTTCACTTGCATTTATTGCTACACCACTTGGTGCCGCAATCGCTGCAATCGCTGTTGTTGTAGGGTTAGTTGTTGGAGCGTTTAAGTTTATGTCTGCTTCAATGAATTCAACAGAAGCTGGTTCACAAAAGTTAGCTAAAGTAACAGCAACTATTACTGGTATTTTCAGAGGTTTATTCAATGTTATTAAACCCTTTGGTGAATGGTTAGGTAATGCATTCGTTAAGTATTTCGAAACTGCAATTGCAATTGCTGAGAAAGGCGCACGAATTATTTCAGCTGGTTTGAGAATGATTGGCGCAAATTCGGCCGCTGCTGGAATTGATAAGTTTACAAACTCCGTTAAGCAGGGAGCGAAAGCTGCCGCAGACTTGGCTGTTGCCGAAGGAAAGCTTGCAACAATGCAACGTAATTCCCAGAAGATACAATTGGATTATCAAAAGATAGCTGAAAAATTAAGACAGCAACGTGATGATGAAAGCAATTCAATTGCAAAGAGAATGCAGATAAACGAACAGTTAGGCGCAGTACTAAAAAAACAATCATCAGCCGAAATGCAGATTGCAAATCAGCAACTAAAAGTTGCCAACTTAAGAATTGCCGCAGAAGGAAAAACAACTGAAGCACTGAATGCAAAGTCCGAAGCTGAAACTAACATTAGTGATATCCAAGAACGTATCACTGGACAAGAATCTGAGCAGTTAGCAAACTTGAATTCATTAAGAAAAGAAGCCACTGATAAAGCAAAAGAAATTAATGATAAGAGAGTTGCAGACCATCAAAAAGCGGTTGATGCTGTCATACTAAAGAACAAGGAAGAACTTGATTTATATGTTGCTCAAGAAGGAAAGCTAAAGAAAACAATGGCAGAGCAATTGGCCTTTGAAGAGTCTTTAAAAGATAAGAAACTTGCCAATCTTAAAGCTGAATTTGATGCTGGAAAAATCTCCAAGACAAAGTATGAAACGGACAAGCTAAATATAACAAACGAATTTGCTCAAAAGCAAATTGATATTGCTGTTGCAAATGCCGATAAAGAACTTGAATTATTTATTGCAAATAATCAAACAAAACTTGACAACAGCAAATTTATAAGTGATGCAATATATCAACAAGAAATTGATAGATTAAACAAGATTTCAGAAGCAGAAGCATCGGCTCAAACAACCCGTTTGCAGAACGGTTTAATATCTGCTGAAGAATATGCGATTGCAATTAAAGCAATCGATGACAAATTCTACGCTGATAAAAAATCAATCGATTTACAAAGAGAAGAAGAAGCGAAACAAAAGAAAGAACTTGATTTACAAAATAAGATAGTTGCAGATGGTGAAGCATTTGCATTTGATTTAGCATTACAAACAGAACAAGAAAATCAACGATATCAAGCAGAACTTCTTTCAGCTGAGAAAACTGGTGCAGATGTTGATTTAATAAAACAAAAGCACGCTACGATTCAAAAGGGAATTGAAAGAAGTGTTCAAGAAAACAAATTACAATTAGCTTCTGATACACTTGGAAACCTTGCAACAATCTTAGGTAAAGAATCTAAAGCAGGTAAAGCAATGGCAGTTGCCCAAGCTACAATGGACACATATAAAGCTGCAACATCCGCTTACTCAGCAATGGCTGGTATTCCAATTGTTGGACCAGTATTAGGAGCTGTTGCCGCAGGTGCCGCAGTTGTTGCTGGTATTGCTAACGTGAAAAAGATTACATCAACAAAAGAAGCTAGTGTTCCAACACGTGCTGAAGGTGGAGCAATACCAACATTGAGAAATGGTTTAATCAATAATGGTTCAAACGTAGTTCCGTTATCAAATGGTGATGATACACTTGCTTATGTTAAACAAGGTGAGGTTATTCTAAACCAAGAACAACAAGCACGAGCAGGTGGTCACAGATTCTTTCAATCAATCGGAGTGCCAGGATTCGCAAACGGTGGTTACGTTGGTGCGCCAAGCTATTCACAAGCCAATGCAAGTTATTCAATCGACTATGAGAGGTTGGCCACTTCGATAGCAAAAGCTAATTCTACATTGCCAGCACCAGTAGTTAATGTGACTGATATTACATCTCAACAGAATAGGGTTCAGGTAATTGAAAACTACGCTAACCTTCAATAATAAAAACAACCTTCAGTACCTAAAAAATATTGAAGGTTTTTTATTTAAATCTGTCTTTTTTGTTTTTCACAAGTATTTATATGTAAAGAAATATATGAACTACGAAAAACAAATCATTAACAAAAAGTACTATCAAGACTTATCAAAATTTGAAAAATTAACGAAAGAACAAATCAAAGATTTATACATCCTAATAAATCAAAACGATTCAATGGCATTGAATAAACTAATTACATCTAACCTTAAATTGGTAATTCATTTTGCTAAACAATATAAATCAGTATTACAAAAATCAGATGCGATTGAATTAGATGATTTAATTAGTGAAGGTAACATTGGATTGATAGAAGCAACCAGAAGATTCAACCCAGATTTAGATATTAAGTTTTCATATTATGCCAGTTTCTGGATAAAGAAAGCAATAAATGAATTCATTATAAAGGCAGGTAGTACAATCAGAAGTCCGCAAAGCAAATTAATGTCTGATAAGAAGATTGCGAAGGCTATAAATGTATTATACCAGAAGAACCAATATGAAGTATTTGAAAACGATATTGAAGCGTTAAATCAATTCTCTGAGTCTGAAATTAATCATTACTTCTTTTCTAAACCAAACACGGTAAGAATGGAAAATGAAACCGATATAAATTGCCCGAACGACATTGAAGAACACGACAATGCTGATAAGAAAAAGAAGCTCAGATATAATATGAAATACCTTAACCCACAAGAAAGAAATGTCATTCAGATGCTTTTTGTTGATACTAATGATGAAGGTGATTGTAAGACCACACAGCAAGTAAGTGAAGAATTGAATCTAACCAGACAAAGAATAAACGAAGTAAAACTAAATGCTCTAAAAAAACTTAAAGAAAGAATGGCCTAGTTTACTGGTCTAAGATATAATAACAAAACAAAAAACAACATCAACTTAAAAAATGAACAGATATGAACTGCTAAAAAAAAACAAATCAATAACATTTCAATTCGTAAAGAATGGAATCCTGTCATATATAATATTAAGAGATATTGAAATATTTGAATCGTACAATTCAATTGAAGATAATATCACCAAGGAATTAAAATACATTATTCTGGCTGAGCAATACGAATTATCGGTTAAAAGAATTGAGCAAATAATATATAATATGCAATCTGTAATAACTTAAGATTGCATATTAATTTTTTCAGGCTATTTTATTGCAGTTATAATAGCTTTGTATTTACCGATAATAGGGTTACGTGTATGAACATCTTCTATAACTAAATTATTGTCAGAATCTAAAGACATAACATTTTTATATATACAAAAAAATTCAGTTGGGTATTTTTGTGGAGGTAAATCACAATCTAATTTTATGTTACCATCATCTTCACCATAACCGCTTAAAGATACACTTGCATCACACCCAATATTTTGTTGATTATTTGCTGTTGTAATATCGAATTAAAAAGTAAAATTTATATTTTA
>NZ_QETH01000029.1 GCF_003105115.1 Flavobacterium sp. HTF | reverse complement strand
ACTCGTTTCAAATAAATGAAACGAGTTTTTTTATAACAAAGAGATAAATGATTATCTTCTTTTATCTTTAATCTTAGCTTTTTTACCAGTAAGTTCTCTGAAGTAGAAAATTCTAGCTCTACGTACAGCTCCTTTTTTGTTGATTTCAATTTTTTGTAAAGCTGGTAAGTTTACCGGGAAGATACGCTCAACTCCGATAGCTCCAGACATTTTACGAATAGTAAAAGTTTCTGTGTTACCAGAACCTCTTCTTTGAATAACAACTCCTTTAAAAAACTGAGTTCTTGTTTTTTCACCCTCTTTAATTTCGTAGAAAACTGTGATAGTATCTCCAGCTCCGAAAACAGGGAAATCTTTTTTAGCAACTAATTCGGTTTGAACGAATTTCATTAAATCTGCCATGATATCTTTAATTATGGTGTTTTTAGATAGAGCAACATTCACGGATCTCGCCAGAGGTTGGTCTAATTTGGGTGCAAATGTAGTCAAAAAAATTAAAACTCCAAGAAAAATAAATTCCAAATTCCAATCGAGAAGATTAAAATTCAATAAAGAAATTCCAAATTCCAATACAGAAATTCCAAATTCCAATACAGAAATTCCAAATTCCAATTGGGAAGGTTAAAATTCAATAGAGAAATTCCAAATTCCAATTTAAAAAATAATGATTAATTGGAATTTGGAATTTTAAAATTTTGGAATTTAATTTTAATGTTCTTCCAGTAAATCCGGGCGTCTGTTTTTGGTATGTTCATACGCCATATCCTCGCGCCATTTGTCGATTTTGGCAAAATGGCCGCTGGTTAAAACTTCCGGGACTTTCCATCCTTTATAATCTGCCGGTCTTGTGTATATAGGGCCTGAAAGTAAATTATCCTGAAAACTATCTGTTAATGCCGAAGTTTCGTCACTCAAAACACCGGGAATTAAGCGGATCAGGGCATCGGACAAAACCAAAGCGCCCAATTCTCCTCCGGATAAAACATAATCTCCAATTGAAATTTCTTTTGTAATAAAATGATCGCGAACCCGTTGATCTACACCCTTATAATGTCCGCATAAAATGATAATGTTTTCATACATTGACATCGTATTGGCCATTTTCTGGTTCAGGGTTTCGCCATCAGGTGACATATAAATGATTTCGTCGTATTCGCGCTGGCTTTTTAAATGCGTGATGCAATCGTCAATGGGCTGTACGGTCATCACCATTCCGGCGCCACCGCCAAAAGGATAGTCATCAACACTTTTCTGTTTGTTTGTAGTATAATCACGTAAATTATGAAAATGAACTTCTACCAAACCTTTGTCAATAGCACGTTTCATAATCGAAGCCTCAAACGGGCTTTTTAATAATTCAGGCAAAATCGTTATAATGTCAATTCGCATTTCTTTTCTTCAATTGTTCTAAGCGGCAAAGATACAAAGTTAATTTTTGGGAATTTTAATGTTTTAAAATTTGATAACAGAAATAACTTGCAAACAAATGAGCTTTCCGGAAATTTATCAGAAGCTTTTTATTATTTTTAATTAAAATTTTGATGAATTTATCTCTTTATAAATTAACTGTTTAAATAAGTTAGGATGAAAAAAATATTCCTGCCGGTTATCACTGCGTTTATTCTCTTTTCCTGCAATAACCAGCCTAAGGTTTCTAACCTGGACCCGACAGAAAAAGAAAAAATAGTAAAACAATATTTTGAACATTTCAATAAACACGAATGGAAAGAACTGGCAGATATGTACTCGCCGGTATCCGATTTTAAAGATCCTTCGTTTGGTACAGAAATGATAACGCAGACCAGAAAACAAACCATTGAAAAGTATTCGCAGCTGAATGCTGTTTTTTCTGATCTGCATGATGAGGTTGTAAATGTTTATCCATCAGACGAAAAACATATCATAGTAGAATTTGTTTCTACAGGAACTGCTGCCGACAGCACAAAATTTAAGCTGCCGATTTGTACTATATTTACAATTGAGAACGGAAAAATAACCAAAGACTTTACTTATTTTGACAATTTTGATGATTCGAAATCTAAGAAATAAAAGTAGTTTTACTTTAAATTAAAAGACTATGACTTCCCGACGAACCTTCATAATCAATGGCAGCCTGGCAACTGCTGCTGTTTTAGCCATGCCTTCATTTGCATTTAATATGAACAGAAAAGAAATTGGTTTACAGTTATATACCTTGCGTGACGAATTTCCAAAAGATATAAAAACAACATTGGAGAAAGTAGCTTCTGCCGGGTTTACAACCGTAGAAACGTATGGGTTTTCTATAAAAGATCAGTTTTGGGGATTGACTCCAATGGAATTAAAGAAAATTCTGGACGCTAATAAATTAAGTGCCGTAAGCGGTCATTACGGAATCGGCAGTTTTTTAGCTGACGGGAATACTGCAGAACTAGAAGCAGCAATTATTGCGGCCAAAATCCTCAAAAGCGAGTACCTGACTATTCCGTGGGTAGATCCGCCTTTCAGGCAAAATAGTGATGACTATAAAAAAATTGCTGTCCGGTTAAACGAAGCCGGAAAAATGTGTCACAAAGCAGGTTTAAAACTGGCTTACCATAATCATGATTTTGAATTTGAAAATCATAACGGAACAACAGGTTATGAGATTCTATTGAAAGAAACAAATAAAGATCTGGTGTTTTTTGAAATGGATTTATACTGGGTTGTCCGTTCGGGAAAAGATCCGGTGCAATTATTTAAGGAAAACCCGGGACGTTTTAAAATGTGGCACGTTAAGGATATGGATAACCTTAATCCGGCTTTAAATACCGAAATTGGTTCAGGTTCTATAGATTTTAAACCCATTTTTAAAGAAGCAAAACTCGCTGGAATGAAACATTTTTTTGTAGAACAGGAAAATAATTTCGCAGTTGATTCTTTTAAATCTGTAAAAACGAGTTGTGATTTTATTTCAAACCACTTAATTTAAACTACTGCTATTTATGAGAAAACTTTCTCTTTTCATTCTTGTACTTCTGTTTTCCTGCCATTCTGATAAGAAAGATGAATATTTTGACAAGATTAAAGCCAATGATATTGCATTATTAACGCCGGCACCAGGAGAATGGCTGGATTCGCATCCGGAGAAAGGACAGACTTTTGAACAATTCGAAAATTCAAAACATATTACTCCGACAGACGATTCTAATATTATTTATATCAAACCCATTGGTGATTTTACAGCCCTGCAAAATAAACAGATTGAATTACTGAGAGAATATCTTGAAATATACTTTCAGTTAGAAACCAAAATTGGAGAAAGAGCTTCAAATGATATTATTCCCGCCCACGCCAGAAGGAAACTCACCGAAAACTACGAGCAGTTTCTGGCCGGTTATATCCTGGATAGTGTTCTGAAAAAAGAAAAACCGGAAAAAAGAATCGCTTTAATGGCCCTGACAGAAAAAGATTTGTACCCAAAACCAGAATGGAATTTTGTTTTCGGGTTAGCTTCTTACAGTCAGAAAATTGGTGTAAGTTCCATCTACAGATTACAGGATGAAAAGCTAACCGATGCCAATTTTAATTTATGCTTATCCCGATTGATGAAAATATGTTCCCATGAAATTGGGCATATGTTTGGACTGCATCATTGTATTGATGCTAATTGTGTAATGAATGGCACAAATAGTTTATCCGAAACGGATGGACACTCTATAAGGTTATGTTCTGTTTGCCAGAAAAAATTAAATACCGGTATAAATTACGACAATAAAAAAAGGCTTAGTGAACTCGCTAATTTTTTTCAGCGCAATAATCTGACAGATGAATTGCAATTAATGAAGAAAGATATGGTAAGCACCCGATGAAAAAAGCAATTAAAGCACATATATGAAAAAACTAGGACTTGTAGGCGGAATCAGCTGGGTTTCGACAATTGATTATTACAGATTTATTAATGAAGGAATAAACGAAAAATTAGGAGGTCTTAATTTTGCCGAGTGTATAATTTACTCTTTAAATTTTGATGATTTCCAGAGAAATAATACCAATGGAGACTGGGAAGCGAGTTTTAAACTGCTTTTAAATGCCTGTAAAAGCCTGGAAAAAAGTGGTGCCGAAGGTATTGTTTTATGTGCCAATACAGCGCATGCCGTTTCAGACAGGCTCGAAAAAGAAATTAAACTGCCGATAATTCATGTTGCAACGGCTACCGCAAATGCAATCAATAAACAAGGATTAAAAAAAGTGGGTTTATTGGGAACAAAATTCACTATGGAAATGGATTTTTACCTAAATAAACTTGCTGAAAATAATGTGGAAGCTATTGTTCCTTATTTACAGGAAGAAAGAGATTTTATTCAGCAAACCTTAAAAGAGGAACTGGGGCGCGGTATCATCAAGGAGCAAACCAAAAGGGCGTATCTTAATATTATTGAAAAATTAATTGAAAACGGTGCTGAAGGAATTATTCTGGGTTGTACCGAAATTCCGTTGTTAATAAGTCAGGAAGATGTTTCGGTTCCTGTTTTTGATACGACGAAAATTCATTCTGAGGCAGCGGTAAATTTTGCTGTTTCGGCAGACGAAAAGTATTGAAAAATGACTGGTGCAAAAAATAAAATATTTGCCATTTCGGGAAGCACGAGAAAGGATTCCAGCAACTTTAAGATTCTGAAATTCATCTCAAAGAATATGAGTAGTAAGTTTGAGGTTGAAATATTCGAGGATTTAGAAAGTATTCCTCATTTTAATCCGGATTCAGATACCGATAATCCGCCCGAAAAAGTAACTCTTTTCAGGAATAAAATTGCTACTGCAGCCGGAGTCATAATCTGTACACCCGAATATGTTTTCAGTCTGCCGGGAAGTTTAAAGAATGCACTGGAATGGTGCGTTTCGACTACCGTTTTTTCAAATAAAAAAGTGGGTTTGATAACTGCTTCGGCATCAGGAGAAAAAGGTCACGAACAATTGGGTTTAATAATGAAAACCATTGAAACTGATTTTACAGATAAAACCCAGCTTTTGATTCAGGGAATTAGAGGAAAAATGGATATTGATGGAAATATTACGGATAAAACCACGTTAAGTAATCTTTTGGAATTCATAAGAAATTTTGAAAACCAAATGGAGGATTTAAATTAAATAAAGAAAATATGCAGGCAACAAGTAAAGAGTTTATAAAAGGAGATGAAATAGAGTGGGAAGTAGTAGGGGAAGGAATAAAACGTAAAATCCTCGCTTATGATGACAAAGTGATGCTTGTAAATGTTCATTTTGAAAAAGGCGGCATTGGCGTTCTGCACGAACATTATCACTCTCAGGTAACGTATATCGCAAGTGGAAAGTTTGATGTAACCATCAGCGGAGTGACGCAAACCCTGAAAGAAGGAGACAGTTTTTATATTCCGCCTCATGCCATTCATGGTGTTGTATGTCTGGAAACCGGAATGCTGACCGATGTTTTTAGTCCAATGCGGGAAGATTTTCTGCTATCTGTATAATTAGCGTTGAAATTTAGCACACGGATTATACGGATTCGCTATTGCGAAGACGCAGATTTTAACTGATTTTTATTTAAGACAAGACATTTGTTTATAAAAACACTTTCAATAACCTAAACCTATTATTTAGGTTCTAAATCCGCATAAATCCGCGTCTTCGCGATAGCGAATCAGTTTCATCTGTGGACTAGATCTACACAGAGTTTTATACAAATTTTTTAAAACAAAAAATGAACTTTTTTAAGGTTAGATTAAATATTGATAGTATTTTTGCAAAATGAATTTATCCAAAACGAATGTCTTATTTATGGCAGTTTGCACTGGACTTATAGTTGCAAACCTTTATTACTGCCAGCCTCTGATTGTTTTAATTGCCAACGAATTTAAAATTCCTGAAGCCAGTGCCGGAACGATAACCTATCTTACGCAGGCAGGTTATGCAATCGGATTGTTTTTTATGGTACCGCTTGGCGATAAAATTGAGCGAAAAAAACAAATTCTGATGACCACTTTTGCGTCTGTAATTGCCCTGATAATTGCGGCTACAGCCCAAAGTTTCTTCATTTTGCAAATAGCCTCCTTGTTTTTAGGAATTACCTCAATCGTGCCACAGCTTATTCTGCCGTTGGCAGCTTCATTAACAGCTCCCGAACAGCGCGGAAAAGTAGTAGGTACTATTATGAGTGGTTTGCTGGTAGGAATTTTGCTTTCCAGAACTTTGAGCGGTTTTATAGGCCAGCTTTGGGGTTGGAGATCCATGTTCTGGATCGCAGCCGGAATTTGCCTTTTGATCTTTTTTGCCATTCAAAGAAAATTCCCGGTTAATAAACCTCAGTTTCAAGGTTCGTACGGACAATTAATACAATCGCTTTTTACGCTCATAAAAACACAACCCGTCCTGCGTGAAGCCACTTTGATAAACGTATTTTGTTTTGCACAATTTGGCGCTTTCTGGACAACCATGGTTTTATTGCTTTCAGGAGAACCGTTTAGTTTTAATAGTGCGACCATCGGGCTTTTCGGAATTGTAGGCGCCTCAGGAGCTTTGGCCGCGCCTTTGGTTGGTAAAATGGGAGACAAAGGAAATCCAAGAATTGCAGTGGGTTACGGCTGCTTATTAATGTTAATCAGTTTTATTATTTTCTATTTTTCTATAGAAAGTATAATTGGTGTCATTATCGGAATTGTATTCATTGACGTCGGAATTCAGGGTGTTCACATTTCAAACCAGACCAGGGTCTATTCGCTTTTGCCGGAAGCAAGAAACAGGTTAAATACGGTATTTATGTCGTTTAGCTTCTTAGGAACTGCTGCCGGTTCTGCATACGGTTTGTTTTTGTGGAAGTTAGGCGGATGGCATGCTGTTGCGATTGGCTGTGCGGTTTTGGCTTTACTGGCATTAACAGTTTATGTGCTGACTTATAAATCATCCCGTCCCGACAGTTCGGGATCGGAACTTAAGAAATAAAGCATAAATTGATAAAAAATTAATTTGTAAATTTGCATTAAATTAAAAATAACGAAAATGGAAAACGGAATATACGCTAAATTCAATACTAGCAAAGGTTCAATATTAGTAAAACTGGCACACGATTTAGCACCAGGTACAGTAGGTAACTTCGTAGGATTAGCAGAAGGAAACTTAGAAAATAAAATCAAACCACAAGGAAATAAATTTTACGACGGATTAAAATTTCACCGTGTAATTCCTGATTTCATGATTCAGGGAGGATGTCCTTCAGGAACTGGAACAGGCGGTCCTGGTTACAAATTTGATGATGAATTTCACCCAAGTTTAAAACACGATCGTCCGGGAGTTTTGGCTATGGCTAATTCAGGTCCTGGTACAAACGGATCTCAATTTTATATCACTCACGTTCCAACTTCATGGTTAGACGGAAAACATACTGTTTTTGGTCATGTTGTAGAAGGACAGGATATTGTTGATGCTGTTGCTCAGGGAGATGCTTTAGAATCTATAGAAATCGTAAGAGTAGGAGACGAAGCTCAAAAATGGAATGCTATTGAAGCTTTTAGAGTTTTTGAAGGTTCTCGTGCAAAACGTGAAGCTGCAGAAAAAGCTGCTGCTGAAGCAAAAATGGAGCAACTGGCTGCTGGTTTTGATAAAACAGAAAGCGGTCTTCGTTACAAAATGATTCAAAAAGGGGATGGTAAAAGAGCAGAAGCAGGAAAAACTGTTGCTGTACATTACGAAGGATCTTTAGAAACAGGAAAAGTTTTTGATTCTTCTTATCCAAGAAAAAAACCAATCGAATTCAGATTAGGTCAGGGTCAGGTTATCGAAGGATGGGATGAAGGTATTGCTTTACTGCAGGTTGGAGACAAAGCACGTTTCGTGATTCCATCTCATTTAGCTTACGGATCTGCTGGTGCAGGAGGAGTTATTCCACCAAACGCAACTTTGATTTTTGATGTTGAATTAATGGAAGTAAAATAAAACGCAAATAGTTTTAAATACTCTAAATAATAAAATCCCGTTCGCCTGTCGAATGGGATTTTTTTTATATTTACGATGTAAAAAACAAATTAAATGAAATCAAAATTTTTAACCCTTGCCGCAGTAACTGTTTTTTTGGTTTCCTGCAATACTAAAAAAACTGCAGTAGCGACAACAACAACTCCGGTAGCCCCAACAGCTCCGGTAACAGAAGCCCCGGTAGCAGCATTATCATTAGAATTAGCAGAAGGTCAAAACCTATACAATAACAATTGTGCAAATTGCCACAAATTATTTGAACCGAAAAAATTTACAAAAGAAGAGTGGACACCAATATTGGTGAGCATGGGTAAAAAAGCGCATTTAGACGAAACTCAAATGGCTTCAATTACGAATTATATTCATTCGAGATTATAAAATTTCAGGAAAAGCATTCTTAGCAGGATGCTTTTTTTATTTCAATTAAGACATAAAAAAACACCTTCATACATTGAGGTGTTTAAAAAGTTATTCATTGCCCACAGCAATTATTTTTAAAGTTTTTATTCCGGCAGGTAATTCCCAGTCAACTTCGTCATTTTCTTTAAAACCAATTATAGCAACACTCAAAGGTGCCAGAATCGAAATTTTCCCTGCTTTAACATCGGCCATAGAAGGCAAAACAATCTGGATTTTCATTTGTTTTTTTGCATTTACATCTTCTATTGTAACGAATGAGTTGATTCGGATAATCGAGTTGTCAATATTCTTTTCTTTGCTGACAATGGCACGGTCTAATTCCTGAGCAAGAAGCCCGGCTTCTTTTGCATTTGTCGAATTCTTACTTTTTAATATCAATTCTCTCAGTAAATGATAATCTGATGAACTAAAAACGGGTGTCGGTTTCATATTGTTATGTATTAATTATTTGAAAATTATAAATTTGAAATGGAATGCAAATTGTTTGTATAAGTACCATTTGAAAGAAAACTGAAATACGAATAAAATTATCAGGCAGAGACGAATCTCTCCAATAAAATAAACTACTAAAATCTGATGTAAATCCTCCGCCTGAAAGAAGAAATTGATAGAGACGGAGGCCTAATTAATAAAGGCCTTGTTATGTGAAATAATGACAGCAGTAATCGATTCTCTTATAAAAGAAAATGAGAAACCGAAACCTGTTATAAGTGATAATATATTTCGCATAGCATCAAGAAGCTGATTAGCAAAGATAGCCAAACTTTTTAGAATCAAAGGAAATTATCTACTTCCATTTAATGTTGCAGCCAATACTGGGCTTTTGAGAATCTTTTAAAGTTCGGTTATAAATTATGGCATCGATGGCACTTCTCAGGTCGCTTCCGCTTAACGGAATTCCATTGTTTGGCCTCGAGTCATCCAATTGTCCGCGATAAAACAAACGATTGCGATTATCAAATAAATAGAAATCTGGAGTACAGGCAGCATCAAAAACTTTGGCGACTTCCTGTGTTCCATCGAATAAGTAAGGGAAATCTATTTTGTTCTGAAAAGCAAATTCAGTCATTTTTTCAGGCGAATCCTGTGGAAACTTTTCAATATCGTTGCTGGAGATAGCAATAACACCAATTCCCTGTACACGATAATCGTTTGCAATCATGACAATTTCATTGATTACATGAAGTACAAACGGACAATGATTGCACATAAAAATCACAAGGGTTCCTTTTGTTCCTTTCAAATCTTCAAATGAATATTCGTAATTCGAATTTGTATCTTTTAGTCTGAAATCCGGAGCAAGGGTTCCGAGCGGTAACATATTTGAAGGAGTTTGTGCCATTTTTAAAAGGAATTAAGTAAAATCAAAATTAACTTTAATTCGGTATAAAAAGCACTATAAGGTAAAAAAAATCCGGAGCGTTTTAAAAACTTTCCGGATTTATATCTTATTGATTTATGAATTCAGGAAATTCAGTAAATCATTATTTAATTTTTCTCTCTCGGTATAGAACAAGCCGTGCGGAGCACCTTCATAAACAATATAAGTGCTTGTACGGATACCTTCAGCAGCTTTTTTTGATGTTAAATCTATCGGTACAATTTTATCATCGTCACCGTGAATTATTAATGTAGGAACTTTTACAAAATCTAATTCATCCCTAAAGTCAGTAAACGAAAAAGATTCTGCACATCTTAATGTCGCTCTTGGAGAAGCAACAGAACAAAGGTTTCTGTAATATTCTAACAAAGCCGAACTTATAGGTTTGTTGATGATATTTACGCCAAAAAAAGTTTTTCCGAAATTATCGATAAAAGCGATTCGGTCTTCTTTAATAGCAGCTGCAGTCGCTTCACTTTTTTCTCTTGGATGACCATCAGGATTGTCGTTTGTTTTTAATAAATATGGAATTATAGAAGAAATTAAAGCTGCTTTTGAGACACCTTTACCACCATGACGGCTAAAATAACGCACTACTTCGCCACCGCCCATAGAGAAACCAACTAATGTTGCATCTGTCAGTTCCAGTTGTTCGATAATTTCCTGTAAGTCATCAGACAAAGTATCATAATCATATCCGTCCCAGGGTTGTGAAGATTTACCAAATCCACGGCGGTCATAGGCAATTACCCTAAATCCGTTTTGAACCAGAAAATCAATCTGATATTCCCACATTTCATTAGAAAGCGGCCAGCCATGAATCAGGATAACAGGTTTACCCGTACCATAATCTTTTACATATAATCGTACATTTTGTGCTGTTTCAATATATTTATCGGTATGCACCTGTTTCAGGTTAGATTCAAAATCTTTAATCGTCATGCAGGCATTTGCTTCAGTATGTTCCATTTTTATATATTTTTATGTTAGTTTAAAGTTTTATACAGTAAAATTAAAAGCTAAGCCAAAAAAATGGGTTATAGAATTAGTACTATTAATTACAAAATTAATAGGTTTGTAACCAGTAATTTAAAATGAAATATGGATTTAACCTGGAATGAATTTGAAAGAACCGATATGCGTGTCGGAACGATAATAGATATAAATGATTTTCCTGAAGCAAGAAAACCGGCTTATCAGCTTACGATTGATTTTGGTTCAGAAATTGGCATCAGAAAGTCATCGGCACAAATCACCAAAAGATACTCAAAAGAAGAGCTGTTAAACAGACAGATTGTTGGTGTTGTAAATTTTCCTAAAAAACAAATCGGAAAATTTATGAGCGAATGTTTAGTTCTTGGTGCAGTAGGAGAGGAGGGAGATGTGATTTTACTGGCTCCGGATTTTAAAATTGAAAATGGTTTAAGAATTGGTTAATTAGATTTCAGTCCCGGTTTTATCTTGAAAATCGGGACTGAAATCTAAAAGTATTATGATTTGGATTTTATTTTTTCAATCAGTTGTTGTAAAATCAACTGCCCTTCTTCCCAATATTTCAAATCAGAATCAGAGTTAATGTGGCCCTGCTGACCGACATTTACAAAATCGCTTCCCCATTGTTCCGCAAAATATTTTTTTCTTTCAAAAGAAGCATACGGATCATTTTCACTAGCCACAACAATAGAAGGAAATGGCAGTTTTGCGATAGGCATCGGAGAAAAATTGCGAATAATTTCAGGAGTATGTTCAGGCGAATCGACATCTGCAGGAGCAACCAGTAAAGCTCCGACAATATTTTTATTATTATTTGAAACTGCCCAGTGTAAAACTAATGAAACAGCTAAACTGTGTGCGACAAGAATGGTCGGCTGTTCAAGTTTTGATATTTCTTCTTTTAATCTGGTGATCCAGTCTTCACGAACTGGTTCATTCCAGTTGTCCTGAACAATTCGTTTTGAATTTTTGAATTTTTCATGCCAAAACGTTTGCCAGTGTTTTTCGCCGGAATTACCGAGCCCGGGTAATATTAATAAATTTGTTTCCATTGCCGTGGATTTATTTTAGGATTATTTCTTATTTTCTTTTATAATTCTGTTCACTTCATTGACAAGTAGCGGAAAGCCCGGTTCTGTCATTCCGTGGCCGTAACCGTCTAATTCAAAAAGTTTAGTCTGTTTGTGTCCGACAAGTTTCATCATACGCATCATATAAGCGTTTTCTTCATAACGGCCTAACATTTCGAGTTCACGGTCTCCGGTAATAAGCAATAATGGCGGAGCATCGGCACGAACATAAAAAAGTGGTGCAAAGCTGTCTATTGTTGGCTGAGTATCGGGAATTCCGTTTTCTCGTCTAATTTCAAAATGAGTAATACACTGACCGCTAAACGGAATTAATCCTGCTATTTTATTAGCATCGATTCCTTCTTTTTGCAGCCATTTTTTATCCAGGCCAACCATAGAAGCCAGATATCCTCCGGCAGAATGACCTGAGACAAAAATCAGTGAAGGATCACCGCCGTAACTGCCAATATTTTTAAAAGCCCATGCAACGGCAGCTGCGGCATCTTCAATACATTTTGCAGCTTTTACTTTTGGTGATAATCTGTAATTTACTCCAATAACTGCAAAACCTTTATTTTTTAATGCTTCCGGGATTTCTTTGCTTCCTCCGGTCAGGCCTCCGCCATGAAACCAGACGATAGTTGCAAAATTTTTATTGTTCTTTGGATAATAAATATCCAGAACACAGCGTTCATTAATATAACTGTCATTTTTATTAATTGCCGAATCGTAATATTGAATATTAGATTTTGTTTCATATTCTGTTTTCTGTGCAAAAAGAGTAATGCCAAAGAAGAAGAAACAAAGAAGAAGTATTTTTTTCATTTTATAAATTTTAAGAGCGAATGATTTAAAGATATAAAAAAAGTCCAAAATGCTGGACATGTTGGACTCGTACTTTTTAAAAAGCTATTTTAGGGCTAAATATCGTCAAAATCAATATCTGTAAAACTTGATACCTGACCTTCTGTTTTATCAGAACCGTATTCTTTTTTAAAATCCTTTTGATGTCTTTCAGAAATTACCTCTTCACCTTTGTGGTTCAAAACATATGAAGTCATTTCTTCCAATATTTCAGCAAAAGATCCAAAATCTTCTTTGTACAAGTAAATTTTGTGTTTTTTAAAGTGGAATGAACCATCTTCTTCGGTAAATTTTTTGCTTTCGGTAATAGTAATATAATAGTCGTCAGCTTTGGTAGCCCTTACATCAAAGAAATAGGTTCTTCTTCCTGCTCGTAATACTTTAGAAAAAATCTCTTCTTTTTCTAACATGTCATTTTCTCTCATAATACATTCTATCATTTTTGGAATTAATAGTACTCAAAAATCATAAAAAATTATCTATTACGCAACATTTAAAGTAATTCTTTTTCCGAAAGTTGTTTTAAATATAACGACGCATAATAACCATCCTGATTTATTAATTGATTATGAGAGCCTTGTTGTATGATCTCACCATCTTCTAAAATGATTATTTTATCGGCATTTTTAGCAGAAGAAACCCGATGACTGACAATTATTGTAGTTTTATCTTTACAAATTTCAAATAAATTATTAAGGATAGTTTCTTCAGTTTCAGTGTCTACCGCAGACAGACAATCGTCAAAAAGAAGAATTGCAGGTTGTTTTATAATGGCTCTCGCTATCGAAACGCGCTGTTTTTGCCCGCCCGAAAGTGTAATTCCTCTTTCGCCCAAAATGGTGTCATATTGTTTGTTAAAAGTGATAATATTGTCGTGAACCACAGCACTTTTTGCCGCTTCAATTACTTCTTCATCAGTGGCATTCTGATTACCAAATTTGATGTTGTTCTTAATAGTATCCGAGAATAAAAAAGCATCTTGCGGTACAATCCCAATATTGTTCCTTAAGTCGTTTAGGTTTAAAGTACTGATTTCATTTTGGTCAATTGTTATTCTTCCGTCTGTGACATCATACAATCTGGAGATTAAGGACAAAATAGTAGATTTTCCGGAACCTGTTTTTCCTAAAATGGCTAAGGTTTCACCTTTTTTTACTGTAAAAGTGACATTTTTTAAAGCCTGAATATTGGTATCCTCATAAGTAAAACTTACATCTTCAAATGAAATTGATCCCTGAATATCAGATGAATCAGTATTGTTGTTTTTGATTTCCGGTTCAATTTTCAAAAATTCATTTAAACGTTTTTGAGAAGCTTCGGCTTCCTGAACCATAGACGAAACCCAGCCCAAAGAAGCAACAGGCCATGTCAGCATGTTTACATATAGAATAAATTCTGCAATGGTTCCGATATTCGGAATCGTTCCGTTGATGTACATAACTCCTCCGAAATAAATCACAACGAGATTACTGATTCCGATCAGAGCAATCATTAACGGGCCAAACAATGACTGCACTCTTGCCAGGCTCAAACTCTTGCTTTTGCTTTCTTCGGCAAGTGCTATCATATTGTCCTGATGCTGATTCTCTAAAGAATAGGCTTTTATAACCCGAATCCCTGAAAATATTTCCTGTGAAAAACTGGAAACTTTAGATAAATATTGCTGAAAGGTAGTGCTACGTTTATTGATTTCTGAACTTAGCCTGAAAATGCAATAAGACAAAATAGGCAAGGGCAAAATCGTGTATAAAGTCAGTAAAGGCGAAACATTATACATATAGATGATAACAATGGCAAAGCGTATAAAAGTGTTGATTGTATACATGACGGCCGGCCCGACATACATACGAACTTTAGAAACGTCTTCACTGATCCGGTTCATTAAATCTCCGGTTCGGTTTTGCTTGTAAAAGTTTTGTGAAAGGTTTTCATATTGTTTAAAAACTTCGTTTTTTAAATCAAACTCGATATGACGCGACATGACAATCAAAGTTTGTCTCATTAAAAACGTAAGTACTCCGCCCACAACAGCACTTCCGATAATTAAGTACACATTATGAAGCAGTTCCTGTTTATGAAAACTTCTGATTATTTGTAATTTCTGATCACTTTCTGATAATTTCAAAAAGCTTTCAATCACATCAAAAGACTCACTGACCAGTTTGGGAGTAAATAAAAAGAAAATTTGTGCGATTATGGTGATTAAAATTCCTAATAAAAAACTGTATTTATATTTAATGAAGTATTTGTTTAAATAGCGTAATTCTTTCATTTTTTTAAGATATTCAATGTTGAAATGATATTGATTTTATAAGTTACTTTCAATTAAAAGCAATGTAAAATACAATTTAATCAAAATAAACCGATTGATAATTTGTTATTTTAAAGATAAAAAATTAGCACAAGTGTATTTTTTGTTTATGTTTGAGATGTCTTTTTGACAAATTCATAATTTTAAACAAATAAATAGTAGCGCTATGGATGCAACTTTCGCAACTGGAAAAGAACTTCAAAAAATGGATCCTGTTTTTGGTCAGTTATCTTTTGACGATCACGAACAAATTGTATTTTGCAATGACAAAGATACGGGTTTAAAAGCAATTATTGGTATTCATAATTCTGTTATGGGGCCGGCCTTAGGAGGTACCAGAATGTGGAATTATAATACTGAATGGGAAGCTCTAAACGATGTTTTACGTCTTTCAAGAGGTATGACTTATAAATCTGCTATTACAGGACTTAATATTGGTGGTGGAAAAGCAGTAATTATTGGTGATGCGAAAACACAGAAAACACCTGAGTTAATGCGTAAATTTGGTGAATTTGTTCACTCTCTGAGCGGAAGATATATTACAGCAGAAGATGTTGGAATGGAAACTAAGGACATGGATACTGTAAGAGATGTAACGCCTTATGTTACCGGTATCTCTGAAGAAAGAGGTGGTTCCGGAAATCCTTCTCCTGTAACAGCTTACGGTGTTTATTTAGGAATGAAAGCAGCTGCAAAAAGTCAGTTTGGTTCTGATGTTCTGGATGGTAAAAAAGTTTTGGTTCAGGGAATCGGACACGTGGGTGAAACTTTGGTTGAGTATTTGACTAAAGAAGGAGCACAGGTTACGATTACCGATATCAACGAAGAGAAATTATATCAGGTAGCTTCAAAATATAATGCAACCATTTATACTGGCGAAGATTTATACACCGCAGATGTTGACATCTATGCACCATGTGCAATGGGAGCAACTATCAATGATGCGACAGTAGATAAGATTAAAGCAAAAGTAATTGCCGGTGCTGCCAACAATCAGTTAGCAGATGAAAATGTTCACGGTGCAAGATTACAGGAAAGAGGTATTTTATATGCTCCTGATTTCCTTATAAATGCTGGTGGAATCATCAATGTATATGCTGAATTGGAGCATTACGGTAAAGCCGAAATCATGAGCAAAACAGAGAATATCTATAATACTACTTTAGAGATTATCGATTATGCCGTGAAAAACGGAATGACAACACATAAAGCTGCGCTTACAATTGCTCAGAATCGTATCGATCAGAGAAAATTAGAAAACAGCAAAAAATAAATAGTTTTTTAATAATTTATTGTCCCGTTTTTTGGCTTAAGTTTTCAGATAATTCTAAAACTCAGCCAAAAAACGGAACTCTTTTTTAGACTCAGACTTAATTACTTGCGAATTGCGTTTTTTATTGGATAAAATTTTAATTTAACCTCTTTAATTCTTATTTTTGCACCCTAATTTTTAAATGTTCTTACAAGGTGGTAAATAGAAGACACATACGCGTTAAGGTAATGCAATCCATTTATGCTATGCATCAAAGCGGTTCTGATAATCTCGAAAAAGAAGAGAAATTTCTTTTCTACAGCATAGATAATATTCAGGACTTATATTTAATAATGTTATCTTCATTAATAGAGATATGTAAAAAAGAATCTGTTTTTTTACATCTTTCAAGTAAAAAACATCTTGCAACTGCAGCAGAACGTAATCCGAACGAAAAATTTATCAAAAACAAAATTTTTCAGCTTCTTGCAGAAAGCAACTCTTTGAGTATCGCTTTAGAAAACCGTAAAATCAACAACTGGTCATTAAACGATGATTATATCATTTTACTTTTAAATGATATTAAAGCAAGCGATTTGTATAAAAACTACATGAGCAATGCTACGCATACATTTGAAGAAGACAGACAATTTATAATTGATTTGTTTGAAAATGTTATCGTTCCGAACGAAAAATTATATGAGTACCTGGAAGATGATAAACTAACATGGGTTGATGATATTCCGGTTGTAAATACACATATTATCAAACAACTGAAAGCTATCAAAACGGAAGATTCAGATGATTTCAGAGTTCCAAAATTGTACAAAGATGTTGAAGACAAAGATTTTGCAAAAGACCTGTTCAGAAGAACAGTTTTAAATGAGTCTGTTTTAGCAAAAGAATACGAAGACAAAACACCAAACTGGGACAGCGACCGTATTGCAGAAATTGATACTATTATTTTAAAAATGGCGATTTGTGAGTTTTTAAAATTTCCTTCAATTCCGGTTAAAGTAACTCTTAACGAATATTTAGAAATTGCAAAAGAGTATTCTACACCAAAAAGCAGTATTTTTATCAACGGAATTTTAGACAATTTAGTCAAAGAACTGGAAGCCAGCAAAAAGCTGATTAAAGTTGGAAGAGGTTTGATGTAATTGAAATAAATTCTCAAAAACAAACATAAATTCTAAACAATAAAAACAAAAAATTATGCAAGATATAATGAAATTTGCTCCTTATTTATTGATGTTCGTAGTCCTTTATTTCTTTATGATTATGCCAGCACAAAAAAAGGCTAAAAGAGAGAAAGAATTTGCTCAAAGTTTAAAAATAGGAGACAAGATTATCACTATTGGAGGTATTCACGGAAAAGTTACTGAAATTTCTGAAGCTACTTTAGTAATAGAAACAATGTCAGGAAAATTAAAAATAGACAGATCAGCTATTTCTTTAGAGAAAACTGCTGCTTTGAATAAAAAAGCTTAAGTTTTAAATTCAAAAAAACAAAAATCCCAAATTCCAAAATGGAGTTTGGGATTTTTTTTTGTTTAAAGATTTGATTTGCCCAATCTTGTCATCCTTACAAAGGAAGGATCACATGCCAGAATCCACAAGATTGACGATTATGCTGAGTTTCTTGTATGATCCTTCCTTCGTCAGGATCACAAAAAAGCGAAAACCCTTTGCCAAATTTTAAACTTTGACAAAGGTTTTCGTGTAGTTGGAAATTCTTCTTCCGAAGCTTCGGTATATTCAGAATCTCCAGAAAATTGGAATTTGGAATTTATCCCGAAGCTTCCGGATTGGAATTTAATTTTATCGATATTTATCATTCAGTCCACGATTGCCTAAAATCATTGGAATGACTTTTTCAATCCTGGAAATTCTGGTTTTTTCTTGTTTTGCAGATTCAATATATTCTAAAAACTCATATTGCTTATAAGGGGAAAATTTCTCAAAAGCTGCTTTTAATGCAGGGTTCTGAATCATTTCTTTTTCCAGAAGTTCAGACACAATAGCTTCCTTTTTTGAAGGTTTAATGATTTTTTCCTGTTTTTCGTTTTCAATCGCTTCTTTGATATATTCTAAAATGACTGTCTCGTTTATTTCTTCTTTTGAAGTAAAACGCCACTGACGAAGTGATTTGGTTCTGTCTTCCTGAGCATTTATTAATTTCTTTTTTTCGTCTTTAAGAAAAACGCCGTTGAAGAACCAAATGGCAAAATAATCTTTGAAGCCGCCAAGGCCAATTACATTTTTTTTGTTAAAAACATAAACCGGGCCGCCCCATTTTGTGGTTTCTGTCAGTTCTGTTTTGTCAATAATAGATTGGAGCAGAAGTAGTTCTTCTTCCCATTTTTGGCTAAATTTCCAAATACCTTTATTATCAGACTGAGATTCCAACTTACTTGCTTCTTTTAGTTTTTTCGGCAACATCAAAAACTCCCGGAATTGCTGTTAATTCAGCAATTTTCACAATGACATCAGTCGCTTTCTGGATGCTTTCTGCCGGAACATATTCATATTTTCCGTGAAAGTTATGTCCGCCCGCAAAAATGTTCGGACAAGGTAAACCCATATACGATAACTGAGAACCATCTGTTCCGCCACGAATTGGTTTTATGATAGGTTTGATATTCAATTCACGCATTGCTTTTTCGGCAATATCAACGATATGTTTTACAGGAAGTACTTTTTCCTTCATGTTAAAATACTGGTCTCTTACTTCTGCAATTACAATATCTTCCCCAAATTTCTTAGCGAATTTTTTATTAAAAGCTTTGGTGATTTTACCAATAAGTTCTTTTCTTTTTTCGAATTTCTTTTTGTTATGATCACGGATAATAAGTTCCAGAACAGTTTCTTCGATACTTCCTGTTAAATGATGTACGTGAAAGAAACCTTCATAACCTTTTGTTTCCTGAGGAGTTTCTCCTTTCGGAAGTTCGTTGATAAATTCATTTGCCAAAAGCATTGAATTGATCATTTTTCCTTTGGCATAACCAGGATGAACGCTTTTTCCTTTGAAGGTAATTTTTGCTCCTGCAGCGTTAAAATTTTCATGTTCTAATTCACCAATCTGGCTTCCATCCATGGTGTATGCCCATTGCGCTCCGAATTTCTCCACATCAAAATGATGTGCCCCACGACCGATTTCTTCATCAGGAGTAAATCCAATTCTGATTTTGCCGTGTTTGATTTCCGGGTGCTGAATCAAATATTCCATTGCAGAAACAATCTCTGTAATACCGGCTTTGTCATCGGCACCTAACAAAGTTGTTCCGTCAGTGGTAATGATCGTCTGACCTTTATATTGTAATAAATCTTTGAAGTAATTTGGAGATAAAACGATGTTTTTTTCAGCATTCAGAATAATATCTTTTCCGTCATAATTTTCGACAATCTGAGGTTTTACATTGGCGCCACTAAAATCAGGTGAAGTATCAAAATGGGAAATAAAACCAATTGTTGGAACTTCATGTTCAACGTTACTCGGTAAAGTTGCCATGATGTAAGCTTTGTCGTCTATTGTAACATCCTGCAAGCCAATTGTTTTTAATTCTTCGACTAATTTATTGGCAAGATTCCATTGTTTTTGTGTGCTTGGAGTTGTTTGCGAATTTGGATCAGATTCTGTGTCTATGGTGACGTAACTGATAAAACGATCAATAATATGTTGCATTTTTTATTTTTTTAGCAAAGATAAGTATTTTTATTAGCTCGAAAATTAGAGTTTTTTATATCAAATCAAACAAAAACGGATTCTAAATGAATAGAATCCGTTTTTATGTTCTTTATATATTTTTATATGCTTTTTACGCATCGAAAACCAAGATGATTTGCAGCAGATCGTACTTCTCCTTTTCCTCTTGTACCCACCATATAGCGTGTACAATATTGGTCAGTACAAAGAAAAGATCCTCCACGATGTACTTTTTTTATTTCATTTGTATCGTTTGGATCATTATAAGCTTCAGGCCCCTGCGGGTTTTTGGCTACTTTACCATTTTCGCTCAGAGATTTATAATAATCTACACTATACCAGTCATTAACCCATTCCCATACATTTCCTGCCATGTCATACAAACCGTATGCATTTGGAGCATATTGAGCAGTAGGCGCAATACCTTTAAAACCATCTTCGCCTGTGTCACCATCTTTTATCGGGAAATGCCCCTGATAAATATTTGCCTGAAATTTTCCTTTTGGTTTTAAGGTATTTCCCCAGGCATATAAGTTTCCGGTTTTTCCTCCTCTTGCAGCGAATTCCCATTCGGCTTCGGTTGGTAATCTTTTACCTGCCCATTTTGCATAAGCAGCAGCATCTTCATAAGCAATCTGAACAACAGGATATTTTTCTCTTCCGGCTATAGAGCTTCCCGGACCTTCCGGATGTTTCCAGTCAGTTCCGCCAATATAAGCCCACCATTGCAGGAAATTATTTAAGTTTACTGCTGACGGCGTAGGCGAAAAGACAACAGACCCGGCGATTAAGTCTTCATCGGCTGCCGTTGGAAATTCTTCCTTCGTTGGTTTTTGTTCTGCAACTGTAATATAACCCGTGGCTTTTACAAATTCGGCATATTGTTCATTTGTAACTTCTGTTTCATCCATAAAATAGCCATCAACATATACACGATGAATAGGGGCGGCGTCTTTTGTAACTCCTTTTATACTGCATAAGCTCTCGTCTTCGACATTGCTTCCCATAGAAAATTCACCACCCGGAATCCAAACCATCCCTTTGGGTGCTTTTACCCCCGGTTTATTTTTATTTTCGATAGTGGGTTTAAATACTGATGCCTCTTCAGTATTTGGAGTTTCATGACATTCCATTGCTGTTTTACTTGCTTTTTCTTTTGGGGTAATTAATCTTGTTACCCCGTAAGTGATTGAAATTATGCAGATTGTCAGCAAAGCGAAAATCCAAAAAGTTTTATTTTTCATTATAATGGTTTTTTAAGCTGTATTGGTTATCAATAAGTTAAATCAAAAGTATGAAAATAACTTTTAAAGTTATATTAGTTTGATGGAATTAATAAAATAATTATATTTTGTTATTTATCTTCTTCGACCAGAACGACTTCATATTTGTCTTTTCCATCAACCTGAATGGGTTGGTAATAGGTTTCACCAAATTTCACGTATTTTACATCTCCAATTGTAACTTCTTCACCGCCTTCAGGTAAATGATCTACAACTGTTCCTGCGGTTGGAGCAACTACTTTGTATGAATTGCCATCTTTTTCATAGTAAGTTCCGCCATAATAGTAATTATTGACCGTTCCTGTATTTACCGTTTGTGCACCACTCGGAATGTTATTTGCTGTTCCGCCAACGGGGGCAGGCACAGCCGTATAACCTCCGTTTGAAGGGGCATACCAAACCCCCTGATCATAATGATACTGATTATTTTCAACGCTGACAACAATTGCTGTAACAGCTAAAGTAGCAACAAAAAATCCCCACGGATGCCAAACAGGTCCATAATAAAAAGGTCTGTAAGGATGAAAGAAATACGGATTATAAGCATGATATCTGTAGCCGCCATATCTATAGGGCGGACGGGCGTAAACTACTGTATTTCTTCTTACTACTGTATTACGGTTGTTATTGATGGTAATATCTCTGCTTCGGTCAACATTTCTGTTTCTTGTATTGCCGCTTATGTTTGTGTTTCTGTTATTTGAGTTTCTTGTATTATTGGAATTTCTTGTTGTTGCATTATTTCTATTACTGATTTTTGAATTAGAATTTGTAGGCCTGCTTATTTTAGTTCCGGAATTATTTGATCCTGGTCTCGTTGCAGCTGGTCTCGTTCTATTAGGTTTGTTTACGGCAGGTCTGGATTGATTTGCAGGTCTTGTAGGCCTTACTTGTGTTGCTCCACCGTTTCTGTGACCGGCGCCACCGTGACGTTGTGCCAGACTATCAATCGAAATCAGGAAAAATGTTCCAATCAGACACACCAGTGCTGATTTTTTTAGTGTAGGGGTTATGTTTTTCATTTTCAACTGTTTATATAGATTAAAGTTAAGAAAAAAGAATGATTTTGTGTGAATTAATCAAGACTTTAACTCTGAGTTTTTGCTTTTATAATGAAATGTCCCATTGTATTCTAAAGCGCCAGCCTTGTTCTAACGGAAGCGTTTTATCTTCAAAACTGAAATAGCTTATTTCAGAAGTGAGCTTGTTTTTATGTCCTTTAAAAAACCAGTTAAAAGCCAGAGTAGATTCGTTTTGCCGATTTTGTTTTATCGAATTATCCGGTTTATATGTAGCATGTCTTGCAGCCATTTCCAAATGTTGTGGCCACCAGTTCAGAATATTGTAAAAGAAATAACCAGCCTGCACATAATAACCTTTTAATATTGTTGTCTGGTTATTATTCCGTTTGTCAATAATTTCCTTGGTATGCCATTCGCTCTGCCAGGAAAATCCGCGATACATCAAAGCTGTTTCCAGATTCCATTGATTTACTCTGTACTGACCCGGTTCTCCATTTTCATAACCTTCCAAAGAACCTCCGCCAGCTTGTGAAAATCGTGTATACGGGCTTCGATTTGTTATTGCCGAAAAGGCAATAATAGGAGTCGGTTTTTCATGAAATTCCAAATCAGATCCTTCAAAATCTAAAAATCTTCCTAGAAAATTCCATTGTGTTCTTCCAAAGTACATTAAATTACCATCGTCATTTGCAGTGTTTCCTCTTCCTGTTCCGGTTAAGGCAGCTGCCCAATAATTAAAATCGGCAATTCCTTTTCCTTTCAAATGGCCATAAATTTCAACCCCTAATTGTCGGTCAACAGTAAAAGGGCGATTGATTAAAGATCGTTCAACCATTTGTTGTTCACCACTGCTAATGAAACGTTCGCGAGTAAATTCTGTTTTCCATTGACCTGCCTTAAAACTTAACCAATCCCATTTTTCTATCATGATTCTAAAATCAAGTAAGTTGGATTGACTCAGCTCATACTCCCAATAATAATTAAGCCAGGGTTCGAATGCATGGCCGCCAACTTTTAGTCTGGCCCGATTGATTTTAAAAGTAGTTTGTGTATGCTGACCATAATCGTCATAAGTTAAAGGATCTGCATCGTACGGAGTGGAAAACCGAAATTGCAGCCTGCTTTGTAATTGAAACAGAAATTTTTTGTCCCGGGTTTCTAACTCAATTCCTTTGCTGCCATATCTGACATTCATTAATTTAGAGGTGTCTTTTTCTATTTGTGAAAATACTTTAACACCAATTAATAATAATAAAATTAAAAAGAGGCTTTTAGAGGTTGGACTTATTTTATTTTCTTTATACATAAGATCAATAAGTTTGTATAAAAGATTTTGTTAAGTCCCTCAAAATTAAATAATAAATACCATGGATTAGAATGCCAAAAGCCTTCAACTGGTTTCATATTATAACTTGCAACGCAATAAAACGGAAATATTTAGGTTGCCTATTGGAGAATTGAACAAAAATGAAATTATTTGTTTTTGTAAAAAAGCACCTTTTTAAACTATAATATTTAAATTTGCAACCGAAAAATAACAACACAACTCTTATGTATAAATTGATAATTCGTCCGATACTTTTTTGGTTTGATCCTGAAGAAGTGCATTACTTTACTTTTTCATTTGTAAAATTCATTTCAAAAATCCCAGGAGTTTCGGCAATTATAAGATCAATTTACGAGGTAAAAGATTCCCGGTTAGAAAGAGAAGTGTTCGGAATTAAATTCAAAAATCCGGTTGGACTTGCGGCAGGATTTGATAAAGATGCAAAGTTATACAAAGAACTTTCAGACTTTGGTTTTGGTTTTATAGAAATCGGAACTGTAACTCCGGTGGGACAGGAAGGAAATCCAAAAAAACGGTTGTTTAGATTAAAAGAAGATCAGGCGATTATTAACCGAATGGGGTTTAATAATGGAGGAGTTCTGGAAGCTGTAGAGCGTTTAAAGAAAAATTCGGGAGTTTTGATTGGAGGAAATATTGGAAAAAATAAAGTAACCCCAAATGAAAATGCCGTTGACGATTATATTATTTGTTTTGATGCGCTGTTTGATCATGTAGATTATTTTGTTGTGAATGTAAGTTCACCGAATACGCCAAATTTAAGAGCCTTGCAAGATAAGGAGCCTTTAACTGCTCTTTTGCAGACTTTACAAAACAGAAATGTTGAAAAGCAAAAAACAAGCACTCAAAAGATAAAACCAATTCTTTTGAAAATTGCCCCGGATTTAACAGATGAGCAATTGCTTGATATAATTGATATTGTAAAAACTACTCAGATTGCAGGAGTAATTGCTACCAATACAACCATTTCCCGTGACGGATTACAATCTTCAAACCAAACGGAAATGGGAGGTTTATCCGGAAAACCATTAACAAAACGTTCGACAGAAGTGATTCGTTTTCTATCTGAAAAAAGCAATAAAGCCTTCCCTATTATTGGAGTGGGAGGAATACATTCTGCTGACGATGCAATAGAGAAATTAAATGCAGGAGCCAGCTTAGTGCAGCTTTATACCGGTTTTATTTATGAAGGTCCGGCTTTGATAAAAGCAATCAATAAAAAAGTTTTAAAGCAGCTGTAAAAGTAGTGCCTGTACTATAAGTCCGGTAACAATAGCAGATCCGAAACTTATCAGAGTTCCGATTAAAACATATTCAGTCAGTTTTCTGTCTTTGGCTTCTTTCAGGTCTCCAAACCTGAAAATAGATTTTGCAGCCAGTAAAAATCCTATGGCTTCAAAATGGCCTGTCAGGATAAAACAGAAAACAAATAAGCGTTCTAATATTCCGATATAATTTCCTGCATTGGCAAGCGAATTATCATTTTGGTTATTACTGTTTTCGGGACTCCAGATAGAAATAATTGTTTTAATAAAAACAGATACCGGTTTTGTTATAAATAAAAGACCGGTTATCAAAATCCAAAACTGATTATCAAACCAAATTATATTTATTGTATTATTTTGATACAAAAATACAATTCCGGTTAAAACCAGCAGATGTACAATCTGGTCTACAATAAACCATGTCCTTTTTGTTGTATTTTTTTGGAAATTTAGTTTGATTAGGTCAATAATTCCATGAGTAACTGCAATTAAGATAGCATAAGGAATAAACTGAATTTCCCAAACCAGAACTGCAGCCAAAACACCGTGCAGAAGAATATGAAGATATAAATAAATACTTTTGTGTTTTTTAGCTTCTTTATCGGTTACCCATGAATTGGGCTGCCATGTAAAATCACCTAATAAATGTGATAAAAGCAGTTTTATAAATAAAATCATAAGATTATAATTGTTTTATCTGAGTTCTAAAATAACGGTCTAAATTCATAACCAGATCAAACTGGGAACGTTTTTGTCTTCGGCTTACAGCAGCCTGGTTAATTCCTAATTTCTGTCCTAATTCTTCCTGCGATAAGCCTGGGTTTTCTATTGCTGCAGCCACAAATTCTGCAGATTGCACAAGCCAGTTGTCCATAAATGTCAACGCGAGCTGAATCATCAGATTCATTTTTTCGTCTATTGACGCATTGCCTGTGCGCATCGCTAAAGTTACTTTCTGCTTTTTTAAAGTTTCAAAAAGTTCTCCCGAATTGATAAAAGCAGATCCATAACTTTCGGATATTTTTTCACCATTATGCGTTTTGTCCCCAAAACCAATACTCATGCGTGCATCTAGTTTTTGGGCTCTTAAATGGGCTTTTATTAAAATAGCAGACCATAAGGCATCTTCCGGATTTTTTATCTCGATTTGAAATTCATCACCTCTGTAAACTTCCCACTGGGTCGGTGTTTCTCCAAATGGAGACAGAATTTTTTTTAAACTTTCTACCCAGTTTTTAGATTCCTGTTTCCTTGAATCTATTATATCGCCTGTAATTACACTAGTCATGATTTCAAATATAATTAAAAAAATAATATTATTCCTATTACAAATATAAGTAATTTTTTTAATTATTACGTTTTTTGGTAATATTTATAATTATTACGTTTTTGGGTAATAATTTATTGTATTACTATATTGTGTAATATAATTTAAAAAAATTATAACTTTTATTTCTTTAAAAAAGAAACTAACTTAGCATTCACAAAAGAATAAGCTTTGAATAAAGAAATCAAAATTATTGAATGTCCGCGCGATGCCATGCAAGGTATCAAAACGTTTATTCCGACAAAAAATAAAGTTACTTATATACAAGCCTTACTCAGAGTTGGCTTTGATACTATTGATTTTGGAAGTTTTGTTTCTCCAAAGGCTATTCCGCAAATGCAGGATACGGCCGAAGTACTGGCGCAGCTGGATCTTTCCCAGACCACAAGTAAATTGCTGGCAATTATTGCCAATACCCAGGGTGCAGTTCAGGCAGCAGAACATCAGCCCATTCAGTATTTAGGGTTTCCCTTTTCTATTTCAGAAAATTTTCAGATGCGGAATACGCACAAGACCATAGCAGAATCTTTAATCACACTTCAGGAAATTCTCGAAATAGCGGATAAAAAAAATAAAGAAGTTGTAACGTATCTTTCAATGGGTTTCGGAAATCCATACGGAGATCCGTGGAATGTTGAAATAGTAGGAGAGTGGACAGAAAAATTGTCTACTATGGGAGTGAAAATCTTATCGCTTTCAGATACTGTAGGAAGCTCAACACCAGAAGTAATTACTTATCTTTTCTCACATCTCATTCCAAAATATCCTCAGATAGAATTTGGTGCTCATTTGCATACCACACCCAGTACCTGGTTCGAAAAAATCGATGCCGCATACCAATCAGGCTGTACACGTTTTGATGGTGCTATTCAGGGTTTTGGAGGATGTCCGATGGCAACGGATAAGCTTACCGGAAATATGCCAACAGAAAAACTGATTTCCTATTTTACTGCAAATAAAAAAATAACAGGCTTAAACTCACTAAGTTTTGAAAGTGCTTATAACGAGGCTTCAAAATTGTTTGGAAAATTTCACTAAAATTATAGTATCTTTATTATCAATGTAATAATAATCGATAACTTTATTCGTTGTAAGTTAAATCTTATTTCTATGTAGTTATGAAATTGTTTTTTGAAAATAAAGTATTCAGATTCTTTTTTTTGCCATTATTATTTATTTCATGTTCAAGTGATTTAGATTTTGATCAGGTCAATGATTTAAAATTAAAACCTGTAGTGGTTGCTAACCTTGCCCATTTTAATGTGCCTGCCAGTCAGCTTAGAGATGATGGGGGAACTCATATTGCTTTTGATGCGCGTGAATTTGATGTATTTAAAGATAAATTTTTCACAGAAGATTTATTAAAAGCAGAATTTGATTTTGAAATAGAAAATACAATTGACAGGGCTTTTGATTTACAACTGCTATTGCTCAATGCAAATGATGAAACTCTGGAAACAATTTCTTTTCCTGTTCCGGCCTATACAGGAAGTCCAAATGTTATAAAATATCCTACGGAAGTATTTGAAAACCAAAGATTAGAGTTGCTAAAACAAACCGTCAAAATTGGTTTTGTATTAATTGTTGCCACTGGGCCGCCATTAAATGAGGATAGTACCGGGAATATAAAACTGAAATCAAGTGCAACAGCTTATTTAGAGATAGAATGAAGAAGGTATTAATCCTATTACTTGCCCTTTTTCAGATTTCTTCTTATTCTCAAAATAAAGAAGTGCTGTATAATTTTACTTCAATTCCGCAATCGTCACTTGTAAATCCCGGTGCCGATGTATCATATAAATTTTATTTCGGAGTTCCGGTTTTATCCGGAGTTTCTGCTAATCTCGGGTCAAGCAGTTTTTCGGCTTATGATTTATTTGCAGATAATGGCGTTGATTTTAATGATAAAGTCCGTAATGTTATCAATAAGTCCTCAAGCAATGACAGAATGGTGACAAATCAGCAGTTAGAATTATTTTCGGGCGGTTTCAGAGTAGGAGGAAGAGAAAGTCAGTCTTATATATCATTTGGAATGTATCAGGAATTTGATTTTTTTATGTACATGCCCAAAGACCTTGCATTGCTGGCATTAGACGGAAACAAAAATTATATTGGGAAATCATTCAATTTAGGCGATCTCAGCCTGAAAGCAGAATTGCTTTCTGTATTTCATGTAGGTTTCCATAAAAAAATAAATAAAAAACTGGTTTTGGGCGGGCGTGCAAAAATATACTCTAGCGGTGCCAATGCCACTTCAACCGGTAACTCAGGATATATCTATACAGGGCAGAGTGCTACAATGCCTAATATATATGACCAGACCATATCATCAAATTTAGAACTCAAAACCTCCGGAATTTCAAAATTTACAAAAGATGAATACGAAGGAAATATAGCCAAAGATATTGCTCATAATACTTTTTTTAACGGAAGTCTTGGTTTAGGCCTTGATGCCGGACTTACTTATTATTTTAAAGAAAACCTTCAGTTCACAGCCAGCGTCATAGATGTCGGTTTTATAAAGCAATCCAAAGATATTGAAACATTAACCTACAAAGGAACGTATCATTATAATGGTGTAAATCCTGATTTTTTAGGATCAGATGACCCTGAAAATGTTTTTGATGAATTTGACGAAGCCATTCCCAGAGATACGCTTTATAATAAATACACCACATGGAGACCCGTAAAAGTATATTCATCCCTTCAATATTCATTTGGAGAATACCGGTCAGACGAAGATTGTAATTGCAGAGGGCAAATACAAAGACGTTATCTGAATGATGCAGGAATTCAGTTTTTTGCTATGTCTGCCCCAAGATCGCCAATTGCGGCTGTCACGGCATTTTACAAGCGAAGTATTTTTCAAAAATTAGATGTAAAAGCCACGTATACATTTGATACTTTTTCAAATAAAAACATTGGTCTCGGACTTTCGGGTACTTTAGGTAAGTTTAATATTTATGCACTGGTCGATAATGTTTTGGAATATAAAGATGTATCTAAAGCAAATAGTGTAGCATTTCAGTTTGGGTTCAATTTTGTTTTTCAGGATAAGGAAGATTAGATTTTGTGAAATCCCAATTTTCAAATTGCAAATTTCAATACCTCTTTAGTATTAAAAAATAATACTGATATTGGAATTTAATTTTTAAAAAATGGAGTTTTAATATTGTAAGGGCTTTCCTGTAAATATAATTTTATGATTGACTGAGTGAACAAGTTGCCAATTTATTCACTATATTTGCACGCAATTCAACTAGAAATTGCAACAATGATAGCACACAACTCCAAGATTATCGGCGAAGGTTTAACTTACGACGATGTATTATTAGTACCTAACTACTCTAATGTGCTTCCCCGCGAAGTGAGTATCAAATCAAAATTTTCACGAAATATAACACTAAACGTTCCAATAGTATCAGCTGCTATGGATACCGTAACTGAAAGTGCAATGGCAATTGCTATGGCGCAGGAAGGCGGAATTGGTGTTTTACATAAAAACATGACCATCGAGCAACAGGCAGCGAAGGTTAGAAAAGTTAAACGTGCCGAAGCAGGTATGATTATCGATCCGGTAACTTTACCAATGAATTCTACTATTGCAGATGCAAAAAATGCCATGAAGGAATTCGGAATTGGCGGTATTCCTATCGTTGATGAAAACAAAATCTTAAAAGGGATTGTTACAAACCGTGATTTACGTTTCGAAAAAAACGGAGCAAGACCAATCGTTGAGGTTATGACAAGTCAAAATCTGGTTACTGTTGCCGAAGGAACTTCATTAGAACAGGCAGAAGTAGTTTTGCAAGGCCATAAAATCGAAAAACTGCCGGTTGTAAACGCTAAAAATGAACTGGTTGGTTTAATTACTTTCAGAGACATTACAAAACTGACTCAAAAACCAATCGCAAACAAAGATATTTTTGGACGTTTAAGAGTTGCTGCTGCGATTGGTGTTACAGGTGATGCTGTCGAAAGAGCAGCTGCACTAGTTGCAGCGGGAGTAGATGCCATCATTATCGATACAGCACACGGACATACTGAAGGTGTAGTAAATACATTAAAAGAAGTAAAATCAAAATTCCCGCAAATAGATGTTATTGTTGGAAACATTGCAACTCCGGAAGCTGCTAAATATTTAGTAGAAAATGGTGCTGATGGTGTAAAAGTTGGAATCGGTCCTGGTTCTATCTGTACAACACGTATCGTTGCAGGTGTTGGTTTCCCTCAATTCTCAGCTGTTCTTGAAGTAGCTGCTGCTATAAAAGGAACCGGAGTTCCGGTAATTGCTGATGGTGGAATTCGTTATACAGGAGATATTCCTAAGGCAATTGCTGCAGGTGCTGACTGTGTAATGTTAGGTTCATTATTAGCAGGAACAAAAGAATCTCCCGGAGAAACTATTATTTTTGAAGGAAGAAAATTCAAATCATACCGTGGAATGGGTTCTGTTGAAGCTATGCAAACAGGGTCTAAAGATCGTTATTTTCAGGATGTTGAAGACGATGTTAAAAAATTAGTTCCGGAAGGAATTGTTGGACGTGTACCTTACAAAGGAGAATTAAACGAAAGTATGCTTCAGTTTATCGGAGGTCTTCGTGCCGGAATGGGATACTGTGGTTCTAAAGATATTCCAACTTTGCAGGAATCAGGACGTTTTGTTAGAATTACTTCAAGTGGAATTACTGAAAGCCATCCACACAATGTGACTATTACTAAAGAAGCTCCAAATTACTCAAGATAATTTTTAGTTTTGACATAACAGAAAGGGCATAAGAACTAATTCTTATGCCCTTTTTTTGTCTTTAGATTATTCAGCATCACCAAATTGGCTATATCTTGCATTCCAGCCATCATCAGAATAGGACTCGCCGTGAATTCCATCACTAAGTTCTACAATGTTTTCATCATCGACTATTATTTTAATATTATTATCAAAATCTGCCAGTTCTTGTAAAGCAAATAGGAAGTCATGTATGGCAACATCAATACTACTAATCACAGTCTTCATAATTAATTCTTTTTCCAGATCATTAAACTTGTTAAGTTCTGATTGTAAATCTAACGAAGAAGGAGCCTTAGATTTATTATTTAGTAAAACTTCAGCATGACTAATTCCTTTGTCTCTCAAATTTTCAACAAAGAATTTTCCAAATTGATCAAGTTTATTATTCATAGTATTTAGAATGTTTTTTAGTTCCTGATATAAAACAAAAGGCATAAGATTTAGTTTCTTATGCCTTTTTTAATTTATTTTATGATCGAAATTCCATTATTCAATTCGTCAATAATATCCTGATTTTGCTCCAGTGCTTCTGCCTGTGCGCCATATTGCATTTGGATTGAACCACCTTTTCCGTTGTAGATAAATCCCTGATATTTATATAACATATCGTTGTAATCTAATTCACATTCAAAATAATTAACGGTTAAATCGTTTATTTTCTTTTTGGTAATCTTAAGGTTTTTGATTTTACCAAACTCTTTGTATTCGTCTTCAATTGTGCTTTTAAGCTTTTTATCTGTAATGAAATAATCATATTCAATAAAGTAAGCATTAACCAAATTGTATTTGTCGTGAAATTGTACATCCCAGTCAGAGGTCTCGGTCAAAATCCATTTTTCAGGATTGTATTTTATTTCATAAATTTCTTTTCGGCTGGTATACGTTTCTAATTTTGAAGCCTTCTTGGTTTGTCCAATTGCAAAAAGACTTGATAGAAAGAACAGGAGGATAAATTTCTTTGACATTGTATATCGGTTTTGATTTTTATTTCTCAACTATTTTAGAGGAGAGATTTTTCTAAACGAAAATAAGAAATTTATAAAAAGATTACCCTAAAAATCAGATTAACTTTCTTTAAAATTCTCTTTTTTTCTTGTATTAAAAACAAAAACAACCAACACAATTTGATTGTGCCGGCTGTTTTTCAGGAAAGAAATAATATAGTTTATTTAGTAGTTGTCTGATCTGTTTCTCTGATATTTTGATTGTCTAATATCTGTTTTAGGAAAGGTTTTACCTGAGTTTCAATTTCAGATTCAGAAATGTCTAAAGCTTTAGGATCTTTGACCAAATCATACCATGGTTTTGGGCCGTCAAAATTATAGCTTCCAAAAACTATAACCGGAGTTCCTTTTACTTTTACATTTTCTTTATCTTTTAAAATCCATTCATCAGCCCATTTATATAAGTATTTTGCATCTTTTTCAAGAAGTCTAAGGCAGGAATGCGATGCCGGATAACCCGGTAATTCATATTGGTGAAAACCAACTCCAAGTTTGTTTTCTATATTGAAATTCCATTTTAAGTCCCATTCATCATTAAAAGTACTGGTTGTTTTCTCCGCTTTCCAGTTGGTAAAGAATAAGCCTGTTGGTGTTTGGTCTTTTTTTCTTCCCATATTTGTTGGACCGGTATAAACTAATTCTCCGTTTTCATAAGCGGCAAAAGTCTGGGTAGGATAGGAGAAAATAAGAACTTTAGAAACATCTTCTAAAGCAGTAACATGAATTGGAAAAGGAAGATAATAAACTAAATCCCCGCTAAAATCCTCAGGAACTACAATAGAGTCCTTTTTTGCAAGATTAGCTTTGTCTGTTCGGTTTATTGCATAAACAATGCTGGCTTTGCTGCTGTCAGCTTCATTTGTTTTTAGCCATTCTTTTGTTTTTTCAAAATGATAAGAAACAGAAGCAGGCTTTTTGTATTCAATTTTTTTGTGTTCTTTGGCTTTTATTTTTGGCTCATTTTTTTCAGTCTTATTTTGATTATTACAGGAAACCAATAAAACTAAAACTAAAATTAGCAAGGCGTTCGATGTGTAATATAGTTTTTTCATAATGATATTATTTGATATCATAAAGGTCTATTTTTTACATCGAAATACTTTTATAGAATTTTTTAAATTATTTATTTGATTTGCATTTTATTGAATTGAGTTCATTTGAAATAACTGATCAAGTATTAGATTAAAAAGAAGAAGTAATGACTTTAAAGTCTTAATATCATCAATTTCCCCATCTGCAAAATAAGATAATTCAAATTCTCCCTTTGGAAGCTCTTCTTCCCAAATACCTTTGTTATTGCAAACTTGAATATTGATAATTTTTTGAGATCGGATTAAGTCCCTAAGTTTTTTATTTCTGAGTAAAGTTTTTATTTTAAATTCATTGTTACTTTTTATTGTAAAAGCTTTGTCAAAATCTGAATTTCCAGTTTCTATATCTTGTCCTCCAAAAAACTTTTCAATTTTCCTGATAAAGCCTTCATTGTAAATTTCAAACTTAAAATTATCACTCAAAACAATTGGGACAACAATACGAGTCATTTCAGTGCTGTATTTTCCAGACCATAAAGTATAGTTATCAAAAATGATTTTCCATTGTTTATATTCAATTGTTGTTGAATCAGAATTCCAGGAATATCCTTCGGTAAAAATTCCATTGGTTTCTTTGGCAAATTCTTGCCAGATATTAATTTTTTGGGTTTGGCTCATTAATATGGTTGGTTTTTTAAATCAATCCCTTTATTTTCGTGTGCTGTAATAATAAAATAGTTTTGGCGTCTGTAATCTCACCGGATTCAATCATGGCATAAGCTTCTTCAAAGGTATATTCAAGAACTTCAATGTTTTCCTGTTCAGCATCTAATCCGCCGCCTTCACTTACTTTCATACTTTCCTCATATTCACCAACGAAAAGATACAAAATCTCCGTTACAGATCCAGGGGACATATAGGTTTCGATCACTTTCTGAACCTTATTTAGGCGATAACCTGTTTCTTCTTCAGTTTCACGAATGATGGCCTGCTCAGCATTATCTTTATCCAAAAGACCTGCGCAAACCTCGATCATCATTCCGGTTTTGTTTCCGTTCAGGAAAGTCGGCAAGCGAAATTGTCTCGTTAGGATAACTGTTTTTTTAACCGTATTGTAAAGTAAAATTCCGGCTCCGTTTCCGCGATCATACACTTCACGAATGTGTGATTCTGCTGGCTGGTTTTCTTTTTTATAATTAAAGGTAACTTTGTTCAATACATACCAATTGTCTGATAGTAACTTAGTCTCTTTAATTTCAATTTCAGGATTTTTTCTCATGATAAATATTGTAAAAAAAAACGCTCTGATTATCAGAGCGTTTAGAATGTTATTTTGTTATAGTTTGCTTTCTGTCTGGTCCAACCGATACAATTTTGATTGGCACTTCAACTTCTTTCTCAATAAATTCGATATATTCTTTTAGCTCAATTGGTAACTGATCGTACGTTGTCAATCCGGTTAAGTCTGCTTTCCAACCTTTAAATTCTTTGTAAACCGGAGTTACGTTTTCAGGTTCGATATTATAAGGAAAGTGAGCAATATTTTGACCTTTGTAGTTGTACTCCGTACACACTTTTAAAGTTTCAAAACCAGAAAGAACATCGCCTTTCATCATCATTAACTGCGTAACACCATTTACCTGAATAGCATATTTTAAAGCTACTAAGTCTAACCAGCCGCAACGTCTTTGTCTTCCTGTTACAGATCCAAATTCGTTACCCACTCTTGCCATTGTAGCACCAACTTCGTCAAAAAGCTCCGTTGGGAAAGGTCCGCTACCTACACGTGTAACGTAAGCTTTAAAAATTCCGTAAACTTCTTTGATCTTGTTAGGAGCAATTCCTAAACCTGTACAAGCTCCTGCAGCAGTAGTATTTGATGAAGTTACAAAAGGATACGTTCCGAAATCTACATCTAATAAAGAACCCTGGGCACCTTCGCACAAAATAGATTTGTTTGCTTTTTGAGCCTGGTATATATATTCTTCACTGTCAATAAAATCCAGTTTTTTCAATTCTTCGATAGCTTCAAAAAACTCTTTTTCAAGTTCTGCTAAATTATATTGAATCGCTACATCATAAAAAGCAATCATTGCTTCATGTTTGTCAGCCAAAGCTCTGTAACGATCTTTAAAGTCTTCTAATTCAATATCTCCAACACGTAAACCGTTTCTACCTGTTTTGTCCATATAAGTTGGTCCGATTCCTTTAAGAGTAGAACCAATTTTTGCTTTTCCTTTAGAAGCTTCAGAAGCTGCATCAAGCAAACGGTGAGTTGGCAAAATTAAATGCGCTTTTCTTGAAATGATTAATTTATTTTTAATATCAAGATTGAATTTTTCTAAACCTTCAATTTCTTTCTGAAAAACTACCGGGTCAATTACAACACCATTTCCGATGATATTTACTGAATTTTTATGGAAAATTCCTGAAGGAATAGTTCTAAGTACGTGTTTGATTCCGTCAAATTCTAATGTATGTCCTGCATTTGGTCCTCCCTGAAAACGTGCAATAATATCATAATTTGAGGTAAGTACGTCTACAATTTTTCCTTTACCTTCATCTCCCCATTGTAATCCTAGTAATAAATCTACGGTCATTCTGTTTTAATTTGCGTTGGGACAATCTAAGTCGTCCTACTGATTAATGTAGTTAATTTTCTTTTTTATTTTTTGAATAATTCTCCTTCCGGATTATTGATTTTGTTTCTTGTTACCGTAGAAATACAATGAGTGATTGGTAATCTCAATGTCAAATATTTCCTCGATTGTTTTTTTGATGGTCTGAATTCTTGGGTCGCAAAACTCAATTACTTCTCCGGAATCTGTCATGATAATGTGATCGTGCTGCTTATCAAAATAAGATTTCTCGTAGTAAGCCTGATTTTGCCCAAATTGATGTTTTCGAACCAGGGCGCAGTCTAACAATAACTCGATCGTGTTGTATAAAGTTGCTCTACTTACACGATAGTTTTTGTTTTTCATTTTGATATAAAGGTTTTCTATATCAAAATGCTCTTCACTATCATAAATTTCCTGAAGAATAGCATAACGCTCAGGAGTTTTACGATGTCCTTTCTGCTCAAGATACATTGTAAAAACATTTTTTACAATTTCTTGATTTTTAGTATTGTCAGTTGAAATTAGTGTCATAATCTGGCAAAGATAAATTTTTATTTTAATGAATAAAAGTTTAAGGTTCAAAGTTTAACTTTCGAAGCTCGATTTTGGTATTGCCAACACTTTTGTTTTATGGGTTTTGCAATACATTTTGTTTATCTGTTACACGTTACTTTATTAACATATTTATTTTTATTTGAGATAAAACTAACAAAATATTTATTCGGTTTTGGTCATAAACATATACCAGTTCCATTCCCAGTTTTTTCCTTTATCGTCGCTCATCGCCTGGCTCCATACCGGATTTTTTTGGTCTCTGGCATCCCATCTGAAAACCTGTATTACATCTCTTCCTTCAAAAATGTCTTCTGAGAAAAAATGCCCGACGTTATTTTCAAAAGAACCAACAACTGGTCTGTCTAAAACCCCTGTATTGGAATCTGACCAATAAATACTCCACAATTTTGTTGCAGGGTTAAACAAACGAACGGTCATTCCCTCAAAGGGTTCACCATCAAAAGTCGCAAGAAAATTATCGATATTGCCAATTCCGTTCAAAACCTTATACATCTCCTGCGTTGACGGAAATTCAATCCATTCGGTACAATTGGCAAAACGTTTTTTTAATTTTTTGTTCTGGATAGTAGATTTTCCCTGAAAGAAATCGAAATCATATTTAGAAGAAGATTCAGATGCGGCAATTATAAGCCTTCCGTCTTCATCAAATTTTAATATTGGGATTTCCAAAGAATCATTTTTCATAATTAATCCTAAAAATTATGTTCTGTATTCTCTTGTTACTTTGTCGACACCGTCAATTTTCTTGATAGCATTGATCATTTTCTTCAGAATGGTATTATTTTTTACAATTACCGCAATCTGACCATGAAAAATTCCCGCATCAGTACTCAAAGAAATACTCTGGATATTTACGCTCATATTGTTCGAAATTACTCGTGTCAATTGGTTCGTTAAACCCAAAACATCCATTCCGGTAATATTGATAATGGCTTTGAATTCTTCCTGGGACGAATCAATCCATTTGGCACTCATGATACGATAAGCATAATTTGACTGCATTCCGATTGCATTCGGACAATCTTTTTTATGAACTTTAATTCCTTCATTTATAGTTACAAAACCAAAAACATCGTCTCCGGGAATTGGGTTACAACATTGCGAAAGTTTATAATCAAGTTTGTCATGTTCGGTTCCAAAAACCAACATATCATAATTACTGCTGATGACTGGTTTATGAATGTCTTCGGCAGCAGTATCTTTATTTCGCTTAATTTTATTTTTAAAGAAATTGATAAACGTATTGCCTTTTTGCGCCGCATAATCCTTTAACTGCTGGTTTTCAATAGCTCCAATTCCAACTCTGAAAAATAAGTCTAAACTTGTTTTTAGTTTGAAGAAATTTACCAACTCATTGATAACCTGTTCGTTGATTGTTATTTTTAAATGCTTTAGCTTTCTGGTAAGTAATTCTTTTCCTTCTTCGGCAATTTTTTTGGTGTTCTCGTTAAGAACGTTTTTAATCTTGTTTTTTGCTCTTGAAGTAGTTACATATTCAAGCCAGTTTACTGTTGGTTTTTGATTTTGAGAAGTAATAACTTCAACCTGATCGCCACTTTTAAGTTCATGATTTAATGGAACAAGACGACCGTTTACACGTGTCCCTCTTGTTTTGATTCCGATTTCTGAGTGAATACTGAAAGCAAAATCGAGAGAAGTTGCGCCTTTTGGGAGTGATTTGATTTCTCCTTTCGGGGTAAAAACGAAGATTTCTTTTGAATATAAATTCATTTTAAAATCTTCCACAAAATCAACTGCATTTGTTTCCTGATTTTCCAACGCTTCGCGGAGTAAATTCAGCCATACATCCAGACCACTTTCTTCGGTCGCGCCATTTTTGTATTTATAATGTGCAGCATATCCTTTTTCGGCAATTTCATCCATTCGTTCGCTTCGAACCTGAACTTCTACCCAACGGCCTTTTGGTCCCATTACGGTAATGTGCAAAGCTTCATAACCGGTTGATTTTGGAGATGAAATCCAGTCACGCAAACGGCTCGGACTCGGTCTGTAATGATCGGTTACGATGGAATATATTTTCCAGGCAACGAATTTTTCGTCGTGAGGATCTGATTTGTAAACAATCCTAAGGGCGAATTTGTCATAAACTTCATCAAAACTTACGTTTTGAGCACGCATTTTTCGACGAATCGAATAAATAGATTTTGGTCTTCCTTTTATGATGTAATCTATGTTTTCTTTGTCTAAAGATTTTTTTAAGACATCTGAAATATCTTTTATATAAGCATCCTGTTCTTCTTTGGTCTCCCTGATTTTACTTACAATGTCATCATAGACGGCAGGTTCAGTATATTTTAATCCTAAATCTTCTAGTTTGGTTTTAATGTTGTAAAGTCCCAGACGATGGGCAAGGGGAGCATAAATGTATAAAGTTTCAGAAGCAATTTTGGTTTGTTTGTATTCTGCCATAGAATCCATCGTTTGCATATTATGCAGACGATCGGCCAGTTTTATCAAAATTACACGAACATCATCATTCAGTGTCAGAATCATTTTTCTGAAATTTTCTGCCTGCATAGAAGCATTCAAATCTTTCTGAACCAATGAAATTTTGGTCAGCCCTTCAACCAGCTGCGCTACTTTTGGATTAAATAAACGCTCAATTTCTTCCACCGTAACGGGAGTGTCTTCTACAACATCATGAAGTAAGGCCGCAGCAATAGAGGTCGCTCCCAAACCAATTTCGGAAGCAACAATTTTTGCAACTGCAATAGGATGAAATATATAGGCTTCTCCGGATTTGCGACGTTGCTCTTTGTGCGCATCAACCGCTACATCAAAAGCTTTTCTGATTAGTTTTTTGTCAGCGGGCGATAAAGTCTGGTAGCTAATTCGAAGTAATTCTTTGTATTCCTGCGCAATTGCTTTGTTTTCTTTTTCAATATCTATTTCAGTCATAACGGCATAGTTCAAGTACTAAAAATAGGAATAAGTTGCAACATACACAAGGGAAATGATTGCTGATTTTAGTCCCGATCCCGAATCATCGTGACGGGATTAGAGTTTAGGTTTTTGAATGCAATATCTAAAATTTTACAGGTGTAAATTGATTTCTACTTTGAACAAAAATACCATTGGATATCAGTCTGCTAAGTTGCATGATGTTAATAGTTATGCTGATAATAAACGTTGAAAATTAAAAATCAGAACCTCTGATTTTTAATTTTATCTAAAATCTAAAATCTAAAATCTAAAATCTAAAATCTAAAATCTAAAATCTAAAATCTAAAATCTAAAATCTAAAATCTAATCCCGAGGCTTCGGGACTAAATCTAAAATCTAAAAATTAAAACCCTCTCTGACGTTTGGCTTCAAAAATTAAAATAGCTGCTGCAACTGAAACATTCATGCTGTCGATTTCACCCTGCATCGGAATGATAATGTTTTGGGTCGAAGCATCTCGCCAGTCCTGTGTTAATCCTGTCGCTTCTGTTCCGACAACCAAAGCCGTTGGAGTAGTAAAATTTTGGGTATGATAGGAAGTTGAATCCTGTAATGTAGCACAATAGAAATCAATTTTTCTTTCTTTCAAAAATGAAATGATTTCTGCCGTAGTTCCCGTGGCAATTTGATTGGTAAAAAGACATCCAACGCTTGAGCGTACAATATTCGGATTGTATAAGTCGCTTTTTGGGTTGGCTATCAAAACGGCATCCAGATTGGCAGCATCGGCAGTACGTAAAAGTGCGCCAATATTTCCTGGTTTCTCAGGAGCTTCAGCCACTAAAATTAATGGGTTTTCAGATAATTTTAAATCTGATAATTGCAACGATTTGGTTTTGGCTACAGCCAGAATTCCTTCGGTTGTGTCGCGATAGGCCAGTTTTTGGTAAACTTCTTTGTTAATTTCAATCAACTGAAAAGAAGATTTAATCAAATTAGTGATTTCTGTTTCAGAAACTAAGTCAGGTAAAAACAACACCGTTTCTATTTCATAACCGCCTTTTATGGCTAGTGAAATTTCACGTAATCCTTCAATCAAAAATGTTCCGGTTTGCTTTCTGGCTTTCGCTTTTTCCTGCAGTAAAACAAGAGATTTTATAAACGGATTTTGTATTGAAGTAATTTGTTTCATTATTGAGCAACTAAGGTTCTAAGGCGCTAAGGTACTGAGTTTTTTTCTTCCTGCAAGGTTTTTAAAACCTTGTAGGTTTAGCAACAAAGCTTTTTAGCCAGGAATTTCACGAATTTCCTCGAATTATAATCTGGATTTAATATTATATATATATAGTGATTCGTGGAAATTCGTGGAATTTGTGGCGAAAAAAAAATTATTTTTCAAACAATTCTGTAACTTCTTTTTCTACAGGATGATCGGCTGTAAAAGTATAACCCATAAGTTTGGCAATAGTCTGGGCAAATTGTTTTTGATATAATTGCGATTCTGTTTTGATTTCGCCTTTTGGAGCAATTTCGGGTCCCATGGCAGCAAACCAAATCTCTGATGCACCTTCAATTTTCTCACCATGATCCTTCCATTGTTCTTTTTTCTTATCACCACGTCCGTGATCTACGGTAATAAATAAAGTAGTTTTGTTTTTGTACTGTGGGTCATTTTGTACAAAATCCCAAATTTCTTTAATGTAGTTATCCACTTGATTTGCAGCATCAAGATACGATCTGTAATGTCCAGAGTGTGCCCATTCATCCGTTTCGCCGTAGGCAATATAAAGTACTTTTGGCTTATTTGTTTTAAGTTCGTTTACCGCTTGATAATGTGTAAAAACATCCAGGCATTCATCTTCATGAAATGGCTTAAACGAGTTATTTCTCATTTCATTTAATAACTTTTCAATTTCTGTTGGTTTATCTCCTCCAACATTATCGAAGGCAGAAATAACTGGGAAGTTGCTTCTTTTTTCATTCAGAATCCGGTCAAAAGCATCCCAGGCTCCAAAAGCAATGGTTTTTCCTTTTAATTCGGGTTGTTGATTTAGGAATTCCAAAACATTTTCATTTGGATTGGCCTTATGTCCGTTTGAATCGATTCTTTTATCTACATTTCCGGTCATAATTTCGCTGTATCCGGGATAACTAAACCAATAAGGATTTGATACATCCACTTTATTTCCAAGATCACGATTGCCATAAATCTGACCTTTTGCAGCAATTTCGGACCAGAGAAAAGGCATTATTTTTTTACGGCTTTCCTTATCGTCAAAACTTTTGTATTTTTTATTGATATAGGATTTGTCATCCTGATTGAAGTTTTTATCGCCGGCAATTTTAGAATCTAATCCCTTGAAGACTTCCTGCCATCTAAAACCGTCTGTAGTGATGATAATAATGTTTTCTGTTTTTTGTGCAGTAGATAAAAAGCTTATGAATATAAAGAAGAGTATAAATATTTTTTTCATTTTCGTTAAATTAAGACTGGAAGTTATAAATAGTTTAAAACTAGCGAATAATACTGATAGCTATAAAGCTATAATTTATTCATATCTTAAAAATAACGATAAATTTACAAAACAGCAAATTACAAAATCCCTCTGGACTTTATTTCCAGGTATTTGTTAATAGCATCCAACGTCAGGTTTTTGGGCTGCGTTAATATCGAATGAATCCCATATTTCTTTAACTCGTTGGCAATAAGGCGTTTCTCGAACATGAATTTTTCTGCAATTACTTTGTCGTAAACTTCCTGAATCGTATCTGTTTTTTTATTGATAATTTCGTTTAATTCTGTATTGCTGAAGAAAATCACGACCAATAAATGGCTTTTTGCAATTCCTTTTAAATAAGGCAGCTGACGATTTAAACCGTCCATCGTTTCAAAATTCGTGTACAGAATAATTAAACTTCTCTGATTGATGTTTTTCTTTATATCAACATACAAGCGGCTGTAATCACTCTCAAAAAAATCAGTTTTGACATTGTATAAAGTTTCCAGTATTTTCTGCATCTGAGAGCCTCTCTTTTCGGCAAAAACCCTGTTTTCTACTTTTTTAGAGAATGAAAATATTCCTGCTTTGTCTTGCTTTTTCAGAATGACATTTGACAAAACCAAAGTAGAATTTATAGCATAGTCTAATAAACTTAATCCGTTAAAAGGCATTTGCATAACACGCCCCTTATCAATCGCCAGGTAAACAGATTGTGATTTCTCGTCCTGAAACTGGTTGACCATTAAGGCATTTTTCTTTGCTGTTGCCTTCCAGTTCAAAGTTCTCAGATCATCGCCCTGAACATATTCTTTAATTTGTTCAAACTCCATGGTGTGACCAATGCGGCGAATTTTTTTTATTCCGTATTGCTGGTTATTAGAAAACGCAAAAAGATCATATTTTTTTAATTGTATAAACGACGGATAGGTAGGAACCATCTGATCTTTATCAAAAGTAAATCTTCTTGAAATTAATTTTAAAGGTGAAGAAACATAGATATTAAGATTTCCAAAATAATATTCCCCACGCTCAGTCGGGCGTAAATCATAACCCATTTCTTCCTGAGCAGAAGCTTTGATGTTTTTTAATATTTTGAAATCACGTACCTGAAACTGAAATGGAATTTCATCGATAACTTTAACCAAAATAGAGAAACTATAATGGTTTTTTATGGAAATTTTTACCGGATTTAAATCCCCGTTCGAAAGTTTCTCCGGCATATGCCTGTTAGCCTCAATTCCTGTTTTAGCTAAATATAAAAGTAAAATATCAAGTGCTAAAAAAGTACTTAATACCAAAACGATAAACCAGACCCCGTTGTATAAAGTTGGAAAAATAAAAGCACAGACAAACATTCCGATGATGCCCAAAAGCACATAGAAAAAGAAGTTATTTAAGTAAAGGCTTTTTATGAATTTCAATTTTAAAAATTTTAAAGTTTAATTGTATATTTTAGTAAGATTTTCATAATCAAACCCTTCTAAATAAGCTATTTTCCATATTCCGTTTTCTTTAACAGCTTTCACAGCATATTTAGAATCATCTTTCCACTTTGTCCATGTCCAGCTAAAACTAGCCTTATCATTTTCAATTTTAAGATTATTTATTTTTAAGGTTTTCCAATACTCCTCAGGATTGTCCTGGCAATCACACCAGGCATTTGCATCATTGCCAAACGGAGGCAAATCTCCAACGAACCATTCTATCTTTTTGTTTTTGAGATTGGCATCAATTTTTAGGGCAATTTTATTATAATTGTCCAAAAATTGCTGCGAAAAAAAATTGGTTTTTTTAAGCTCTTCTAATCTTTTATTGTGCTCTTTTAAGTTTAATCCAATGTATTTGTCGCCTTTTTTATTTGCAACAGGATTAAAATCATTATTTGAATTTTTGGTTTCAACCCATTCATAAGTTTTCAAAAGCAGGGTTTCAAGCTGCTGTTTGTCATTCACAAAATAAAATGACTTTTTTGTAACTGTAGAATCAACAGATACAGATTTAAAACCGAGAAATAAAACCCAGATAAACGGCAGGAAAAAAAGTTTAGACAATTTCATTAAAAAAGGTTTAGAATTTTAAATATCAGTATTTTTTTACTGATTAAATAGTAATACTACAACTAAAAATTATCTTGGTATTTCTACCGTTTCTATAATTTGTTTAATGATTTCAGAACTTGTGATACCTTCCATTTCGCGTTCCGGCGTAACAATTACACGGTGTTGTAAAACAGGAACAGCAGCTTCTTTAATATCTTCCGGTGTTACAAAATCACGGCCGTTTATGGCAGCAAAACCTTTTGAAGCATTAAGAATGGCGATCGATGCACGAGGCGAAGCCCCTAAATATAAAAATGCATTTTCACGTGTATTTACTACAATTCGGGCAATGTATTCCAGTAGATTTTGTTCAACCCTGATTTGTTTAATAAGTGCCTGGTACCCTTTGATTTCCTCGGCAGAAAGTACCGTTTTTATGGCTTCTAATTTACCATGATCCTGTAATAAATGCTCTCTCTGTATAATTAAAATTTCTTCGTTTAATTTTGGATAATCAATTTTAATTTTGAATAAAAAACGGTCTAATTGTGCTTCCGGTAAACGGTATGTTCCTTCTTGTTCCACGGGATTTTGTGTAGCAATAACCAAAAAGGGAGTCTGTAACTGGTAAGCAGAACCGTCAATTGTAATCTGACGCTCTTCCATAACTTCAAAAAGGGCAGCCTGTGTTTTGGCAGGAGCACGGTTGATCTCGTCAATCAAAATCAAATTAGAGAAAATAGGCCCTTTTTTAAATTCAAACTCAGAGCTCTTTAAGTTGAAAATGGAAGTTCCCAAAATATCAGAAGGCATTAAATCCGGTGTGAACTGGATTCTGCTAAAACCGATATTCAATGTTTTTGATAATAATTTGGCGGTAATTGTTTTGGCAACTCCGGGAACACCTTCCAGTAAAACGTGTCCGTTTGACAGGATGGCAACCAAAAGCTGGTCAATCATTTTGTGCTGACCCACAATTACTGTTTCAAGTTCTTTCTTGATTGTATTAACATGCTCTAAAAGAGGTGCTAAATTTAATCTGGTTTCAAAATTTACATTTTCGTTTGTAATTTCTGCTTCTGATGTATTAAAATCGTCCATGTTTTGGTATGTTTTCTTTTGAGTGAATTCTGTTAAATATTAGTGTAAAACCTTCTCGATTGCATTATTGATTCTTATTAAATCTTCTTCGAGACTTCCGTGATAACTTTTTCTGTGTTCGTTAATCAAAAATACAAGATCCCGGATATCATCTTCATTTTTTCCGGATTTATGCTGTAGTTTTTTTATAAAATCTTCGTCAAGTTTTGTGGTGTCGAGCAAATATTCATTTCGCATTCTTTCCAGAAAGTAAATGATTTTTTTATCGATAATATTGCCATGATCGCCTTCCTGATAATATAAATTTCCAATTGTTTTGGTAAAGTCAACGGTAAGGTTTGGCAGTGGTTTTAGTATCGGAACAATTCGTTGTTTTCGTTTTACATTAAAAAGAATAAAAATCAGAATTCCGATTATAAATAAATACCACGCCCATTTTAGCGCAGGCTGACTTAATATATAACGTAAAGGCGAATCAGAAATTGATTCGTTGTTCTGGCCTTTTGTGTACCAGTAGATGTCTCCTTTTGGAACATACGAAAGTACTTTTTCGGCATATTGATAATGATCTGCTTTTAATAAATTATAATTTGTAAAAGCAACAGGCTGCATGTGCAAATAGAAATACCCATTTGCATACGGAACTTTTATAAAATTAACGTGTTTCTGCTTTTCATTGCCCTGATAGCCAAGAACGGTAGTGCTTGCGGTATCAATTTTTGCAAAATAATTTTCGACACCACTATCATCTTTAAAACGATATTTTTTGTTGTCTAATTTTTTATTTGCCAGCCAGACAGTTGAATTTTCAACAGCCTGAAAATCGGTATTTAGCTCAATTTTTAAACTGTCCATTAAAGTCTGAGGAAAGTTTTTCATACTTAGAAAAACGCTGTTTCCGTGAGAAACAAAATAGAAAAGTTCTTTAATAGACTGATCGTCAATTTCGTTGTTTTCAGCAATGCTAAAAAAGGTTCCTTTTATTTTATATTTCCCGACAACTGTATCAGGAACGTATTTTGAATCTAAAAATTCATATGGCGTTACAGCAGAAACCCTTTCGATTTTCTGGTTTTTTAAAATGTTGTTGATTTCCTTATCAAAAATATATAATCCGTACGGGATTTTATCATTAACAGAATAGGTTGGACGCCAGTCAATAGGCTTGCGCTGTCCTGAGCTTGCTATTAAAATCATTGCAAAAACAAAAACCAGAATAGCGATGTAAATTTTGATCGATTTATTCATTGCCAAAGGTTTTTATTGATTTTTTAAAGCGGGTTTCGGCTTTTTTGAAAATAGTTTCGTCAATTTCAAATTCACCATACCATATATAGTTGTATAAATAAGACAAATAGGTGAAATCTTCTTTATAAACAGGGCTTTGAATCTCGTACAAATAATCTGAATTGGTCTTTTCGATATCCCATTCAATGTAGTGATTCTGCGCCATAACTTTCAACAGCCATAGATAGTAGTAACGAATAGCAATTCTTCTTTCGCCTTTTTCGAGGCTCTCCTGAATTAATTTTTTAAAATCCAAAAGGTGGATATTTTTCTCTAATTCAGAATAATGAATTGTTTTTTTGTTGGCATCTTTACCAAAAATCCATTTTCCTTCTTTTCCGATGAGCGCTTTTACAATCAGATAAATTACAAAAACAATAATCACGACTGCTATTACTTTTAAAAGGATAGCTACCACATTGAGCGCTGCAGCCGGATTTTTAAAAGTAAAGAGGTTTCTTAAAATGCTGGCAAGCCATTCTTTAAAATGATCCCACCAATTTTTTTCAGGGGCTTTGTATTCGTATACAAAATCACTGTCGGTATATTTTTTCTTAAAATTTTTAGGGAAATTTTTAGCCTCAACTGCACCCGAATCGATTTGGATATCTTTTTCGGTATATTTTACCGAAGGTGTTTCTGCATAAGCTGTATCGGTCTCCAGATCATCCTGGGCATTTGATATGCTAAAGAAAAAAAGAAAGGATAAAACAAAGAAAATTTTATTCATTACTGGTTTCTGGTTAAGTCAAATTGGCTGATAGTTGTTGTGTTTTTTTGTGAACGATAAAAGGGTAAACCAGATAATAAAATGAAATTATACCTAAAGTAAACAAAATAATAAAACTGCTTAACCAGTTAGGCATATCGATCGAATATCTTGTGATAAAACCTTCAAGAAATCCGGCACTGATCGTGAATGGAAATGTGCTCAGGAAAATTTTGAAGCTGTTTTTAAAACCAATTTTAAAAGAATTTATTCTCGAAAAAGTCTTAGGAAAAAGAATAGAAGCGCCCAGGATAAATCCGGCAGCGGTTTCGATTACAATCGCAAAAATTTCCATCGAACCATGAATCCAGATTCCGCGCACGCTTTTCCAGAAAACTCCCTGTTCATAAAAAAAGTATTGAAAAGAGCCTAACATAATACAGTTTTGCATCGAAATATAAAAAGTTCCAAGTCCGCCAAAAATGCCATAAATATAACATCTCGCGCCTACATAAAGGTTATTCATTGTAATACCGATAAAACTTCCCCAATTGCTTCCGGTCCCGTAAACAGCCATTGGATCTCCTTTTTTAATATTGTCCAAAGTCATATTAACGTAGCCATCGCCCAGAATTAAACGGACAAAATTCTGATCATAAATAGCAGAAACCACACCAATGCCTACGGTTATAAAAAACAGAACAAACGAATACATTAAGTATCGTCTGTATTCGTAAACCAGCAACGGAACTTCGGTTTTAAAAAATTCCATAAACCTGTTTCTTTCAGCCCGTTTGGTTTTGTAAATCTTCTGATAAATCTGCGATGCCAGATGGTTTAAGTAAATTACCGTCTTACTTTTTGGATAATACGTCTGGGCATACGACAGGTCATTCATCATTTGAATGTACAAATTAGCTAACTCATCAGGATTTTTTTTAGCTTTACCGAAAATTGCTAGCTCAAATTCCAGCCATTTTTCTTTATTTTGTTTTATGAAGGCGATCTCTCTCATTGAAGGCTAAAATATAAAATATGTCAGAATTATCAATAAATACGACACAAAATGTCAAAATAAATTTTATAGCTGCCTCTGCGGGCGAGCGAATAGGATCTTATTTTATAGATCTTGCTATAAAAATAGCCTATGTTATAGTAATTACCATGGTATTTTTTTACTGGCTCAAGCTTGGTTTGCTGCTGGATAAATTAGACAACTGGTCGAGAATGTCTATTATTTTCTTATTTTATTTACCGGTAGTAATTTATTCGATCACTCTGGAAAGCATTTTTGAAGGACAGACGATTGGAAAAAAACTAGTTAAAATTAAAGTTGTAAAAATTGACGGCTATCAGGCAGGTTTCGGTGATTATCTTATGCGCTGGTTTTTCAGGCTGGTTGATATTTCTATTTTTAGCGGCGCAATTGCTTTAATAACAGTTGCATCAAGTAAAAAAGGACAGCGTTTAGGTGATATGGTTGCAGGTACGTCTGTAATTACTTTAAAGAACAAAATCAACATAAGTCACACGATTCTTGAGGAAATCGGAACTGCTTATATTCCCACATATCCTTTGGTTATTAAGTTGTCTGATAATGATATGCGTATTGTTAAGGAAACCTTTCAAAAGGCAGAACTTAAAAATGATTACGAAACAATAACAAAATTAGTCGCCAAGGTTGAAAGCGTTACCGGAATCAAAAACCAATCAGGAAACCAACGTGATTTTCTTCGCACCATTTTAAAAGATTACAATTTTTATACACAGAATATGTAACCCGAAATGTTTTATAAGCATTCGCAACTTCGTAATAAAAAGAAATGTTTCACTTATTAGATATAATTGGCACGATGGCCTTTGCAATGTCCGGTGCTTTAACAGCGATGCACAAAAAACTCGATCCGTTTGGGGTTTTTATTATTGCATTTGTTACTGCGGTTGGCGGCGGGACACTCCGTGATGTTTTAATTGGAAGAACGCCTGTCGGATGGATGATGGATCTGCAATACGTGTATGTGATAATTTTAGGATTTGTACTGGCCATTTTATTCCGTAAAAGATTTGACAAATTAAGGACGTCCTTATTTTTATTTGATACTATTGGCTTGGGTGTTTTTACTTTAATCGGTCTTGAAAAGGGACTTTCTATCGGATTGCATCCTGTAATATGTATTGCTCTGGGAACCATGACAGCCTGTTTTGGCGGTGTGATTCGTGATATTTTGTGTACAGAAATTCCAACTATTTTCAGAAGGGAAATTTATGCAACGATTTGTATTTTTGGCGGAATCATTTTTTTCCTTCTTAGGAAATTAAATCTTGAAGATGATATTTTATATTTGGTAACTTCTTTGATTATCATTGCGATACGATTATTGGCTGTAAAATATAAATGGTATTTAAAAGCATTTGATCACAAATAAGATTTTAAGAAATCTGGAAAATATTAAAATCTATGACAAAATATACCATAAAAAAATATGATCCGGACGATTATGCAATTTGGAACGACTTTATTGGTCAGGCCAAAAATGCGACGTTTTTGTTTCATCGTGATTTTATGGAATACCACAAAGATCGTTTTGATGATTTTTCTCTCCTTGTTTTTGAAAATAAAAAGTTAGCAGCAGTTTTGCCTGCCAATAAACTGGAAAATTCAGTGTATTCGCATCAGGGACTTACTTATGGAAGTCTGGTTTATAATGACCAGACCAGATTAAGTTCTGTAATTGAAATTTTTCAGTCAGTTTTGATTTTTCTGAATGAAAATAAAATCTCGAAATTGATGATTAAAATACTTCCGTCAATTTATAACCGAAAGCCTGCAGAGGAAATTTTATATAGCTTGTTTTTAGCAGAAGCAAAATTGATCCGAAGGGATTCTCTTTCCGTAATTGATTTGTCACAGGAAAATGCTATTTCAAAAATTAGAAAAAGAAATTTTAAAAAAGCAGTTTCAAATCAGTTGATTATAAAGGAAGAAAATAATTTTGAACTTTTTTGGAATCAAATTTTAATTCCGAATCTGGATAAAAAACATAACGCAAAGCCTGTTCATTCCATAAAAGAAATAAACCGTTTAAAATCTTTTTTTCCTACACATATTAATCAGT
>NZ_QETH01000028.1 GCF_003105115.1 Flavobacterium sp. HTF | reverse complement strand
TTTCTTCGTATGTCACTCTAAAATTGTCATTCCGCGAATTGTTGCCTTACTTTTTTCGGCAAATATAGAATTGATTTTTGTAAATAACGAAATAATTCCTATTAATTCGTCCGCCTCATACAATCCAAAATGGTAAGTGTCTTTTAGATCATCACCTTCAAAAATGCAGCTTTCGATAGGTTTTCCTTTTCTAAGTACGGGCTGGCGGACAATATAAGTTTGTTTTGAGGGTATTTGTTTAATGATATTCATAATATGTGAAAAAAAATAAATATATAACTTTTTAGTTTTAAATATGTTATATAAAAATATTGTTTTAATTAATTTTTTTTTGAGAAAAAGCTTGTTTTGAACTTAACTTATTTTTTATATTTGCACCAGTAATGCGAAAGTAGCTCAGTTGGTAGAGCTCCAGCCTTCCAAGCTGGTTGTCGCGAGTTCGAGCCTCGTCTTTCGCTCTAAAAACCATAATTTAATTGTTTGGTTTTTGTCAAAGTTAAATAATTTTTGATTTTTATTTTTTAAAAACAATTAATTGTTTATATTTGCACCCTGTTAATGCGAAAGTAGCTCAGTTGGTAGAGCTCCAGCCTTCCAAGCTGGTTGTCGCGAGTTCGAGCCTCGTCTTTCGCTCTTCAAAAGCCTCAAACATTGTTTGAGGCTTTTTTGTTTTTATTATTTTTTTGAAACCATAAAAGTCATATAAGTTCATTCAAAAAAACTAACAAAAAAATTAGCTGGCTTAAATAACTTGTATGGTTTCAAAAATTATTTCAGATGGCTCAAATCACTTTCCGGTTCCAGTTCTTCGGGATTTTGATTTTGTTTAAAAAGTCTTGCTTGCAAAGAACCTTTCAGAATTATTTTTTCTCCTTTTACTTCCAGCCAGCTTCCTTCTCTTAAACCTAAAACCGGAATAGCATTAAAAGCATGAAATTCTTTGATTCTCGTTTCACGGGTTTCTCCCATATGCTGTGAATTTACCTCCGGATCTAAATAATGTGGGTTTAGATTGAAAGGAATTAGTCCTAAAGTCTGGAAACTTGGAGGGTAAACGATTGGCATGTCATTAGTAGTCTGCATCGATAAACCGCAGATGTTACTTCCGGCGCTGGTTCCTAAATATGGAGTTCCATTTTTTACGGTTTCAGACAAAATCTGCATTGCATTTTGTTGGTATAATTGTGTTACCAGCAAAAAAGTATTTCCGCCACCGGTAAAAATACCTTCAGCGTTTTTTATAGCGTGTCCGGCATTTTCAAATTCGTGGATTCCTTTTACACTGATGTTAATTGTAGCGAATGCCTCTGCAACTTTGGCTGTATAATCATCGTGCGTAATTCCGCCCGGGCGCGCATACGGAATAAATAAAATGCTGTTGCAGTTTTGGAAATGTTGTTTTAGTGCAGGTAAAATGTACTCTAAATAGCTGCCTCCGTGTAGTGTAGAGGTGCTGGCAATGATTATGCTTTTCATAAGGTCTTAACTCAAATTGATTAGGTTAAAGATATTAAAAACTCCTTTTTGATTTTTAAGATTAAAATTTTAATTAACATATTTTTACCAAGCTGTTAATACTAAATTTGGAAGACATTAAGATATTTTTACACTTTTAAGAGTAATTCTAATTTTTATATTTTGACTGATAAGTTTTGGTGTGTTTTGATTATAATTTTGGGTCAGTCTTTGATGGCGCAAAATTCTGATCGTCTCAATATTAATGGTAAGATAGTTTCTAATACAAATGATCTGGAAGGTGTTTATGTTGTAAACGCTCAAACCGAAGTAATGACAACCACAAATGCAGACGGAACTTTTTCAATTTTGGCAAAAGAAGGAGATACGCTTGTTTTTTCTTCGATACAATTTAAAGAAACCAGAATTTTGCTTACCGCTGGAAATTTTTCTGACCTCAATTTTACTGTAAAATTAAGTCTGGTAATGCACCAGTTGCAAGAAGTTATCATTAAGAATTACAATAATATAAATGCTGTTTCTTTAGGAATTATTCCGGCAGGACAAAAAACATACACAGAAGCAGAACGAAAACTGCATACTGCTACCGCACTAAATCCAACAGCAAATGCCGGTTCATTGGCGGGAGGATCAATATCTGCAGATCCGTTGTTTAATTTTTTATCCGGGCGTACTGCTATGCTGAAAAAAGAAGTTGCAGTAGAGAAAAAAGAATTTTTCATGAAACTTCTTGAAAACATGTTTAGTATTGAACATTTTGTAGAAAGGTTAAAAATCCCGGCAGAATATGTAAAAGGATTTGAATATTATGCAGTTGAAAATGAGTCTTTCACAAAGATTTTAAATTCAAAAAACAAAACATCAACAGAGTTTTTATTAGGAGAACTTGCTGTTAAATATAAAGACATTCTTGCGATTGAAAACAAATAAAATTTTACTCTTCCTGCTTTTTTTAACTGCTGAAATTGCTTTTTGCCAGACACCTCTTTTGAAAGAAATTCTGGGTCAGGTTTTGGAACAATCCACAGGAATTGAAGGGGTAAATATTATTAACAATACGACACAAATTACCACAGTTTCAGATGCAAACGGAATGTTTTCGATTGTGGTAAAAGAGGGAGATGTGCTGGTCTTCTCATCAGTAAACCTGGAGCCTGTCAAGCGTAGAATTACAACAGAAGATTTAAGTAAAAATCTGGTTGTAAAAATGACAGCAAAAGAAATTGAACTAAAAGAGGTGGTTGTAAATGAAAACTCAAATATTACAGCCGAAAACCTGGGGATTATTCCGTACGGACAAAAAAAATATACTCCTGCAGAACGAAAACTTTACACAGCAACTTCTACTTCTGTGGATAAACTATTAAATAAGATTTCAGGAAGGACGGCAATGCTGAAAAAAGAGATGAAAGTAGAGGAAAAAGAAACTCTTTTTAGGAAAATGGAATATCTGTTTGATGAGAATTATTATACGGAAAGATTGAAAATTTCAGCGGAAGATATCAAAGGTTTTCAATTATATTGCATAGAAGATGCCGAATTTGCTGTATCTTTGAATACCAAGAACAAAACAATGAGTATGTTTTTAATAACTGATTTAGCCCGAAAATATCTAATAATTCTCGAAAATGAAAAATAATTTAGGAATACTCTTTGTCTGCTTATTTTGTCAAATCGTACTAGGACAAAACAACTCAAGAAAACCGTTACATGGTCAGGTTGTAAATGATTTTCTTGCAATCGAAAGTGGTTACATTATGAATGTGAACGCAAATGTCAGAACTTTTATCGGTGCCGGCGGATTGTTTGATATTATGGCCCGTCCGAAAGATACTTTACTGTTTTCTGGTTTGGCATTCCAGTCAAAAAAGATTGTTTTGACTGAAAAAGACTGTGCTGAAATCCTTTTTAAGGTAAAACTTGATCTGGTTAATAATGAACTGAAAGAAGTGGTAGTTCATAAAGAGTTAAAAGTAAAATCCCTGGACCAGAATTCACAACATTATACTGATCTTCAATTTGAAGATGACAAACAATCTACCGCAAAAAATATTGCGATGTATTCTGATCAGACCATAAAATACGGAACTGATTTTGTGAGGATTTTTAAAGACGTAAAAAAACTTCTCAGCAAAAAAGAAGACGTACAGGAAGATGTGGTTTCGGATATTGCATTTGTAGAATATGCTAAGGATAATTTTACACCGGATTTTTACGGTAAGACATTAGATCTGAAACCGGATGAAGTAGAATTGTTTTTGATGTACTGCTCTAATGACGCAGAATCTAAAAAATATTTAAAACCGGATGATAAATTTCTATTAATGGATTTTATGGTCAATAAGAATAAAGAATTCAAAAAAATTGCTGTAAGTCAAAAATGAAAAATAAATTAATTTATGGGCTGATAGGGATATTGTTTATATCTCTTTCAGCTTTTACCTTTCATAAATTTTACATGGGAATTTTTCAGGTCAATTATGCAGCTGAAAAAAAAATGGTTCAGATTACTTCCCGTATTTTTATCGATGATTTAAATAACGGACTGGAAAAAAAGTACCATAAAAAAACATTTGTCGGTACAGAAAAAGAAACCCAGGCCGACGTTGATCTGTTAAAAAAATATTTAGCTGATAATTTCTCCATAAAAATAAACGGCCAGTTAAAACCAATTACTTTTTTATCTAAAGAAGTAGAAGCAGGTGATGTTTTGGTTTGTTACTCACGAATAAAAGATATTGATAAGTTTAAAACTATCGAGATTTCTAACTCTGTTTTGGTTGACTGGAATGCTGAGCAGCAAAACATTACACATATTTCAGCATTCGGCACTAAAAAGAGTGTTCTTTTTACAGAATCTTCAAGGAAAGAAGTGTTAAAGTATTAATTGGTATAGAGAATTATTATATTAATTGTTATTTTCACATCCTCAAAAAAAACCAAAGCATTTATGAAAAAACTTTCGCTATTATTAATTTTTCCAGCGATGTTAATAGCTCAGGAAAAAGCACCTGTTGCGCCAAAACAACAAGGAAAATACGATACGAACAAATTTAGCCAAATGTACGATTTACTGGCTACGCCAAATATGTTTCGTACAGCTTCGGGAGCACCGGGACCGGCTTACTACCAACAACAGGCAGATTATAAAATTGATATTGAATTGGATGATAAAAATTCAAAACTGACAGGTTCTGAAGTTATTACTTATTCAAATAATTCTCCTGACAGCTTAGAGTATTTATGGATTCAGCTGGATCAGAATCAGGCAAAAGCAAATACTCAGACACCTTTGGCAGAGAGTGAAAAAATCAATCAGGTGTTGCCGCTTGATGGTTTTTCAAGTAAATATTTAAAGAAAGATTTAGAGCGAGGTTTTAATATTGAGCAGGTTAAAGATGCAAAAGGAAATCCGTTGTCGTATACAATCAACGAAACCATGATGCGTATAAACCTGGCGACACCATTGAAACCGGGAGAGAAAATTTCATTAGCGATAAAATGGTGGTACAACATCAATAATTATCAAAAAGAAGGTGGACGTTCCGGTTATGAATTGTTTTCAAAAGACGGAAATAAAATATATGTAATTGCCCAGTTTTATCCAAGAATGGCTGTTTATAATGACGTAGAAGGCTGGCAAAATATGCAATTCTGGGGAAGCGGTGAGTTTGCTCTTCCTTTCGGAAATTTTGATGTAAACATTACGGTTCCTGCTGATCATGTTATTGATGCAACAGGAGAATTGATGAACAGAAGTGAAGTTTTTACGGCAGAACAGGTAAAACGTTATGAACAGGCGCAGAAATCTTTTGACAAACCGGTTGTAATTGTAACTCAGGCTGAGGCTGAAGCTACTGAAAAAGGTTTTTCTGAAAAGAAAAAAACATGGAAATTCAGTGCTAAAAATGTTCGTGATTTCGGTATTGCTTCTTCCCGAAAATTCATCTATGATGCAATGGCTGTAAAGCTGAATAATAAAATTGTTATGGCAGAATCAGTTTATCCTAAAGAAGCTAATCCGCTTTGGGGAGAAACTTCAACCATGACTGTTGCGCATACCTTAAAAAGCTATTCTTCACATACATTTGATTATCCTTATCCAAAAGCTGTTTCTGTTTCTGCAGAAGATCAGGGTATGGAATATCCAATGATTTGCTGGAATTATGGTCGTCCTGACGAAAACGGAGTGACCAGCAAAGAAATTAAAAACGGAATGATCGGTGTTGTAATCCATGAAGTGGGGCACAACTTTTTCCCAATGATTGTAAATTCAGACGAGCGTCAGTGGACGTGGATGGATGAAGGCCTTAACTCTTTTATGGAGTATATGGCAGAGCAGGAATTAGATCCTACTTTCCCGTCAAGACGCGGACCGGCAAAAAATATTGTTCCTTACATGAGTGGTGATCAGAAGTTTTTAGAACCTATTATGTCTAATTCTGAGACTATCCACCAATTTGGAAATAACGCTTACGGAAAACCGGCTACCGGACTTAATATTTTAAGAGAGGTAGTAATGGGAAGAGAATTGTTTGATTATGCTTTTAAAACATACGCAAACAGATGGAAGTTTAAACATCCTACTCCCGAGGATTTCTTCAGAACTATGGAAGATGCTTCTGCAGTAGATTTGGACTGGTTTTTCAGAGGATGGTTTTATTCAACTGATTTTGTAGATATCGGAATCAAAGATGTAAAACAATATTACGTTTCTGATACCCCAACGGCAGACATCAAGGATGTAAAAGTTAGAAAAGGACGTTTTGGATTCGAAAAAGGACCTTTTGTTTACCTGGTAGCAGGAGATAATGCTGAGGTAAATGCTTCTAAGAAAAAAGCCTTAAAAGTAGATGAGGTAAAACTATTGTCTGATTATGTTGACCAGACTTTTACAGCAGAAGAAAAAGCAGGTCTAAAATCACCAAAATATTTCTACGAAGTGGAATTTAATAAACCAGGCGGAATGATCATGCCAATTTTGGTTGAGATCACTTACGAGGATGGTTCAAAACAAAATTTCCAGTACCCGGCACAAATCTGGAGAAAAAATAATGATACAGCCAAGAAAGTTTATGCAACTGAAAAAGCAATCAAAAGTATTCAGATAGATCCGAAATTAATGACTGCTGATATTGATGTGACTAATAACTCATGGCCAAAAGCAGAAGAAAAATCAAAATTTGATTAATAATAAAAATGAAAGACTCTGAAAAGAGTCTTTTTTTTAAGGAAATTTTAAAGTTCAACAGCTGTAAAATTTAATATCTTTGTGACACACAAAAATAAAAGTTATGTTTGGTATAGGAGGAGGAGAATTAGTTTTCATACTATTTATAGTTTTAATGCTTTTTGGTTCAGATAAAGTTCCTGAAATAGCCCGTACAATGGGAAAAGCAATGGCGCAGTTAAAAAATGCAACCAATGATATTAAAAGTGAAATTCAAAAAGGGGCAGAAGCAAATGGACTTGATGCCAAATCTTTAACGGATATCACCGGTAACATTAATGCTCAGATTACTGAAGCCAAAACTAATTTATTAGGCGATACCAGCAGTGTAACCACTAATTTATTGGGTGATACTGTGACAGAAATCGACAAAGTAAAAGAAGATATAGAAACAATCTCAGGACCTGTTAAACGCCAAAGATAATGCTTGAAAAAATAAAAGAATTAGATGTCAGTTTATTGGTATATCTTAATGGTTTAGGCTCTGAAACATATGATAAATTTTGGCTGATCATTACAAACCAGTTGTACTGGACGCCTTTTTTCTTATTATTGTTTTTTCTTATTTATAAAAAAATAGGAGGGAAACAAACCTTGTATTTGTTGCTTTTTATAGCAGTTTTAATTGCTTTTACAGATCAGACAACTAATTTATTCAAACATACTTTTGAACGTCTCCGTCCGTGTAATAATCCTGATCTTAAATCGATTATAAGAATCGTTCAGGTTAGGCAGTCATTTAGCTTTTTCTCCGGACATGCTGCTAATACTATGGCTGTAGCCTCGTTTTTATATTTGATTTTAAAACGTCATTTCAGGTATTTGGGATTCTTGTTTTTATGGCCGTTAATTTTTGCTTACAGCCGTATTTATCTGGGATTGCATTATCCGGGAGATATTCTGACAGGTTATTTCTTTGGGGCACTTTTCGGATTTCTTCTTTATCTGGTTTACCGAAAATTGAAACCACAATATTTTCCAGGGTAGTTTTTTCAAAGTTACTAAGGTTCTGAGGTGCTAAGATTCTAAGATTTTATGGCAATAATTAAAAAAGGCTTTCGCCAAACATTTAGTGTTTTGGAGAAAGCCTTTTTTAATATATTAGATTCTTACTTTTACTAAAGCATGAGACAATTCATTTATAATATTTACTAAAAAAAACTCAGAACCTTAGCACCTCAGCATCTTAGAACCTTTTTTAAAGTACTCTGCTAACTGTCAATCCATCACGAATAGGCAGTAAAACGGTTTCAACACGTGGATCTTCTTTTAAAAGCTGATTATATTCTAAAAGGACTTTTGTGCTCACATCATTTGGATGAACAGGTTCCAGAATTTTTCCACTCCACAAAACATTATCAGATAAAATAATTCCGCCTTTGTTCATTTTTGGGACAATCATTTCCCAATAGTTCAGGTAATTTTCCTTATCGGCATCAATAAAGACAAGGTCAAATTTCAGATCAATATTTGGAATGATATCTACGGCTTCGCCCAAGTGCTGAAAAATTTGTTTCCCCCATGAAGATGCATCAAAATATTTTCTTTGAAAATCGACTAATTCTTCTTTGATATCAATTGTGTGCAGTTGTCCGTTTTCCTGCATTCCTTCGCATAGGCATAATGCGGCATAACCGGTGTAAGTGCCAATTTCGAGAATATTTACAGGACGAATCAATTTAGATAACATACCCAGAACACGGCCTTGAAAATGCCCGCTTAACATTCTTGGCAAAAGGATTTTCTGGTAGGTTTCTTTGTTTAATTTTGCCAGTAATTCCGGTTCGTTTTCAGAATGCTGCTCAATGTAATCTTCTAATTCCTGTGATATAAAATGCATGTGATGATGTTCTAAATTTAAAGTGCAAAAATACAAAAAAATATCGGTGAACTTTTTGATATAAAAAAAACCATCCGTTGTACGAATGGTTTTAAGTCTGAGTTTAATGGGAATTATTTTTTTAAAGCTTCATTAACATCTTTAGCTGTTTTCACAGTTCCGTCTTTGGCTGCTTTTGCAGCATTTTCTACTTTTTCAGCTCCTTTTTTTGTAGCATCTTTTACGTCATTTGCCGTCTTTTTTGCTGCATTTTCAACATCTTCTGCTGTTTTTTTGGTCTTGTCTTTTGCTTCTTCCAGCGCATTTTGAGAAGCTGCTTTAGCTTTAGCAGCTGCATCTTCGGCCTTAATCACAGCACTGTCTTTTACTTCTTCAATGTCTGTTGTCAGAGAATCAACTCTGTTTCCCAGTGTTAGGTCTTCTTCTGATTTGGTTTCTTTTTTGTCTCCACAAGATTGTAGTGAAAAAGCTAACATGGCTACAACAGCTAAACTTAAAATTTGTTTTTTCATGATTAATTAAATTTTTTAAAGTTGATAAAATATAAAGGTTATAAAGCTGAAAATAAAAATACAAATTTTAAAATGGTTGAGCTCTTTGTAAGATTAATTTTCTGTTGAGAGCAAGACAATTCTCGTGCCAAAAAAATCAATTTTGAAGCAAGAAAGATATTTTTTTTTAATTTTTATATAAACTGAAATTTATGACAATATCATCTTTGACTTTTATTAATCCGGCCATTTTTACCGGAGCTTTCAATTCGATATCAGAGAATTTTAAATTCAGTGTTCCCTGAATTTTATCATCAGAATTGTATAAGATAAAATCTTTGTACCTCAGTGTTTTATCAGTAATGTAAAAGTTTAGTCTGCATTTGTAATTTCTACCTTCTTTTTTAATATCGGTAATACTTACGGTACTATTTGGAAATTTTTTCACTTTCACGGTTCCTTGTAAATCCTTTGTCATTATTTTATTGCCACAATCAAAATCGGACATTTTAATATCAGTATTGAAAGTGTTTTTTTTAATTGAATTTACATAAACCGTATCCTTTATGTTAAAGGTATTAGAGCAGTTGTACTTGCCAACTGTAGAAAGTCCTGTGATTTCTATTTTGATTTTATTTATCACCACAGCGGTATCTTCCGGAAAAAAAGTGGGTTTAGCACTTCCTGATAAAAAGAATAGTACTAAACCCATAAACAATATTTGAAACCTGTTTAACATTTGTGTCAGAATGAAATTACTGCTTCGAACATTAGTCCTTTAAAGCTTCCGCCAAAAAGATCGTTCGGTGTTGTGCCATTAAATTGGCTGAAATTTTTATAATTCTGGTCTACGTATTCTAATTTTGCAAGAACATTTTTAGTCATAAACCATCCGGCAGCAGCCTCAAATCGGTTAATTTGGATGTTTTGAGTGTTTGCATTTGCTAGTTTTCCGTCTACTAAATTGTATTTACCACCAATATAAAATCTTTCATTTTCTCCAAATCGATATACAAGATCTCCCACATATTGATTTACTTTTCTTGTGTCGTCAGTTCCTTTGTAATCACCTCCGGAAGTAAATTCTAATGTTCCGAAGAACTCAAGGCCTTTATATTTGATAAAAGGGTTTAACATATAAGATGTTGCCCAGTTTCCGTATCCGGGATTAAATCTTCCTGTATCTTTGTTGGCTGTCGGATCAAAATTATTGGCAACAGTATTTACCATCGCTCCGGTTGCAGGATTTATAATATTGTATTCCGAGTGGCTCATTACACCATAAAAACGGCTTCCTGCTCTGTCAGAAGAATATAAATTCCCACTAGAATTTGCGGTATGATAATAAGAACCTGTTAATCTAATTCTCAAATCTTCATTGATTTGTTTGTCGAAACCTAATTTAGCAAGGATTGAAGGGCTTATTGTTGTATTGTTATCTGGTTTTGTTGCAGTAGGTGCAGCCGGTACAATTTCCTGAACGTTTTGATTTAGTTTAGAATTCGTAACTCCAATCATACTAACAAAGCCGGATCTGTTGTAATAAACTTCAGCTCCCATTTCTGTTATAAATGCATCCATGATGTTGTTTCCTACGAATGGATTCATAAAAGCATTTCCATTGTCGGATCTTCTAAAGTGTGCATCACCATAGTTGTTCTCCATTTGACCAATTTTGATCGTTGTATACTGCATGAAATCGGCAAGGAAATCTTTCTTAATGAAGTCCAGTTTGTCAATTTGCAAATAACCTCCTTTTACCCAGGTTTCATTGTGGTGTCTGGATGCTAAATACACATCTAAGTTTACGCGCACACCATCGTATAGCTGGGCACCAATGGTGAAGTTGGCATTTGGAAGATTAAAATTGTTAGTTAAATTATTCAGTCTGTAACCGGGAGCGCTAGCCAGTTTTTCCTGATCATTAAACGAATTTAAAGCCTGAAACTGCAGTGCAAATGCGGCACCCATATCTACACTTACTCCTTTGAAAGCAACAGTATCTTTTTTAACATCAAATTGGTTGATTCCTTTTTGACTTCTTGGGATTTGATTTTGAATATGTCCAAAGCTAACTTGTGCCTGAACAGCGAACGTACTTATTAATGTAATAAATAGGATATAAATGTTCTTCATGACGGTTATAAATTAAAGTTTAAATTAAATTTTATGGTTAGGTCTTTTCCTGTTTTTATGGTACCAAGCATTGCAGTTGGAGATTTCATTCCGAAGTCTGTAAAAGTGATTTTGTTAGTTCCCTGAAAGTTTACCCCATCTTTTGTTACAGCTGTTTTTACCGTTGTTTTGTAAACTTTGCTGACACCTGCAATGGTATAAGTTCCTGTTAACTCCCAGGTCGTTTCGTTTACTTTTTCGGCAGATTTCAGAACATATTTTATGTTTTTGTTTTTATCTGTTTTTAAAGTTTCATACGCGACTCTGTCCATGCTTTTTTTCTCGCTTTTTATACTTTCTGCCAGGAGCGTAACCGATAAAGCTTCAATATCTGTAAGTTTTCCATTGGCAATGTTAAGTGATGCTGTACCGGTTCCGGAAGCTGACTTCATTTCCCAGTCATGAAGTGTTGATGTACCCGCAACTGAGAAAGTTGATTTGCTGTCCAGGTTGTATGATTTTTGTGCTGTAGCAAATGTTGTGATTCCGAAAACTGCAATTGTAAAGACGATTGATTTTATTCTGTTGATTTTCATTTTATATAATGTTTTTGATTTAAAATTTAAGTTGATAACTAGGCCTGATTCTATTTTTTTAGTACTAATGTTTTTTTGATTTGTACCAAAGGTCTATCTATAAACTTGCTTAACACATGACAAAAATCATTGTTAAAATTTTATTAAATAATTATATAATAACTACAACGTTTTCATTTTCACAAAATCGATCACTTATGCAAAAACGGATATTGATTTTTGATAAATTTTTATATTTATAACTTTTAATACTGAAGATCATTTCTCAAAAAGAAGAGGGTAGATTACAAATTAGATAGCGATTTTTGAATTTTAGAATTTGAATCCGCATCACTCAGGACCAGATTGAAAATTAGAGTTAAATCTTTTCCTGCTTTAACTACTCCAAGAGCGGCTTTTGGAGGTGTCATTTCAAAATCGCCAAAAGTGATTTGGTTGGAACCTTGTAGTGTAACAGTTCCTTTAGTAACGGTTGTTTTTACCTGAGTCTGATACTCTTTACTCACACCTGCAATGGTATAGACACCATTTAGGTTCCAGGTCGTATCATTTATTCTTTCTGCAGACTTTAAAACGTACTCAATATATTTATATGTTTGGGTGTCTAAGGCCTCATATGCGACATTGTCCATGCTTGTTTTGTAACTTTTCAAGCTTTCTGCCAATAATGAAATGCTTAAACTGTTTATGCTGCCTATTTTAGAATCTTTAACTGTTAGATTAGCAATGCCGCTTCCTTCTGTCGATTTCATTACCCAATCGTGTACAGTAGAAGTTCCGGCAACTTCAAAAGTTGAGTTTGTATCTAAAGTATAGTTTTTTTGAGCATTTAATTGTAGTGTTACTGCTGTGAAAATTACAGTCAGTAAAATAGATTGAATTGTTTTCATTTGGAAAAATTTAGATTAATCATTAATTAAGGAAAGCCTAAAATTCCATTAGTGGTAATAATGAAAAGCTGCCCTTATTTCTTTAATCAAAATTATTGTGCAGGTACAGAAAACGGAATGATAAAAATCATGACCAATGTTTTATTAAATCATTATTGTAAAGATTAAGGAAGGAAGTACAACTGTTGTATGCAAACTGTAGAAAAAAATAATTTCTAAGTAAGTAGTTATTTGTGAGTTGTTTGAAATAAGCCGGGAAAAGAAATTACGATTTTAATTGTGGTTTTTTAGATTCAGGAAACAAACCTCAATAATCCTTTAAAATGAAAGAATATATTTGAAACATTGGCGATTTTCTTTCTGTTTTTCTCTTTTCGGTTAAGGAATAGATCTAAAAATCAAGAAAAAATGACAAAAGTGATTAACTTTGCGGCATGCAAATCGAGAAAAAAGACATACGAGCCTTATCTAAAGATCAATTACGAGATTTTTTTGTCGCAAATAACGACAAAGCTTTTCGTGGCAACCAAGTCTATGAATGGTTATGGAGCAAAGGAGCCCACAGTTTTGATGATATGACCAATGTGGCAAAACCTACAAGGGCTATGCTGGAAGATAATTTTGTTATCAATCATATTAAGGTTGATACGATGCAGAAAAGCAGTGACGGAACCGTAAAAAATGCCGTTCGTCTGCATGATGGTTTGGTTGTAGAATCGGTTCTTATTCCGACAGAAACCAGAACAACAGCTTGTGTTTCGAGCCAGGTGGGTTGTAGTCTGGATTGTAATTTCTGTGCGACAGCCAGATTAAAGAGAATGCGAAATCTGGAACCGGGCGAAATTTACGATCAGGTTCTGGCTATTGATAAAGAAAGCCGTTTGTATTATAATCACCCGCTTTCTAATATTGTTTTTATGGGAATGGGAGAACCTTTAATGAATTATAACAATGTCATTAAGGCAATCGATATGATTACATCTCCCGAAGGTTTAGGAATGTCTCCGAAACGTATTATGGTGTCAACATCCGGAATTCCAAAAATGATCAAAAAGATGGCCGATGATGATGTGAAGTTTAAGCTGGCAGTTTCCCTGCATTCGGCTATAGATGAAATCCGCGCCAAAATCATGCCTTTCAGTAAAAACTTTCCTTTGGCAGATTTACGCGAAGCCTTAGAATACTGGTACAGAAAGACAAAAAGCAAAATCTCATTTGAATATGTAGTATGGAAAGGAATCAATGATGACAAAGCTTCTGTTGATGCATTGGTTAAATTCTGTAAATATGTGCCTTGTAAAGTCAATCTGATTGAATATAACCCAATCGATGATGGCGAGTTCCAACAAGCATCAGAAGAATCTATTATGGCTTATATAAAAGCTTTGGAAAATGTGGGGATAGTAGTAAAAGTGCGTCGCAGCCGCGGAAAAGATATTGATGCTGCCTGCGGACAATTAGCGAATAAAGAAGGATAACCAAATACCTTTAAAAATAAAAAAAGCATTAACAATAAGACAAAATCTTATTGTTAATGCTTTTTTTGTTGGGGGCAAAAAAGGGCTATTTTTTTAAATCTATTTCTTCGGTAACACCGTCTTTGGTAACTTTTACTAATGTATTGCACTCTCCGTTTCCGAAATCAACAAGGGCAGTAGCATCGTTTTTGGTAAGGGACAAAATTCCTTTTACCGCAAATGGTTTTTTGCAGGATGCATTAAATTCAAGCGGAGTAGTGATTTCTGCCGAGAAAGTATCGCCATTCGGGAAAGTTGTTGACCCGCTTCCGGTAACAACAGAAACATTATCTTCCCAATTATACCAGGTATCGTAACCTGCAATTACTTCTTTAACCAATGAACCTTTTCTGCTGTAAATGCTTCCGTCATCAAAAGTTATGGTCATATCAATTGCTGCAGTTGTTACAGGGTGCACTTCTGCAAGTAAATCAGTTGCTTTTTTGGTTCGTACAATACTTTTACTTCCCTGAAGTTTTTTTCCGTTGTGATAAAAACCTTCAAAGGTGTAATTAATAGACTGTGTTGAAGCGGTAAAGTCATTAGAAAATGAAATAACCATTTTTCCTTTTACCGAATTTCCATTAGGCAGCGTACATCCTTCAACACCAAAATCAACGGTTCGGGTCCATGTGCTGTTTGTTAAAACGGTAGTAATGGTAGCACAATCTGGTAGAAAGTTTTTTACATTTCCGCCAGGTTTGTTTGCACTGTTTTGCTGTGCGTCAAACTGGTCTTCAGCAATTGTGGTTACATCTTCAATAGAAGCATCAATTTTAGAGTTGGTGATAATCTCGTCATTTGATATTGCCGTATTTGATCCGTTATTTCCGTTTTCATCAGAATTACAACTGCTTAAAAACAATAAACTGATACAAGTACCAATTAATAAAAATTTTGTTTTCATAATACATAATTTAAGGTTTACTTTAATAGTGAATTCAAATTAGATATTAGAGGATATGTTTTTTGGTTTGTTTTTTAAGATTAGTGCATAAATGTTGATATACTAACCTTAAATACACAACGTTTTTTTATTTAAAATAGTATATTTGAAATCGAAATGAATATTACTTCTCAAATAAAACAGCCTATCTTTAACGAGATGGAACTTTTCGAAAAAAAGTTCCACGAATCGATGACTTCAAAGGTCGCCTTGTTAAACCGTATCACTTATTATATCGTAAACCGAAAAGGAAAACAAATGCGTCCGATGTTTGTTTTTCTGACCGCAAAAATGGTTTCCGGAGGAACCGTTAACGAAAGAACTTACCGGGGAGCTTCTGTTATTGAGTTAATTCATACCGCAACATTGGTTCACGATGACGTAGTAGATGACAGTAACCGCCGTCGCGGATTTTTCTCTATAAATGCTCTTTGGAAAAACAAAATTGCTGTTCTGGTTGGAGATTATTTACTTTCAAAAGGTTTGTTGCTTTCTATTGATAACGGCGATTTTGATTTGCTTCGAATTATTTCTGTTGCTGTACGCGAAATGAGTGAAGGAGAATTGCTTCAGATAGAAAAAGCCAGAAGACTGGATATTACAGAAGACGTTTATTACGAAATCATCAGAAAAAAAACTGCTACGCTTATTGCTGCCTGTTGTGCGCTTGGCGCGAAAGCCGTAATCGAAGATGAAATTCAGGTAGAAAACATGCGAAAGTTCGGTGAATTGATCGGAATGGCATTTCAAATCAAAGACGACTTATTTGATTATAGCGAAGAAGCAATCGGAAAACCAACCGGAATTGATATCAAGGAACAAAAAATGACGTTGCCTCTAATTCATGTTCTGAATACCTGCACACCGCAGGAAAAAAAATGGCTGATAAACTCCATCAAAAACCACAACAAAGACAAAAAGCGTGTCAAAGAAGTTATTGCTTTTGTAAAAGATAATAATGGTTTGGCTTACGCCGAAAATAAAATGGTCGAATTCCAGCAGGAAGCACTTTCGTTACTTCAAAACTTCGAAGATTCTGAGTATAAAGAGGCGCTGACTTTGATGGTGAATTATGTAATTGAAAGGAAGAAATAAATATTACTTTTTTTCTTTTTAGGCAGGCAATATTCTCCATGACCATTACTTTTATAACCTTTCGGTGGTACTTCTCCAGAACTGTTAGGATAATAGTATATGTATTTTGTTTGTGATAATACCTCTTTAACTACCCTTATATTGTCATCTTCTACTAAAAATACAGCATTTCCAGTATTGCGGCTATGCCAAATATCTCTATTAAAACCTTCTAGCTCAAAATCAATATAAATCTTATTTCCTTTTACCGTCAAAGTAATTTCATCAAATCGATTTTGAACAGAAGACATATTTGAATGTATATCGCACTTATATATTTTAGTTAACGATGAGTAGTCATTACGAAACCATAATTCCAAATAACATTTATATTTAAATGAGCATTGATAATCTAAATCTAAAGCGGTTTGTATAGTACATTCTTTCCTTGATTTATCTAATTTACCATCACTTAAAGCTTCCATGGCAACGTAGGATAAAGCTGCTCGCTCTGGCTCAGATATTGTTTTGCAATAATCTTGATTTATTAGAATATCATGTGCTTTTGTTTGCCATAAAAACTTTATGGTTTTATTTCTTAAAGGAAGTGAATTAGCAAAGTCAGTTTTAAATTCTTTCTTTAAAGAATCTTTTTGAATGATATTTTTCCAATAGATTTCATTAGTAATAATTGTATCTGTTTTAAAGTTTTCAAACCAATTTATGTTTGTAATTGATTTGTAAACGACGCTACTTTTTTCTTTCGAAATTACATTCGTTGTATTTGATTCAATTTGTTTGCAACAACAAAACGAAAAAATAATAGCAATGCTTATTTTTTTTATCATTGTATAAAATATAAAATGCAAAAATATAAATAAAAACTTATAATTTAAACATATGCTATTCTTAAAATATAAAAAGTTATATAAATAGGGATTATTTTATTTCGTTGTAAATCAGTTATGTATTTGTTATTATTGGAATTTGTTTTTTTTAAATTGAATTTTTTTATACCTCATGCAACCATTTCAAATCGACAATCGTCTATGCTAATAGAAGTCTGTTTCTAAAACCAAAAACAGAAAAGAAAACCAAAGCTTATTAATGAAAATTATTCAGTTACATCAGGAAGAAGCTAAAATCATAAAGCTGGCAGTCGAAAACAATCGACAGGCACAGCAGCAGATTTATAGTCAGTTTTCCTCAAAAATGCTGAGTGTATGTCGTCAATATATAAAAGACATTCAGCTGGCAGAAGATGTAATGATAACCGCTTTTATGAAAGTGTTTACGAATCTAAAAAACTTTGAGCACAAAGGAAGTTTTGAAGGCTGGATTCGCCGGATTATGGTAAACGAATGCATATCCTATTTAAGAGTTCAGAAAAAAGTAAAGTTTGCCGAAGATGAATTTTTTGTTGAAGAAAGTTTTAATGCTATCGACAGCCAGTTTACGGTAGATCGGATTCAGTTTTTAATTGATGCTTTGCCGGATGGCTATAAAATGGTTTTTAATTTATATGCCATCGAAGGATACAAACACAATGAAATAGCGAAGATGTTAGGAATAAATGAAGGAACATCGAAATCGCAGTTATCGCACGCCAGAAAGATGCTGCAAACACAAATTAATACATTAAAAAAACAAGATAATGGAACCGAATAATTTTGAAAAGGATTTCCGTGAAAAACTGAATCAACGCAAAATTGAACCAAGCAATAAAGCCTGGGACAGACTAGATGCGATGCTGACTGTTGCCGAAGAAAAGAAACCGAAAAGAAAAAACAAATGGTTGTATATAGCCGCCAGTATTGTGGGTTTTCTGTTAGTTGGAACTTTCTTTTTCAATCAGAAGAAAACTATCGAAACACCAAAAATTGAAGTTGTTACAAAAGGCAATATCCACAAAGATTCAGTTGTAAATCCGGGCTTGAATCCTATAAATCCTGTAAAAGAAGAAATTGTAATTTCAGAGAAAGGATCAAATTTAAATTCAGGAAATTCAAAGAGTAAAACAAATATTTCAAAACAAAAACCAAATCAAATTACTGTAAATGAATCAAATCAAATAGCGGAGTCTTCAGTCATCAGTCAAAAAAATCAACAAACGCAATCAGGCAACAATCAAATTTCTGTTTCAGAAATGCCTAAAAATGAAACCACAGATCAGTTGCTAAACGCTGCAGGAAAATCAGTTGTCGCAGAAAATTCGGCTAAGCCAAAAGCCAAAATAAAAATCAATGCCAACGATTTATTAAATCAGGTCGACGGCGAATTAGAACTTTCATTTAGGGAAAAAGTAATTACAAAAGTCAATAAAAATTACCAAACCGTAAAAGTAGCTCTGGCAAACAGAAATCAAAAAGAATAATTATAATCATCAATCAATCAACAATCAATTTAAAAAATCAATCATGAAAAATTTTACCATTTATGCCATTCTTTTTTTGTTACTCCTCGTTAGTAAAGTGATGGGACAGGAAACTTTTGAATCTAAAGCAGCAGCAATTGCCAGAAAAATTGAGAAGATTACAAAAGAAGAAAAAGCAGCTCTGAAAGAAGAAGTCGAAGCTGTAAACGTTCAGTTGTCTGAAGGCAAAATATCACAGGAACAAGCGGATAAACGCAAAAAGGAATTAGCAGAAGCAAGAGCTGTAATCATCGAAGAAAAAGTAACTTTAGTACAAAACGAACTTAATGATCTGGTACAGCAAAAAGTAGACGGAAAGATTAAGGAACAGGATTCGTCGCGTATATATGTAATACGATGGAATCCAAAAAACAAGGATAAAGATGTTGCTCACGGAGAAAAAAGAACCACTTCGCAGTTTGTCTTTGCATTGGGTTTAAATAATACAATGGCTGATGGAAAACTTCAGGATTCGAATTACAGTTTTATAGGGTCGCATTTTTATGAATGGGGTTTTACCTATAATTCCAGATTAATGAAAAATGACAACTTATTGCATGCCAAATATGGTCTTTCGTTAATGTACAATAATATACGCCCGACAGATAACCGTAGTTTTGTTGTAAACGGGGATCAGACGAATCTGGAAGTAAATCCGGTAAACTTAGACGAATCACGTTTTAGAAATGTTTATATCGTTTTGCCGCTGCATCTGGAATTTGATTTTACAAAACCATTCGAAAATGACGGACAAAAATATTTCAGAACCCATAAAAGTTTCCGCTTCGGAATTGGGGGTTATGCCGGAATCAATGTAAAATCAAAACAAATCCTAAAATTTGAAGATGAGGATCTTAAATATAAAACGACCATAAAAGGAGATTATAATGTAAATAACTTTATCTATGGCTTAAGTTCTTACATAGGTTACAGAGATATAAGTTTGTACTTAAAATACGATTTGAATCCAATATTTCAGGATAATTTAATAGAGGAGAATAATATTTCATTAGGAATACGTTTTGATCTTAATTAAATATTGAGTTTGAGTTTAGTTAATAAAAGTGCTTCGAAAGGAGCGCTTTTTTTCTTTGAAATAATCAAAAATTCAGGATTGATTTGTGTATTTTTGCAGGCTCTCATCTTTAAAATACATTTTACATTTTGATATCACAAAACACCATAGACAATGTTTTTGAAACTGCCCGTGTAGAGGAGGTGATTGGTGATTTTGTTAATTTAAAACGAGCCGGAAGTAACTTCAAAGGATTAAGTCCGTTCTCAGATGAGCGTTCTCCTTCGTTTATGGTGTCGCCCGCAAAAGGAATCTGGAAAGATTTTAGTACAGGAAAAGGAGGGAATTCTGTTAAATTCCTGATGGAACATTCGCAGTTTACTTATCCGGAAGCCATTCGTTATCTGGCTAAAAAATACAATATCGAAATTGAAGAAACGGAGCAATCTGAAGCAGAAAAAGCAAATACAGATATTCGTGAAAGTATGTATCTGGTTTCTGAATTTGCAGCCAAATATTTTCAGGATGTCCTGCTAAATAGTGAAGAAGGAAAAGCAATTGGATATTCTTATTTTAAAGAAAGAGGATTTACAAACGAAACCATCAAAAAATTCGGTTTGGGATATTCTCCGGAAACGTGGGATGCTTTGACAAAAGAAGCTCTTGGAAAAGGGTATAAATTGGAGTTCCTGGAAAGTACAGGTTTAACAATTGCCAGAGAAGACCGTCCATTTGATCGTTTTAAGGGGCGTGTAATGTTTCCGATTCAAAGTATGTCGGGACGTGTCTTAGGTTTTGGAGGACGTATTTTAACCAATGATAAAAAAGCGGCCAAATACCTGAATTCACCGGAAAGCGAAATTTACCATAAGAGTAAAGTGCTTTACGGAATTTACCACGCCAAGCAATCAATAGCCAAACAAAATAATTGTTATTTGGTTGAAGGCTATACAGACGTAATTCAGTTTCACCAGGCCGGAATTGAAAATGTTGTGGCTTCTTCAGGTACGGCTTTAACACCAGATCAGATTCGTTTAGTAAATCGTCTGACGAGAAATATAACCGTTCTTTTTGATGGAGATGCTGCTGGTCTGCGTGCCTCAATCCGTGGAATCGATTTGATTCTGGAAGAAGGGATGAATGTCAGAGTCTGTTCTTTTCCTGATGGAGAAGATCCGGATAGTTTTGCCCGCAAAAATTCACACGATGCATTAGTTGCTTATTTAGAAGAAAACAGCAAAGACTTTATACAGTTTAAAGCTTCTATCCTGATGGGTGAAGCTAAAAACGACCCAATCAAAAAAGCCGATCTGATTCGTGATATGGTGACCAGTATTTCTAAAATACCGGACCGCATTCAGCGCGAAGTCTATATTCAGGAATGTGCCAGGATTATGGATATTTCTGAGCAGGTTTTGGTAAGTACGCTGGCGCAGCTGATTCAGAAAGATATTGCAGAAGCTAACAAAAAACAAAAACAGGAGCAAAAACCTTTTGAAGTTGTCAGAAACCAAAACCCAAAAAATACGGGGTATTCAGGAGGAGATCCCGAAGATCCAAGAGTAGGTCCGCCGGACGATTATCCCGGAGAGCCTGGATATTATTCGGAAGCAACTACAGAAAAAGTAGATATTTTATATGGTTTTGAACGAAAGATTATTGAAATCCTGCTCCTTTATGGTAGTGTAACCGAAAATTTTGAAGATGTTTTTTTTAAGGCCGATGAAGAAGGAAATTTAAAAGAAGTCTCTGAAAAAAGACAATATAAAGTTTATGAAAAAGTTTACTTAAGTCTTCAGGAAGACGAAGTAGAACTTTCTAATGGACTGTTTCAAAGTATTTACAATAATGTAATTGATTTTTATAATCAGAATGAAACTTTCAGTCTGGATAAATACCTGATGCATTTGCAGCCTGAATTTGCTCAGGAAGTTACTAATATTTTAATGGAAGATGAAAAAGTAGTCATTCATAACTGGGAAGGACAAAATATTTTTCCGAAGCATAAAAATGTTACTATTGAACAAAACGTTTCAGATACTATTTTTTCTATGCGTTGGTTTTTGGTATCAAAATTAATCTCAGATTTAAAGAATTCCCTGCTTACAGATCCACAGGAAGACAATACAGAAGTCTTGTCTATGGTAGTTGATTATTCTAAACTATTAAATAATTTTTCCAAAAAGCTGGGAAGAGTAGTAGTTCCTTATCATTAAAAAAGAAAAAAGCTCTATAAATCTGAATAGAATTATAGAGCTTTTACTTGTTTTTTCGATGACTTTAGAAAAGAGCCAATCGATTAGGCATTAAATAATTTCTAAAGTCTTAGCTTTATTTACTAAGTCAACAAGATTAGTAACATTTAATTTTGTCAATAATCTTAGTTTGTAAGTACTGATCGTTTTCTCGTTCAGGTTTAAGATTTTAGAGATTTCATTGTTTTTCTTACCATCACTTAAATAACGCAAAACTTCAATTTCACGATTTGAAAGTTTTCGGTAAAGACGTTCGCTTTTGCTTTGCTTCGCAATAAGAGCCATGTTTTTACGAACAGTTTCATTGATAATAATTTTTCCTTCGTGTACTTTAATAATAGAATGACCTAATGTTTCAAGTTTTTCTGTTTTGTGTACATACCCGGAAACTCCTGCCTTAATTGCATTTGGAGCATACATTTGCTCTGCAAGATCACTGAAAATAACAATTTTTGTTTTTGGGAAGTTCTTCAGGATAGATTTCACCTCAAAGATGCTCGAAAGACCTTCTAACTCTAAGTCGAGAATTAGGATGTCGATCTCCTTCGTTTGAAGAATATCTCTTACCATTGAAAAATTGCCTACGTTGGCAACAATTGAAATTTGATCGTGGTCTTTGAAATAAGACTTTACACCAAAGTGCGTAACAGGATGATTGTCTGCTAGACATACTTTAATCATAATTTTACCTTTTTAGAATTGTTCATGTTTTTTGGAACGGTAAAATTAATAAATAAATTCTGTAATTAATAGCTGACAAATGTTAAAAGATTTTATTTTAACAATTTTGGTATCAAACAAACCGGAATTGCATCCATTTTATGCTTGTTGTTGGTGTTTAGTCTTTTATAAATTTCAAAGACAGATTTTTCTCTCCCAATGAAGTCAGCTGGCGTCTTTCCTGATTCGGCGGCAAGCATCGCCCATTCAAGTTCGTCATAACTTGCTCCTAATTGGTCTTCATCGGTGCGGTTGTCACCAAAAAGTCCATCTGTGGGTGCTGCAGTCAAAATTGACTGCGGAATTGTTAAAAATTCACCTAAAGCATACACATCTGACTTCATTAAGTCGGCAATCGGACTTAAATCGACTCCGCCGTCACCATATTTTGTATAAAAACCGACACCAAAATCTTCTACCTTGTTACCGGTTCCGGCAACCAAAAGTCCGTGAATTCCTGCTAAATAATAAAGAGAGGTCATTCTGATACGTGCACGCGTATTTGCAAGTGATAAATTTACTTTAGCCTCATCATCGGTTTTTGGAACAGCATTTTTAAAAGCTTCAAAAGTTGCAGTCAAATCCGTTTCTACACTTGAAACATTTGGAAAACGTTTTTGTAGCTGATCAATATGTTCCCTTCCTCTCAAAACCTGATTCGGCGCCTGATGAATCGGCATTTCTACACATAAAACTTTTAGACCAGTCTGAGCACACAATGTAGAAGTAACAGCAGAATCTACTCCGCCGGAAATTCCGATTACAAATCCGTTTACTTTTGCATTGTTAGCGTAATTTTTTAACCACTCTACAATGTGGGCGTTTACTTTTTCTGTCTGAATTGTGCTTTTTTTAGTCATAATAGGTCGAGTTTTAAGATACAGGATATGTATATTTGCAGAATTATTTTTAAGTATCAGCGATGCTTAAATTCCAGCAACACAAATCTAATTAAAATAAAATGAAATTATATCGCTTTGTAATCCTTCTGTGTTTGTTTTTTTTGTCCTGTGATCAGAAAAGTAAAGTAGAAAAAGAAGTTGAAGAAATTCCTGTTGATATCAAAGTTGAGCGCTTTGATAAAGTATTTTTCGAAACCAAACCGGAAGATTTAGCCAAGATAAAAAAACAATATCCGTTCTTTTTTCCTGCCGGTAATGAAGACAGTGTCTGGCTGAATAAAATGCAGGATCCGCTCTGGAGGGAAGTTTATACGGAGGTTGAAAAAAAATATTCAAATTTTGAACCAGTCAGAGAAGAGTTTAATAGTTTGTTTCAACACATAAAATATTATTTTCCGGAAGTTAAAACACCTAAAGTAATTACCATAATTTCTGAAATGGACTATACTTCGAAAGCTATTTATGCAGATAGTCTGGTTATAGTTTCATTAGAATTGTATTTAGGAAAAGAACACAAGTTTTACCAGTTCCCAAGTTATTTAAAACAAAATTTTGAAGAAAGGCAAATCATGCCGGATGTAGTTTCGAGTTTTGCTTTCAGAAAAATTCCTGCTTCACCAGACAGAAGTTTGCTTTCGCAGATGATTTTTGAAGGAAAACAATTGTACGCAAAAGATTTGCTTTTGCCTGAATACACAGATGCTGAAAAAATGGGTTACACGCCGGAACAAATAAAATGGTGTGAGGAAAACGAAAGCTATATGTGGCGTTATTTTATAGAAAATGAAGTTCTGTACAGTGATGATCCAAAATTGAATACACGTTTTATTGCGCCTGCCCCATTCTCAAAATTCTTTCTTGAAATCGATAATGATTCACCGGGAAGAGTCGGAGCGTGGATTGGCTGGCAAATGGTTCGTTCTTATATGAAAAACAATAAAGCTACATTGCCGGAATTATTAAAAACAAATGCAAAAGAAATTTTCGAGAAGTCAAAATATAAACCTAAGAAATAATGTCAAATACAATAAACTCAGAAATTAAATTCAATATAGAATTAGACGAAAACCGTGTCCCTGAAAAATTAACATGGAGCGCTCAGGATGGCGGAGTACAGAAAGAAGATGCAAAAGCAATTATGTTGTCTATTTGGGATAGTAAAGCCAAAGAAACAATGCGAATTGATCTGTGGACAAAAGATATGCCTGTTGATGAAATGAAAATTTTCTTTCACCAGACGTTAGTGGCTATGTCAGATACTTTTAAACGTGCTACCGACGACGAAAAAATGGCAGACACAATGAAAGACTTTTGTGATTATTTTGCAGAAAAGCTGGATTTGACAAAGTAATTAAATTCCAAATTCCAAAAATTAGGATTGAATTAAAAAAAATAAAAATCCCAAATTCCAATTGTAAGATTGAAATTTGGGATTTTTTTTATGAAACTGTCCTCCTGAGCGAAGTCGAAGGATGAATTTGGAATTTTAAAATTTGGAATTTAAAATTGATTATTGTTTTTAAAAACTTCCTGGTTTACATCATCAATATAAGAAAGCAGTTCTTCTTTTCCTATTGATTCTGTTGATGAGGTTACGAAATAATGAGGCATTTCTGCCCAGTTGTTGGCATACATTTGTTTTTTGTAAGCGGCAATATGAGAATCAATTTTTACTTTACTGATTTTATCTGCTTTGGTAAAAATAATACAAAACGGAATTTCGCTTTCTCCCATATACGACATAAATTCAATGTCGATCTTTTGAGCTTCGTGGCGAATGTCAATTAAAACAAAAGCACATACAAGCTGTTCTCTGTTTTCAAAATAATCTGTAATAAATTGCTGAAAAACAGATTTTGTTTTTTTGGATACTTTAGCATAACCATAACCGGGTAAATCGACTAAGAACCAATTACTGTTGATTTTAAAGTGATTTATCAGTTGTGTTTTTCCTGGTCTCCCGGATGTTTTTGCTAAATTTTTATGATTGGTAATCATATTGATCAAAGATGATTTACCAACGTTTGATCGGCCTATAAATGCATATTCCGGCAAAAACTCAGCTGGGCATTTTGATGCATCAGAATTACTGATAATAAATTCGGCGGTATTAATTTTCATATTCTTTTATTTTTAAAACCTCCTTAAAAATCGAAAGTTAGATGCTATAATTTCTGCTCAGTGAGCCATTTCTCAAGAATTTCATTGAATTCATCAGGATGTTCCATCATAGCTGCGTGTCCACATTTGTCAATCCAGTATAAAGTAGAATTTGGTAATAATTTATCAAATTCTTCTGCTACATTGGGTGGTGTTACAGAGTCATTTTTGCCCCAGATAATACAGGTTTCAACTGTCATTTTTGGCAAATCTTTTGCCATATTGTGGCGAATTGCGCTCTTGGCAATTGTCAGGGTTTTAATTAATTTGATTCGGTCATTTGCTGTTGCATATACTTCATCAATAAGTTCCGGAGTGGCAATTTTTGGGTCATAAAATACATCTTCAGCTTTCTTTTTAATGTATTCATAATCACCTCGTCGCGGGTAGCTGTCTCCCATAGCACTTTCGTAAAGTCCGGAACTTCCGGTAATTACAAGTCCTGCTACTTTTTCAGGATATAGTTTTGTGTGATAAAGTGCGATATGTCCGCCAAGCGAATTTCCTAGTAAAATAACTTTGTCAAAACCTTTAAAATTGATAAAGTCCTTAACGTATTTAGCAAAGCTTTTTACATTCGTTTTTAAAATACTTTGCGTATAGATTGGCAGATCCGGGATTACAACTTTGTACCCCTTGTTCGGGAAATATTGCGCTACACCATCAAAGTTACTAAGGCCTCCCATTAATCCATGTAAAATAACAATAGGGGTTCCTTCACCAGCTTCATAGTAGCTGTATTTGCCTTCTTTTTTGTAGTTTTTGTCCATCTAGTTTAATGCCAATTTCAATTTGGACAAATATAGGGTTAAAAAAATAAAAATGAATTTTTGCCAGCTTTTTTTAACTAGATAATTTTTGTCGAACTACTAAGTCTTTATGAATCAGCTAATAGAGGGTGTTTTGAGGTAATTCTCATATGTTAAAAAAAATGAATAATAATTAGTTTTTTAAGAGAATGACTATCAAATTTTTGCAATTTCTGAACAATATCGCATTTCGAATAATTTATATCTAAAGTATTGATTGTCTTTTAATTAATGGATTAGGTCTAAAAGTGGTTAAACTTATTAACAAAGTGGTATAAAGTGGTAAAATGTGGTATTTTTTTTTATATTTTTGCTGTATAACTATAGTAAAGTATTTCTTGAACACAATTGTAGGAACATATGAGTGTAAAGTCGATGCTAAAGGAAGGCTAATGATGCCTGCACCTTTAAAAAAGCAATTGGCTTCTTCTCTTCAGGACGGATTCGTTTTGAAGCGCTCTGTTTTTCAACCTTGTTTAGAGTTATATCCGATGGATGAGTGGAATTTGATGATGCAAAAAATCAACAAACTGAATCGTTTTGTAAAAAAGAACAATGATTTCATCAGAAGATTTACTGCAGGAGTTAAAATGGTAGAAATTGATGCATTGGGAAGATTACTGGTTCCGAAAGATTTGGTGGCTTTTTCAAATATTTCTAAAGATGTTGTTTTTTCATCTGCGGTTAATATAGTAGAGATTTGGGATAAGGATTTATACGAAAAATCAATAAGCGGCGAAGATATGGATTTTGCAGATCTGGCCGAAGAAGTAATGGGAAATATTAATGACGACGACAATGGAATATCATAATCCGGTTTTGCTTCATCCGACAGTTGATGGTTTAAATATTAAGCCCGATGGCGTGTATGTTGATGTTACGTTTGGCGGCGGAGGTCATTCAAAAGAAATTCTGAAAAGATTAGGGCCAAACGGAAAATTGTTTGCTTTTGATCAGGATGAAGATGCGCTGGCAAATACATTACCAGATGAAAGGTTTACTTTAATTAATGAGAACTTTAGGTTTATAAAAAGATTTTTACGTTTTCATGGCGTAAAATCCGTAGATGGAATTTTGGCAGATTTAGGAGTTTCTTCGCATCAGTTTGATGTTCCGGAACGAGGTTTCTCAACAAGATTTGATGCCGGGCTCGATATGCGAATGAGTCAGAAAAATGACTTAAATGCTTACCGTGTAGTCAATGAATATGAAGAACAGGATTTGCGTCGTGTTTTTTCTGATTATGGGGAATTGAAAAATGCACCGGTTTTAGCCAGAACAATTGTAGAGGCAAGACAGGGCTACCCAATCAAAACGACAGATGAATTAAAAGAAGTTTTGGCGAAATATCTGCCAGAAAGAGTTCGAAATAAAATATTAGCGCAGATTTATCAGGCGATTCGTATTGAGGTAAATCAGGAAATGGATGTTTTGAAAGAGTTTATTGAGCAATCATTAGAACTTCTAAACCCTGGCGGAAGATTTTCGGTAATCTCTTATCATTCTTTAGAAGACAGACTGGTAAAAAGATTCATCAAAAACGGAATGTTTGAAGGAGAACCTGAAAGGGATTTTTACGGTAATTTTTCAGTACCGTTTAAAACAATCGGAAAATTAATCGTTCCTGATGATGCCGAAATCAAAATCAATAACAGAGCAAGAAGTGCAAAATTAAGAATTGCTGAAAAGATATAATATTAAGGTAGAAAATGAAAAGTGGAGTATTTGGCATATTAAAAGCAAGATTTCTTATCAATGATGACGCTGTAAAAAACTGGCGATTCATTGTTTTTATCATATTGCTTGCCATAATAATGATTGCCAACACACAGCGATACGAACAAAAGGTTTTTGAAATTGCAAAACTGAACAATGAAGTAAAAGAATTGCGATCAGAATTTGTAGACCGTCGTTCAGAGTTAATGAAGTTAAAAATGGAGTCAACGATATCGGATAAAATGCTTGAAAAACAGATTTTTCCATCGACAGTTCCTCCTGTAAAAATAGAAGTAAAAAAAGAAGAAGAAAAAAGTTTCTTTAAAAGAATATGGCAGTAGACGATAAACATATATCCTACAGAATTTACCTCGTAGCAGTTTTCATCTTTTTGATGGCAATTGCTATTGTTGTTAAGTTGACCAATATTCAGTGGGTTGAAGGAGATTATTATAGAAAACTGGCAAAACAGCGTACAGTTAGAAATTTTGTAATTCCGGCAAACAAAGGAAACATTTATTCGGCTGACGGAAGTTTACTGGCAACATCAATTCCTAATTACGAAATTAGATTTGATGCAAAAGCGCCAAAAACAGAAACTTTTGAGAAGTATGTAAAACAGTTGTCAGATTCTTTGGAAACTGTTTTAGACAGGCCATCCGGTTATTACGAAAAAGAATTAAGAAAAGCACGAACAAATAAAAACCGTTATTATTTGATTGCCCGCAATTTAAGCTATACCGAATATGTGAAAATTAAAGGATTTCCATTATTCAATTTAGGGGCTTTTAAAGGCGGAATTATTGTAGAACAGGAAACAATAAGAAAACACCCAATAGGGCAAATTGCCGAAAGAACTATTGGTTACGACCGAATTGATCCTGCAACCGGAATTGAAGTTGGAAAAGGAATCGAATGGGCTTTTAAAAATTACCTGAACGGAAAAGATGGAAAAATCTTAAAGCAAAAAATTGCAAAAGGTCAATGGAAACCAATTCGTGACGTAAATGAAGTAGACCCTATTGATGGTTATGATGTGATTTCGACGATAGATGTATTTATTCAGGATATTGCACACCACGCTTTATTGAAACAACTTCAGGATTACGAAGCAGATCACGGTTGTGTTGTTGTTATGGAAACAGAAACAGGGCATGTAAAAGCGATTTCTAATCTGGGAAGAGGTGAAGACGGATCATATACTGAAACTACAAATTATGCCGTAGCAGAGTCTCACGAACCAGGATCAACTTTTAAATTGGTTGATTTAATGGCAATTTTAGAAGATAAAGTAGCTGATACAAGTACGGTTTATGACAGTCATAATGGTGTTGTAAAATATTATGGAAGATCTGTACGCGATTCACATAATGGGGGTTACGGAAAAGTTTCATTGGCTCGCGGATTTGAACTTTCGTCAAACACAGTAATGGTCCAGGCGGTTTATAATAATTATAAAAGCAATCCGTCAAAATTTGTAGATCATATTAGAAGTTTTGGTTTGGATAAACCTTTAGGGCTGCATTTTAAAGGAGAAGGCAGACCAATTATTCCGCATCCGGGAGGTAAAACCTGGTCAGGAATTTCGCTTCCATGGATGGCTTTTGGATATTCAGTTTCAGTTACACCAATGCAAACACTGGCATTTTATAATTCGGTTGCGAATAATGGTGTAATGGTAAGACCGCAATTTGTTTCAGAAATTAAAGAATGGAATAAAACAATCAAAAAGTTCGATACAGAAGTGATTAATCCAAAGGTTTGTTCGCCTGAGACCCTTAAAAAAGTAAGGGCAGTTTTGCAAAATGTGGTAAAAAAAGGAACTGCGTCTAAGTTGTATTCGAAAGATTTTCCGATGGCAGGAAAAACAGGAACGGCTATGGTAAATTATGGTAAAGCAGGAAGAGAAGGAATGTATTATGCCTCTTCTTTCGTAGGATACTTTCCTGCCGATCACCCAAAATATTCCTGTATTGTAGTGGTTCATAAACCAAATACAGCTAATAATAATTATTATGGAGCAGATGTTGCCGGGCCGGTTTTTAAAAGAATTGCTCAAAAAATATTTACAGATGCACCTTCAACAAATAAAATAAAACAGCTGGATTCTAAAATTCCAAAACAAGAAATCAGTTACAATGAATATTACGCCAAAGCAGAAAGAAAAGTAAAACAAATTCCCGATTTAAAAGGAATGCCCGGAATGGATGCTATCGCTTTGCTGGAGAATTTAGGCTTGAAAGTAAAAGTAAACGGAGTAGGGAAAGTGAAAAAACAATCTTTACAAGCCGGGGAAAACATTAATAAAAACGCAACAATAGTATTAGAATTATCGTGAAAATACTGAAAGACATATTATACAAAGTAGCTATTGAATCCGTAACAGGTTCAACAGATATTGCTATTCATAAAATTGAATTTGATTCAAGAAAAATTGAGCAGGATGATGTTTTTGTAGCCATTCGCGGATCGCTTTCTAATGGTCACGATTTTATTGAAAAAGCAATTCAGTTAGGGGCAATTGCAATTATTTGCGATGAATTGCCAACAAATATTGAAAAAGGAATTACATACATAAAAGTTAATGATACCAATTCGGCATTGGCTTTCATGGCGGCTAATTTCTTCGGAAACCCTTCTGAAAAATTAAAATTGGTCGGTGTAACGGGTACGAATGGTAAAACAACAATTGCTTCTTTATTATTTCAATTGTTCGAAAATGCAGGTTTTAAAGTTGGTTTATTATCAACCGTAAAAATCATGGTAGATAAGACAGAATATAAAGCAACACATACAACTCCGGATTCTATTACAATTAATCATTACTTAAATGAAATGGTTGAAGCTGGTGTAACGCATTGCTTTATGGAAGTAAGCTCGCACGGAATTCATCAGAAACGTACAGAAGCTTTGCATTTTGTGGGAGGAATTTTTACGAATCTTTCTCATGATCATTTAGATTATCACCCAACTTTTGCAGAATACAGAGATGTAAAAAAATCGTTCTTTGATTCGTTGCCAAAAACAGCTTTCGCTTTATCTAACATTGATGATAAAAACGGAACTGTGATGCTGCAAAATACAGTTGCCAGAAAGTTTACTTATGCCTTAAAATCGTATGCTGATTTTAAAGCACAGATTTTGGAAAGCCAGTTATCCGGTTTATTATTAAAAGTAAATGATAATGAAGTTTGGGTAAAACTGATTGGAACTTTTAACGCATACAATGTTTTGGCTATTTACGGAACAGCTGTGCAGTTAGGAATGGATAGTCTTGAAGCATTGCGATTACTGTCTGATTTACAAAGTGTTTCGGGTCGTTTTCAATATATAGTTTCAGAAGGAAATATTACGGCTATTGTAGATTATGCACACACACCCGATGCATTAGACAATGTTATAAAAACGATTAATGATATCCGTACAAAAAACGAACAACTGATAACAGTTGTAGGCTGTGGTGGAAACAGAGATAAAACAAAAAGACCAATTATGGCAAAAATTGCTACAGATCTTAGTGATAAAGCAATTCTGACATCAGATAACCCTAGAAATGAAGATCCTGAAGTGATTTTGGACGAAATGGAAAAAGGTGTGGAAGGTCATAATTATAAAAAGGTATTAAGAATTACAGACAGAAAACAAGCCATTAAAACCGCTTGTCAGTTGGCCCAGCCAAAAGACATTATTCTGATTGCCGGAAAAGGACATGAAACCTATCAGGAAATAAATGGTGTTCGCCATCATTTTGATGATATGGAAACGGTAAAAGAAATTTTAGATCAACTAAATAAATAACAAAATAGAAATTTCAAATTCCAATTTAAGGTTGGGATTTGGGAATTATCCCGAGGCTTAGGGATTAGAATTTAATTCGAAATTGGAATTTAAAAAAACAGAAAAATATGTTATACTATTTATTTGAATATTTTGACAAAACATTAGATATAAGCGGAACGGGAGTTTTTCAATATATCACTTTTAGATCAGCTTTAGCATTTATGCTTTCATTGCTTTTGTCAACGATTTACGGAAAAAGGATTATTAATTTTTTACGTAATCAGCAAGTAGGTGAGACAGTACGTGAGTTAGGTCTTGCAGGACAAAATGAAAAAGCAGGAACTCCGACTATGGGGGGGCTTATTATCATTTTTGCAACACTGGTACCGGTTTTGTTATTTGCCCGCCTGCATAATATTTACATCGTATTGCTTATCGTAACCACTCTATGGATGGGAACAATTGGTTTTGTTGATGATTATATTAAAATATTCAAAAAAGATAAACAAGGTCTTAAAGGGATTTTTAAAGTTATTGGTCAGGTTGGTCTGGGAATCATTGTCGGCGCCGTTTTATATTTTAACCCGGCTGTAACAGTAAGAACAGATACCGGAAGAACAGATATTTATAAAAATGTAAGTCCAACGGTAGTTTTACCAGCCCCGGTTGAAGAGAAATCAACAGCGACAACAATTCCGTTTGTAAAAAACAATGAATTTGATTACGCCGAAATTCTGTCTTTTATGGGAGAAGGATACGAAAAATGGGCGTGGTTAATTTTTATTCCGGTTGTTATTTTTATCATCACAGCAGTTTCGAACGGAGCAAATTTAACGGACGGAATTGATGGTCTCGCTGCAGGAACCTCGGCGATATCCGTGCTCGCACTCGGGATCTTTACGTTTGTTTCGGGTAATATTATTTTTTCAAATTACCTGAATATTATGTATATCCCCAATTCGGGAGAGATGACGGTTTTTATATCTGCTTTTACAGGGGCTCTGATTGGGTTTCTGTGGTATAATTCCTTTCCGGCCTCTGTTTTTATGGGAGATACCGGTAGTTTGACAATCGGTGGAATCATTGCTGTTTTGGCCATTGCGGTTCGTAAAGAAATATTAATCGTTTTGTTCTGCGGAATTTTCCTTGCAGAAAGTGCTTCTGTAATTATTCAGGTAGCTTATTTTAAATATACAAAAAGGCGTTTTGGTGAAGGAAGAAGAATTTTTCTGATGTCGCCTTTGCATCATCATTACCAGAAAAAGGGATATCACGAAAGTAAAATTGTTACCCGATTCTGGATTGTTGCAATCATGTTAGCCATATTATCAATCGTTACATTAAAACTAAGATAGAGGATGAGATTGGTAGTTTTAGGAGGAGGAGAAAGTGGTGTTGGAACCGCAATCCTCGGAAAGAAAAAAGGATATGAAGTATTTGTATCTGACTTTGGAAAAATAAAAGAAAGCTATAAAGAAGTTCTTATTATTAATGGAATAGCCTGGGAAGAAGAGCAACATACCGAAGACCTGATTTTGAATGCCGATGTCGTCATGAAAAGTCCCGGAATTCCGGAGAAATCTCCGATAGTAAAAAAGCTTTTTGCAGCCGGTATTAAGGTGATATCTGAAATTGAGTTTGCAAAACCTTACACAGAAGCCCTGACAATTGGAATTACAGGAAGTAATGGTAAAACCACTACTACGATGTTAACGCATCATTTGCTAAAATCAGCAGGCTTAAATGTTGGTTTGGGCGGAAATATCGGAAAAAGTTTTGCCTGGCAGGTAGCCGAAAATAAATACGATGCCTACGTGCTCGAATTAAGTAGTTTTCAGCTCGACGGAATTGTAGAATACAGACCGGATATTGCGATAATAACCAATATTAGTCCTGATCATTTAGACCGATATGAATATAAATATCAAAATTATATCGACTCGAAGTTCAGAATAACAATGAATCAGACAGAAAGCGACTACCTGATTTATGATGCCGATGATGAAGCGAGTACAGAATGGTTAAAGAACAATAAGACGAAAGCAAAATTAATTCCTTTTTCATTGACAAAAAAGTTTGATGAAGGAGCTTCTATAAATAACAACAAAATGGAAATAAAGATCAACCAAGAAGAGTTTACAATGGAAACAGAACACATTGCGTTAGAAGGAAAACATAATATGAAAAACGCAATGGCAGCAAGCTCCGTAGCAAAATTGATGCAAATCAGAAATGCAACAATTCGCGAAAGTTTATCTAATTTTCAGGGTGTTGAACACCGTTTGGAAAAAGTATTAAAAATTCAGAACGTTCAATATATTAATGATTCAAAAGCAACAAATGTAAACGCTACATTCTTTGCTCTGGACAGTATGAATGTTCCAACGGTTTGGATTGTTGGAGGTGTTGACAAGGGGAATGATTACAACGAATTAATGTCATTAGTTCGCGAAAAAGTAAAAGCAATCATCTGTTTAGGAATCGATAACCGTAAAATTATTGATGCTTTCGGAAACGTGGTCGATATTATGGTTGAAGTAAACAATATGAATGATGCAGTAAAAACGGCTCAAAGATTAACAGAAAAAGGTGATGCCGTTTTGTTGTCTCCTGCCTGCGCAAGTTTCGATTTATTCGAAAACTACGAAGACAGAGGAAAGCAGTTCAAACAAGCGGTACATAATCTTTAAAAATAGTTTCATGTTTCAAGTTTCACGTTAAGAGGAACTTGAAACCTGAAACAAAAGAAACCTGAAACTAAATAACAATGAAGGAGCTAGTAAACAAACTAAAAGGAGATAGGGTAATATGGTCATTTGTGGCTTTATTGGCGTTGTTTTCGTTTATGCCTGTTTTTAGTGCGAGTAGTAATCTGGCATATATAGGTCACGGAACCGGAAATACCCTGGGTTATCTGGTTAAGCATTTGGCTCACGTTTGTATAGGTTTCCTTATTATTTACTGGGTACATAAAGTACCGTACCATTATTTTAGAGCGATTTCAAAAATTGCGCTTCCGGTAGTATGGTTATTATTATTGTACACCTTGTTGAAAGGAACTGTAATTGCAGGAGCAAATGCCAGTCGTTGGATTCAGGTACCGTTCATTGGAATTACGTTTCAGACTTCGACATTAGCGGCAAGCGTATTGTTTATTTATGTAGCACGTTATTTGTCGAAAACCAAAGAAGAAAACGAGCCGTTTCAAACCTCATTTATTCAGCTTTGGATTCCGGTATTTATTACGCTGGTGCTTATTTTACCGGCCAACTTTTCAACAACGGCGTTGATTTTTTCAATGGTTATGATGTTGACGTTTATTGGTAAATATCCATTAAAATATATAGGTTTCATTATTGGTTCAGGAATTGCAATGCTGGCGTTCTTTTTATTGGTTGCCAAAGCATTTCCGGAATCAAGATTCTTTAGTAGGGTTTCAACCTGGGAAAGTCGTATTACGAACTTTACAACTGATAAACCGGATGAAGATGATTATCAGATAGAAAAGGCAAAAATTGCAATTGCATCAGGAAGATTAGGGGGATTGGGACCTGGAAAAAGTGTTCAGAAAAACTTTTTACCGCAATCATCATCAGATTTTATCTATGCCATTGTTGTGGAAGAATATGGTTTGGTTGGGGGAGTTTCAATCTTGCTTTTGTATCTATTGTTGCTGTTCCGATTTGTAATTGCTTCACATAAAGCGAATACTTTATTTGGAAAATTAGTCGTCGTCGGGCTTGGTTTTCCAATGATATTTCAGGCGATGATCAATATGGCAGTTGCTGTAGAATTATTGCCGGTAACAGGACAAACACTTCCTTTGATTAGTAGTGGGGGTAGTTCCATCTGGATGACCTGTTTTTCTCTTGGAATTATCATTAGTGTAACTAAAAAAGAAGAAGAAATCGCCGAAGAGCAACAGGAAAAAGAAAGAAGAAAAGAAGCACTTCAGAGACTGATAGACAAAGAACTGGCAGAAGAAGATCTGGTTAGCGATACAAAAGAAGAAATATACGAAGGAGAGCCAATGTATTCAATAGAGGATAATTCTAAAAATCCCATGAATGCAGTATTAAACAGATAAGTAATTAAAAGAATAGTTTTTAAGACGTTGTAACTTTAAGAATATGACAAAGTATAAATTCATACTAAGCGGAGGCGGAACCGGAGGACATATTTATCCTGCAATTGCGATTGCAAATGAATTAAAATTACAATTTCCCGACGCTGAATTTCTTTTTGTTGGTGCCAGAGATAAAATGGAAATGCAGAAAGTACCTCAGGCAGGTTATGAAATAAAAGGACTTTGGATTGCAGGTTTACAACGAAAACTGACTTTGCAAAATATGATGTTTCCATTAAAACTGGCAACAAGTTTGCTGGAGTCAAGAAGAATCATTAAAAAATTTAAGCCAAATGTAGTTATAGGAACCGGAGGTTTTGCCAGTGGTCCATTATTACAGGCAGCAGGTTCAGCAGGAATTCCGACAGTTATTCAGGAACAAAATTCATTTCCCGGAATTACCAATAAATTATTGAGTAAGAAGGCAAATAAGATTTGCGTGGCATACGAAAATTTAGAGCGTTTTTTTCCTAAAGAAAAAATTATTCTGACAGGAAATCCGGTTCGTCAGGATCTGATTGATATTGACAGCAAAAGAGACGAAGCAATTGCTTTCTATGGCTTAGATCAGAACAAAAAAACACTATTGATTTTAGGAGGAAGTTTAGGAGCAAGAAGAGTCAATCAGTTAATCGAGAAGGAATTAAAGAATATACTTTCACAAGGCGTTCAGATTATCTGGCAGTGTGGAAAACTATATTTTGAAGATTATAAAAAATACAATCAGCCCAATGTAAAGGTGATTGATTTTATTGAAAGAATGGATTTTGTCTATGCGGCCTCCGATGTGATTATTTCACGAGCCGGGGCATCATCAGTTTCAGAATTATGTATTGTTGGAAAACCGGTAATTTTTATTCCGTCTCCAAATGTAGCAGAAGATCATCAGACCAAAAACGCACAGGCAATTGTTGACGCCAAAGGTGCTGTTTTATTGAAAGAGTCAGAACTGGATAACGAGTTCAGTATTGTTTTTGAAGCCTTATTGAAAGATGATGGAAAACAAAAACAATTAAGCGAAAACATAAAAAAAATCGCTAAACCCAATGCTACAAAAGACATTGTAAACGAGATTAAAAAGTTGTTATAATGTAATTTTTTAATAAAATTATAGAACAGTAATAGAAAAGCAGAATGCTATTTTAGGCATTTTTGGATGTTAAAACAAGAAAAAATATAAAGGCTTAACAGTTAGTTTTTTAGAAAATAAAAACAAAAATAACAGCCTTTAGAAAACAAATAAAAATGAATTTAAATCAAATACAAAACGTTTATTTTATTGGTATTGGAGGTATAGGAATGAGTGCCCTTGCCCGTTATTTCAAGTATATTGGAAAACAGGTTTCAGGTTATGATAAAACGCCATCAATGCTGACGAATGAATTGATTGAAAGTGGTATTGATATTCATTTTGAAGATAATATTAGTTTGATTCCTAGTGATTATTATGTTGAGAATACCCTGGTGATTTTTACGCCGGCCGTTCCCAAAACACACTCAGAATGGAACTTTTTTATCGAAAGAAATTATGAAATTAAAAAACGTGCTGAAGTTTTAGGGATCATTACAAAAGACACTTTTTGTTTTGCTGTTGCAGGAACACACGGAAAAACAACGACGTCTAGTATTTTAGGTCATATTTTGCACGAAAGTGGAGCAGATGTAACAGCTTTTGTCGGTGGAATTGTAGAGAATTATAATTCTAATTTAATCGGAAACGGAAAGACTGTAACTGTTGTTGAAGCAGATGAATTTGACAGATCATTTCTTCATTTACATCCGGATATTGCCTGTGTGACCTCTATGGATGCGGATCATTTGGATATTTACGGAACGAGTGATGCTATAGAAGCTTCTTTTGTTGAATTTGCAAATAAAGTCGAAAATAAAAACAATCTCTTTATAACCAAAGAACTGCCTCTTGACGGAGTGCAATGTGCTATAAATGAAGATGCTGTATATAAAGCATTCAATGTCCGCATAGAAAATGCTAATTATGTTTTTGATGTTCAGACACCATCAGAAACTATTGAAAATTTGCGTTTTGGATTACCCGGAAAACATAATTTAATGAATGGACTGATGGCTATTGCAATGGCCAAAACCTATGGAACCCCAACCGAATCCATTGCAAAAGCCATTGGCTCATTCAACGGAATCAGAAGACGTTTTTCATACCAGATTAAGACAGATCAACTGGTTTATATAGATGATTATGCACATCATCCGACAGAAATAAATGCAGTACATCAGGCCGTTAGGGAATTATATCCGGGCCGTAAAGTGTTGGCCGTTTTTCAGCCGCATTTATTCAGCAGAACGAGAGATTTTGCTGATGGGTTTGCAGAAAGCCTTTCTGCTTTTGATGAAGTGTTTTTAATGGATATTTACCCGGCACGCGAGCTTCCGATGGAAGGGATTACATCAGAATGGCTGTTGGGGAAAATGACAAATTCGAACAAAAGAATTGTTGCAAAAAATGATTTACTGGAGCTCATAAAAGACAGCGATGCGCCAATAATTGTAACAATAGGAGCTGGTGATATTGGTGAAATGGTTCCATCAATCAAAAAAATGCTAAATGAAAATATTTAATTGGACAAATATTCGATTATTACTCATTTTTGGGCTTGTACTTTTTTTGTACTCGTTCGCTCAGCATAGAAATGGGAATAGAAAATTAAAAAAATCTACTGTCGTTTTTGTAGGGGAAAATACGCTTTTCGTAAGACCGGAAATAGTTAATAAATTGTTGATAGAAAATAAAAAAGACGCTTCCAGTATCCGAAAAGATGAACTAGATTTGAATAAGATTGAAAAAAACCTTGATACGCAAGACATGATTGAAAAGTCAGATGTTTTTGTAAGTATCGACGGTGTTCTAAAAGCAGTAGTAAAACAGAAGACCCCGATTGCCCGTATTTATGATGGCACCAGGTCTTTTTATATTGACTATGAGGGTAATAAAATGCCTTTATCGGACAATTTTACGGCGCATGTTCCGCTTGTTTCTGGGACAATAAATGAAAAAAATAACGAAGATTTAGCTGCCCTATTTCGCACAATTTACGACGATGCGTTTTTGAAAAAAAACATCATTGCGATCCAAATTATGCCTAATGGTAGCTTAAAAATGTTTAATAGAAATTACGATTACTTCATCGATTTTGGAAGAACGATGAATGTTGATAAGAAATTCAGAAACTATAAAGCCTTTTTTCAAAAAGCAGTTTTAGATAGTTCGTTATATAAATACAATAAGATTGACCTTAGGTTTACGGAACAAGTAGTTTGCACAAAATAATAGAAAATGGAAAAAGATAATATTGCAGTAGGTCTAGATATTGGAACGACAAAGATAGTTGCCATGATAGGCAAGAAGAATGAATATGGTAAACTTGAAATTTTGGGTATAGGAAAATCCAAAAGCTTAGGTGTTGCCAGAGGTGTAGTAAACAACATTACACAAACCATTCAGTCTATTCAGCAAGCGATACTTGAAGCAGAAAATAATTCAGGTTATAAAATAAAAGATGTTGTTGTAGGTATTGCCGGGCAGCACATCAGAAGTATTCAGCATACAGATTACATCAGCCGTAGTAATCCGGAAGAAGTAATTGGCGAAAATGATATTCAGCTCCTAATCGATCAGGTTAATAAATTAGCCATGTTACCGGGAGAAGAAATCATTCACGTTTTGCCGCAGGAATTTAAAATCGACGGTCAGTCTGAAATTAAGGAACCAATCGGAATGTACGGCGGAAGATTAGAATCCAGTTTTCACGTGGTAGTCGGACAGGCTTCTTCAATCAGAAACGTTGGAAGATGTATTCAGAGTTCAGGAATTGAATTGTCAGGACTAACGTTAGAGCCATTAGCTTCTGCAGATGCAGTTTTAAGTCAGGAAGAAAAAGAAGCTGGTGTTGCGCTTATCGATATTGGTGGCGGAACAACAGATTTGGCGATTTTTAAAGACGGAATCATTCGTCATACAGCTGTAATTCCTTTTGGAGGAAACGTAATTACAGAAGATATTAAAGAAGGATGTTCCATTATTGAAAAACAAGCCGAGCTTTTAAAAATAAAATTCGGATCGGCCTGGCCAGGAGAAAATAAAGACAACGAAATTGTTTCTATCCCAGGGTTAAGAGGCAGAGAACCAAAAGAAATTTCGCTTAAAAACTTATCTAAAATTATTCACGCACGTGTAGTGGAAATTGTAGAACAGGTTTTTGCAGAAATCAAAGCTTACGGTCACGAAGATCCGCGTAAAAAATTAATTGCAGGAATCGTTCTTACCGGTGGTGGAGCTCAGCTAAAACATATCAAACAATTAGTAGAGTATATTACGGGAATGGATACCAGAATAGGATATCCAAATGAGCATTTAGCAGGAAATTCGAGCGAAGAAATTTCAAGTCCGTTATTTGCCACTGCAGTTGGTCTGGTTATGAATAGTATTGAAAACAGTACGCAAAGTGCTGTTAGAATGGAACTTGTAAATGAGCAGCCAAAAGTAGTTTACAGAAATGTTAATACCCAGCCGCAACAACCGGTACAACAGCGATACGAAGTTGAAGAAAACTACGTTGAAAGAGTAGAAACTTTTGAACCGCCAAGAGAAATTAGAAATAATGTGGCTGTAAAAGATGAATCTACCGAAACAAAAATCAGAAGGTCATTTTTTGACCGATACGTTGATAAAATCAAAGATTTTTTAGACAACGCAGAATAAATAATAAAGAGAAAAGGAATTACTTTTTGCCCCAAGTCAGGAAGTAAAAAATGTATTTAATAAGAATTTCAAAACCAAAAAGATGATGAGCAACTCAGAATTTGGAAATATTTCATTTGATTTACCAAAAAATCAATCAAATGTAATTAAAGTAATAGGTGTCGGTGGAGGCGGAAGTAATGCTATAAACCACATGTTCAAGCAAGGTATTAAAGGGGTAGATTTTATCGTTTGTAATACAGATTCACAAGCACTTCAAAACAGTGCTGTACCAAATAAAATTCAGTTAGGAGTAAATTTAACAGAAGGTCTTGGAGCAGGAGCAAATCCTGACGTAGGACAGCAATCTGCTATTGAAAGTATCTCTGAAATCGAAAAAATGTTAGAGCGCGGTACCAAAATGGTTTTTATTACCGCCGGTATGGGTGGAGGAACAGGTACAGGTGCAGCTCCGGTAATTGCACAATTGGCAAAAGAAAGAGAAATTCTGACAGTAGGTATCGTAACAATTCCGTTTCAGTTTGAAGGGAAAGTGCGTCAGGAACAAGCGCTTTTAGGAATCGAAAAATTGCGTAAGCAAGTCGATTCATTAATTGTAATTAATAATAATAAGTTAAGAGAAGTATACGGAAATCTTGGTTTTAAAGCAGGATTCTCAAAAGCGGATGAAGTTTTGGCAACAGCCTCAAGAGGTATTGCGGAAGTAATTACGCACCACTATACTCAAAATATCGATTTACGTGATGCCAAAACTGTTTTAGCAAACAGCGGAACCGCTATCATGGGATCTTCTGTTGCTTCGGGCGAAAACAGAGCAAAAGATGCAATTGTTACTGCATTGGATTCTCCGTTATTAAACGACAACAAAATTACAGGAGCCAAAAACGTATTGTTGCTTATCGTTTCTGGATCTAACGAAATCACGCTTGATGAAATCGGAGAAATCAATGATCATATTCAGGCAGAAGCAGGTTATAATGCCAATATCATCATGGGAGTTGGTGAAGACGAAACTCTTGGTGAAGCTATTGCTGTAACTATTATTGCTACTGGTTTTGATGTAGAACAACAAAATGAAATTGTAAATACTGAACCTAAAAAAATTATCCACACGCTGGAAGATGAGCAAAGAAGTGTTCATAATCTGACTAACAGACCGATTACTTCTTTTGATCTAAATGCTGAAACACCAGCAGCTCCGGCAGAACAAAAGATCGTTTTTGATTTGATGGAAGATACGGTTGCTCCCGTAATACCTACTCCGGTTGCTGTTACTCCGGTTGCTCCAACAATCAATCAGGAAGAATTAGTGGTTATGTCTGAGTTTATCAAAAACCTGGATGTTACTTTTGAAATCGTTTCGCCAATTACGGATATCGATTTTAAAATTTCAACTCCGGAAGTTCAGTCATTTCAGGAAATAAAACCAGTTCAGCAAAGAGTTTTTGAGAAAGAAGAACAAACTACTTTTTCATTTGATCTGCCTCTTTTCAGAACTGAGCCGGAAGTAAAAAAGGAACCGGTTGTTGAGGACACTAAAATTTTGTTTGAACTGACAAACGAAACCCGTAATATAAAAGTTAACGACCATGTACAATTTGTTCCTGTAACGGAACTTTCTGATAACGGAATTATCAAATATTCGTTAGAAGAATACATGGAAGTTGAAAATGATTTAGTAGCGTCTAAACCGGTAGAAAAAGTAATTGAAGATGTGGTTCCTGAGGAATTGAATATCACACTTAAACCAAAAGTTGATTTTGCACAAGAACCGGCTTATACAACGGTAAATAATGTTTCTCCGATGGAATTGACAATCGAAGAGACTTTGCGCCTTAGAGCTGAAGAAAGAAGAAAGAAACTAAAAGAATTTAATTATAAATTCCATAATAATGTTTCAAGAATTGATGAACTTGAAAAAGAGCCTGCTTACAAAAGACTAGGAATCGACCTTTCAAATAATCAGTCAAATACAACCAATTCAAGAATATCTGTTGGTACTGATAGTAATAATGATTTGCAGTTGCGTTCAAATAATTCATTTTTGCACGACAACGTAGATTAAGGTTACAATTATAATAATAGGATAACCCGAAGATTGGATTTAATTTTCGGGTTATTTTTTTTATCTTCGCACAGAATTTGAGAATTTGACTTTCTTTTGATGAATAAAAAGAATTTTGAGTTTTGTGAAGATTCACCTTTCAAAACAATATCAATTTATAAGCACTGCTTATTTAAATAAAAATAAAATGAGTCTACAGGCACAAATAATGGACGAAATCAAAACGGCCATGAGAGCAAAAGATACAGTAGCATTAGAAGCATTAAGAGCGATAAAGTCTGAAATGTTATTAGCTGCAACTGCAACAGGATCTAAAGAAGAATTAACAGAAGACGAAGAAATTAAATTGCTTCAGAGACTGGTAAAAACGCGTAAAGAAAGCGCAAGAATTTTTACAGAACAAAACCGTCCTGATCTGGCTGAACCAGAATTGGCTCAGGTAGCTGTAATTGAGAAGTTTTTACCGGCACAATTAAGCGAAGCTGAAGTAGAAGCTGTAATTGCTAAAATTATTGCTGAAACAGGTGCTTCCGGAATTGCATCTATGGGGAAGGTTATGGGATTAGCATCTGCACAATTAGGCGGAACTGCTGAAGGAAAAACCATTTCTTCTATAGTTAAAAAACTATTGTCATAAAATTCCAAATATAAAAATTCCAAATTCCAATGCAAAACCTGGAATTTGGAATTTGAAAAATTGAATATTAAATAAACTGACCGCGTAGTTCAACTGGATAGAATATCAGATTTCGGCTCTGAGGGTTGGGGGTTCGAACCCCTCCGCGGTCACTAAAACAAAAAATAAAAAGCCTGCAAAAATTAAAACTTTGCAGGCTTTTGTATTATCTAATTTTTAAAATTCTCTACTCTTTTAGAATACAAATTATTACCAAAAATAATTGCTCCCATTACAAAAGGAACAAAATGTGAGATTTGCCAGAAAAGATCAATTCCTGTCTTTAGTCCTTCATCTGTAATTTGGAAAATTCCAAGTCCAATAAAGAAAAGAGAGATTGCAAATAGGCAAAACTGAATCTTATAATTTATCTTAATCATGTTTTTAAATTTATTAACCTAATATGATTTACTTCTCATAAAAGTATAACATTTTGAATAAATTTCAGTTAAATTATGTAAGAAAAAGCTTTGCTTTTGAAAACTTTATTTTCGCATACTTGCCTTCACTTTTTCGCGATGCTGCTCGCCCCAAATGCTTAATTCAGTAATAACACTTTTTAAAGTTGAACTATAATCAGTCGCTTCATAAATTATAGTTACGGGAGTTGTGGGATAAACATTCCGTTTTATAAAATCATTCAGTTCTAAATCCTTGAGTTCATTTGCCAGTACTTTTGGCGAAATCCCGGCAAGTGCATTCTGGATTTCGTTAAATCGTTTAGGCGATTGTACCAGACAGAGAATCAATGGTATTTTCCATTTTCCGTTTAAAACATACAAAGCGTCTAGTATATTTCTTAACGAACTATCACATTCTTGTTTGGTTGGAAGCACTTCATTTTCAACTATTTTCATAGGTACAAAGATAAGCACTTTCCTAAAAGTAACCGCTTTCCTTTTGGTAAGTCATGCTTTTTGAGCTACTGTGGGATGTAATTTTGTTGATCATAAATTCTGTTATACAATAATCAAATGATGAATATTAAAAGCAGTCTTTTAGAATTTAAAGAAAACAAAAACTATTAATTAATTACATTTTTTCTATGAAAAGAATCCTTCATTTAATGTCAAGTTTACAAGGCAACCAGTCATATAGCATCAAATTAGGTCATGCCATAATCGAAAAAATTCAGGAAAAATATCCTGAAAACACACTCGAAGAAGTAAACCTCGTTGATTTGGAAATTCCGCATCTGACTCCCGAAGTTCTTCGTACATTTTTTATTCCCGATCAACAGCTGACTCCGGAAGAAAGAGAATCTTTGCGCCTTTCTAATGATTTGGTAAAGCAATTACTAGCGGCTGACATTATCGTTATTGGTGCTCCTCTCTATAACTTCACCATACATACATCCTTAAAAGCATGGATTGATCATATCACCAGAGCCGGAATAACTTTTGGATATGGAGAAACCGGCCCTGTCGGATTGGTTACAGGAAAGAAAATTTATGTAGCAATGACTTCCGGCGGTATTTATTCTGAAGGCCCGGGTAAGGCAAACGATTTTGTGATACCTTTTCTAAAAGCTTTCCTCGGATTTCTGGGAATGACAGATCTTACAGCAATTCGTGCAGAAGGCTTAAAAGTACCACAAGTACAGGAACATGCTATGGAAAAAGCAATTGAAAGTATACTAATAGATTAAATCATTAGCCTCATTATGTTCAAAACATCTTAGTATCCCTAAGATGTTTTTGTTTTAATTTCTTTCTCGATTTAGAATTGATTATTCTTATATTCGTTCAGGAAAAACTAACCTGTTTCAAAATTAACCATGAAAGAAAAAATTAAAACCATTCAAATTATTCACCTTGCCGTTTGTGCGGGCGTAAGTTTAGCTTATTTTTTTATTGCAGAGCCCTCTGCTCAATATTTAAAAATTCCGACTATAGATGCTACATCAGTTGTGTATCTGATAATACCGGTTCTGGCAATAGTGATGGGTAATTTTATTTTTAAATCGCAATTAAAACAAGCAAATCCGCAATTAACTCCCGAAGAAAATTTACCGGTTTACCAAACAGCATCCATTGTACGATGGGCAATTCTAGAATGAGCAGCGTTTGTGATATTGTTTGTAAAGCCTGATTTTCTATTAATTGGAATTTTACTCATTATTTATTTGGCTACATTGAGACCAACAGAAGAAAAAATCACCAACGATTTAAAAAATACTGCGCGATAACTGCTCAAATAATTTTAAAAATATTTCAATTGAGACAAAGAAGATCTTTTTTTGTCTCAATTTTTTTTAGGAGCTAATCCAGCCATCCACTATATCTTTTCCTGGCTAAAGAAGCCAGAAAAAGGATGCCGTTCCTGTCTGGGCTAGGGCACCGGTTTTCAAAAGCAAAATCCGGAAAAACTATTTTCAGAAAATGATTGTAAATATGTATTTGAGCAATTTAATGAATATATCGTCTGACTGTATTTCGTTAAAAAGATAACATTCAGTGAAATACAGAGAAAAAATGACTAAGCTCACAGCTCAATTGTACTGCCGATTTTAGGTAAATAAAGATTCAGATTTGCGTTTTTAAAATCATTTTCTGCCTTTTCATGATCCATTACGATAAAACCAAAAGTATCATAATGAACCCCTAATATCTTAGAAACCCCAACAAGCTTAGAAGCCTCAATAGCTTCTTCAATACCCATAGTGAGTCCATCGCCTATTGGAAAAACAGCAAAATCAAGCGCAGTAAATTTCGAAATCAGCTGCATGTCAAGCGTCAGTGCAGTGTCACCACTGTAATAGAAATTTCCATCAACAGTAGAAAGCACAAAACCACAGGCAATTCCGCCATAAGAACCGTCCATAAAGCTGCTCGGATGCTGGGCTATAACACATTTTACAGTCCCAAAATCAAAACTGAATTTACCACCCGGATTAATCGGATGCGCATTTTCAATTCCGTTTTTTAAGAGCCAGTTATAGATTTCGAAATTTCCCAGAACCTTCGCTCCTGTGTTTTTGGCAATTCTTTCAACATCTAAAATATGATCGTAATGTGCATGCGAAATAAAGATATAATCTGCTTTTATATCGTCTACATTAATATCTTTTGCTAATTCGTTTGGCGTAATAAAAGGGTCAAAAAGAATATGTTTTCCGTTTGCAAAAACAGAAAAACAGGAATGCCCATAATAAGTTACTTTCATAATAATTAATTTTTAAGATTAATAAATACTTATTAGTAAGCCAAAAATATACCAAACGTATATCTGTCTAAACAGAATGAGGCTGCAAAACTTTACTGCTTATAAATTTCCAATTGGCATAAAACTCATTACTTATAGCCCTTAATTCCTAACTTTTTCTGGAAAACAAATTCTCGACAACCCAAGCCGGCCCGATCATCAAAAACTGAAGATCTTTTAAGAAAGAAGGTTTTTTGCCTTCAATATTATGGCCGTAAAATTGCCCGATCCAGGCGATTACAAAAACACCAATAGAGAACAGCCACAAAGGCACAAACTGACCAATGTAATAATTGACAACGAGACAGATTGCCGAAAAAATCGCAATCTTGACAGCCATTGCAACCGATAACCGGATATAGAAAATAAGCACAAAAAGCAAAACCACAACAGCCCAGTTTTCTATAATAGGCGCATTGAGTTGTAAAGTATTGGCAATAAATCCACTCGGAATGCTCATTAATAAGCCTACAATCGAAAAGTAAATTGCCGGAACACATACATAATGTATCGCTTTGTTTTTCGGGTTCTGATGGCTTACTGCGTATTCTTCAAACCATTGGTCTAATGTTCTCATAATTTTGGGTTTAGTTAGTTATATAACAAAGCTATAGAATTTTTGCTCACTTTGTTTTTACATCCCAAAAATTATACATTTCACAAAAATGTATGGCTAGAATATATTATTGCCGTCGCTTATCAATATCAATTTTTTAAACCGGCTTCGGTCAAAATCGATACGGTTTACTTTTACCGCAATCGGAAAATAAATACCAACATTAGAGGTCATTTTTAGTGTATTCTGATTGCTTATCGTAAAATCCAGTTTACCGGTAGCAATATTATTCAGGCTCGTTACCAGTGCAGCGTCCAAAGCAAAATTATTTTCGATATCCACGACAAGGTTTTTGGCAAATACAGTTCCTGTGATCAGGAGGAGATTATTGCGGTTTGCATTTTTTAGAAGTGACGGATTTGGGTGCAGAAAATCGGCGGCATACAAATATTCTTCAACATTTCCGATAGCATATTCTTTTGTAATTGAATTTTCATAACTAATCGTTACTGTTTTGCCCGATTTGATTTTAGAAGTTATTTCAAGAGAGCCAAGGCCCAGCGTTCTCAGAATTTCCTCTAAAAGAGTAATCCCGATATTAAATCCGTAATCGTCTTTTTGAGTTCCGTTTACATTCAGTGTCGGGTTTTCAATTTCGGTCAGGACAACATCGCTCTTAAAAGCGTGATCTATACTTGCATAATAAAGCTGCGCTTCATCAAGAGGTTGTTTGAGCCATAACTGCAAAGGCTTATGATTTCTTACGGGACCTTCAATTAAATCATAACCTTGTTCGCTTAAATACTTGGTAAGTTTCATTTTGTAGTTTTTAAATTTGTATAAATAGTTTTGGGGTAGATACTGTTTTTATAGATTATCCTTACAAATTTAGAAATTATTTCGGAGTTTAATTTACTGTTTGGCATAGCATTTTGATTAATAAAACATTAAGAAAGCAAAATGCAGCAGAAAAGCCAAAACTAAAATTTAACTCAAATTGTGAATATCTATTTTTTGAATTTACCGTTTTTATGTTCGCTAAAATCTATCTTTGGCATCCTTAAAAAATAGAAGAAATGAGCGCAATTTGGTACGAATGCAAAGTAAAATACAGAAAAACAGATGAGCTTGGCGGGCAAAAAGTGACGACAGAACCTTATTTGGTAGATGCTGTATCGTATACTGAAGCAGAAAGCAGAATCAATGAAGAAATGGCGGCGTATGTAAGTGAAGAATTTAAAATCACGAATATAAAAGTGGCAAACTATGCCGAAATACATCCGTTTGAAAATGCCGACCGCTGGTTTAAATCAAAAGTATCCCTTATGGCTTATGATGAAGAAAGCGGTAAAGAAAGAAAATCGAATATGTATCTCCTGATCCAGGCCAATGATGTAAAGGAAGCTTACGACAATACGATTACGGTAATGAAAAATACAATGGGTGATTACACAATCCCGGCGATTTCAGAATCTCCGATTATGGATGTGTTCCCGTATTTTAGCGGAGAAGAAGGGGAGCTGGAACAACTGGAAAGATTCAACGCCCTAAAAGCTTCAAAACCTGAATTGGTTGCCGTTGGTGATGCCGGAGAATCTATAGAAGATCTGGTAGAAGCAGAAAACGAATAGATTTACAATATTATACAACAAAAAGAGAACTTAATAGTTCTCTTTTTTTATTTCTGGTTATAATCAAAAACGTTATCCCATAATTCGTCAATTTTTATAAGGGCTTTATCGAGCGGTATAACGTCCCATTTTCCGTTGGTTTCTATTCCGAGGCCAATACTTTTTAATTTTTCCAAAGCGTCTTTTACATCAAAATCAAGCTGTGTTTTGAGTTTGGTTTCAAACCATGATTCTATTTGCAGATCAAGTTCTTCGGCAGTTAATGGCTCCGGGCTTCTGTCCAGAAAGGCATATGCCAGAATAGTTTCTTTAAGCACTTCTTCTTCAGATGAATTCAGAAGCGAATAAAAAGCACCACTGTTATTTCCAAGATTTTTAAAATACAGACTGTCAGAAAGCATTTTTCCGTACCTGATTTTTTTATTAATGAAATTGCTATACTGGCGGAACAGATACGCACAAAGAATTCCCAAAGCAATCAAGCCCTGATTCAGCGAAGCTTTACTGTTTAGCAAATCAATTGCTTCTCCCGATTGATACGCAGCGTACATGCCAATTAAGGCAGGAATTACCGTTGTGCTTAATAATGAGATTCCGCCACCGATTCCCGGCACCCAGAAGAATAATTTATCCCGGGTTGACATTCTCGGAATTGCGTTTGGAAAAATCGTTTCCAAATCATTTTTAGGAACACGTTTAAATATTTTCAATCCGATAGAACCCGGATCAACAGGCATTTTTCCTAATTTAACCTTTTTCTCTTTCAGGTAATCGGCTTCGTTATAATTCAGGTAGATCATAACTCGGTCGTAGTATTCGACCTCAATTTCCTTTTTCCAGAAAATATATTTTTTAACGGTTTCTTTTGCTTTATGGCTTCCGCGAACGTACAGCTCATAATCCTTAAAAGCATTAAAATCTATAGAAAGATTCAAACCGATTAAGTCAGATTCTTTAAAAGCTTTGTCTAAAGTTTCCTTTTCTATCCGGGTATAGTTACCATGTTTCAAAACCGTAAGCAGCGTTTCTTTAAAAACAGAAAAATCACTTTTGCCAATAAATGCTTCTCGTTCCTTTTCGCTTAGGTCCGGATCAAACAAAGCATAATTTTTTTTCAGGTTTCGGTTTAGGTTAAAGGCTTCGTAATGATAATAATGTTCGACAATATCGAATAACTTTTTAAAATCATCAACTTTCTTTTTGTCTTCAGAAAAAGCGGCAATTTGTTGTTCGAGTAAGAATTCTTTATGAAAGGGAATATAATTTTCTCGTGTCATATAAGTTCAGGCTTTAATTCGTGGCATTTATATAAAACAAAAATACCACCCGAAATTTGATTTTTGAGCGGTATTGGTATTAAAGTTTAGTTATTTCAACTCCTTATGATTTTATTATCCTGAAACGTCCCGGATATTTGTGCCAAAGGCTTTTTTTGTTGCCATAATAATCCATAAAATCTTCGCAAACAAAAACTGCATGAGCATTAGACCAGGCCACAACACCACAGTATTCGCTTCCGGTAAGTCGTTTTAACTCTTGTACCTGTTTGCCTTTTTCGAATCCTAAATATTTATAAATAGTCGGGGTATATACTTCACCGTCTTCTAAATTCTCCAACGCTCTGTCAAAAGTTTTCTGCTTATCGATAATCTGTTTGTATTTGGCCATTACCGCATAAGTCAATACGGCATAATCCTTGATTCTTTCGCTGTCTTCATTGAATTTGATAAATACAAAACCGGCAGAAAATTTGGCTTTGTTTAATTCATCCGCTTTTAGCTTAAACGTTGCATTATTTTTTAATGTTATCTGATATAAACTGTCGGTTAATTTCTCAGCCAGAAACAGGTTATCTAATCCGTAAATGTTCAGGGATGCTTTAATAAAGGCAATAGAAGAACAATTGGTACGTTCTCCCTGTTTAAAACTTTCGAATATTTTATCAGAACTCAGTTGTGCGTAAGAATTTGAACAGGCAAATATTAAAAACAAAAATGTCGAAATAATAGATCGCATTGGCATTAGGTATTATAATTTGTTTTCCCAATTGGGTTTGGTAAAAATGTGGATTTTTGCAAAGCTATAAAAATCAAATAATAATTGATATTTTTAACCCTTAATTAACTATTTTCATCCTGAAAATTACCTTTTTAAGCATTTCTTTTGTTAATGAGTGATATTTGAGAACGTATTGATTCATAATCATTAGGCCCTGATTAAAGTTTTATCATGGGTAAGATATTTTATCCGGTTTAAAACAACAGGAACTATAGCGAAAGTATTATTTCTTTAAAAAGATTTCGTTAGTTTTACAAAGACCTTTTACCAAAAAAGCAGCATTTAAAATAAAATTATATGGACAGAGATATACGCAAAGATATTAATGGAGAAGAGCATTTTTATGAAAATATAGAAAGCCTCGACCAGCATCTGAATCAGTTTTTTGAGGAAGATGAAATTACCGTTTTTCATGAAATACTCTCGTTAGATTTTCATTTAGATGTCTTTTTAATAAACCAGGCCGATAATGATTTTAATATTTTAATCACTTCCGGAATGAGTTTATTAAAAATGAATGTACCCGAAAGTATAGAAAACCCTGAAGATTATCATTTTTGTGAACTCATGTTGTTACTCCCTAAAGAGATAGAATTTCATGAAGTATATACAGGAAAAGAAAGAAACAGCTGGATTATCTCGATGCTGAAAGCAGCAGCGAGAGTGCCGCATCAAAATGAATCCTGGCTGGCTGTCGGGCACAGTTTGCAGGCTACAACAGATTTGGAACCTTATGATGAAGAAACCGATTTTTCGGGCTGTGTTGTACTGCCGTCGGTAACATTTGAGGAAGATTTTACAGAATTTTACAGTGAAGACAGAAAAATAAATATCTATAGTTTGTTTCCGGTATACAGAAACGAATTAGAATATAAAATTGAAAACGGCTATGGCAAATTTCTCGATTTGCTGATTAAAGCGAACACAAAAGAGGTAATGGATCTGCAAAGAAAGAATCTGCTGAAATAATTACAGACTTTAGATTTGTCTTAAAATAAAAAGTGAGATTTAAATCTTATGAAGGATTAAATCTCACTAATTGTTCCAAAAAAAGTTTTTCATTTACAATTCCTTGCGGATAACTAAAAAATTAAGGTTAAAAATTATTCTCTGCAATTTTAGCACTAATTTTTATTCTGCATACACGTATAAATACCTGTTTTTATGTTTAATTTCAAAAAAGTGTGTAATTATAAATGATTTATCTTACAGAATTAATTTTAAATCTGATTAAATGTTATTAATTGATTGTAATTCTTTCTATTTTTTAATTTGCTTTTAATGAAGATTTTCCAAAACCATAGTTTATACCAAATAAAGTGAAGAGATTTTTGTCAATTCCAAAATTAGTTCCGTATGCACCCGTTACATATAATCCGTCACTTATTTTATATTGTATAGAACCCACTTTTCTCTCACTGTTCAAATTGCTTTTATCTGAATAATCCCTTTTTATGTACTCATAAGAAATAGATAAATCTTTAATGGAATATTCTAATTTAAATCCCAAATCAAATGCATCTTCACGTTTGAACACATCCAAAGAGCCTTCTTCTAATAAATTGTCACTAAGTAATCTGGCACACAAAATAAATGCGAGATTATCATTTAGTTGAGCTTTATCAACGCTAAAGGCATTCAGGGCAGCAGTCGCCCACAGACCACTTCTGTTAAAACGTTTTTTATTTGTTGCGTTGTCCGGAAAGGCTTCAGAATAAGCAAAGGCGACATCAACCTGAATTAAAGGAAGATCATCCAGCTCCTTTAAATAATTCTGGATCAGGGTATCTTTTTTGATATTTTCTTCTAACAAATCAGGAGCCTGGTTTTCAAAATCATCTATCTTTTTCTGGATAAGTGTCCTTTCGGCAATCGCTTTCTGATATTCGGTATTAATACTGTCTTTTACAGCATCATCAGTTTCGCTTTTTAGTTTTGTATAGAGTGCCCTGATTTTATTATCGATATTGTTTAACTCTATATCCAGCTTATCAACATCATTTTGATTTGGTCGTAAGTCGGCTATTCTTTTAGAAAAATTAGCCAGGGCATTTTTTAATTTTTGATTTTGTCTTTCGTTTCTGTAAGTAATCAGGTTTGTCTTTAAACCAAAAGCAATGTAGTTTGTATTTTTAATTAAACTCCCCGAAGTAGAATCATTAAAAACCGACGCAAGAGAAATACTCATTTTGTTGAATATACCTGTAAATG
>NZ_QETH01000027.1 GCF_003105115.1 Flavobacterium sp. HTF | reverse complement strand
GATTAAAAGCCCCACTTTGTCGATTATTTTGAATGGATACAAATAATTTCTAAAAAATAAATATTATGACTCCAAACCTACAAATTGAACTTAGACGTTTTATATCTTCTAATGTTGTCTCAAAGTTGAATAAGTTTTATTTTGAAAATGACGCCCTTTTGATAAAAGGAATTGATGTTTCAATAGGTACAGTTCTCATGGGATTGTATAATAAAGCGGAGGAGTCGGGTTTTTATAAAGAAATAGTTACACTGGTTGGTGACAATTCTACCTTTTACGGAGAAGTTGATTTTGCTTCAGGAAGAATTTTATCAGTTGACGATTGTTACCGCTTAGAAGGAAATGATTTACTTAAAGAAATTTTCAGCAACAAAAAAGGAAGAATTTCCGAAATGATTTCAAACGAAGTCGGAATCAAAAGTGAAACAGCAAGAGAAATCCTTAATTTTTCAGCACTACTGGTTGTTTCTTATCTTAAAAACAATATTCAGATCTTAGATAGTTTAAAGTTGCTTCTTGAAGAGCAAAAAAGAGACATCCTGAACAGTATTCATCCCGGAATCAAAATCATATTAGGATTTTCATGTTACGAATCTGTAGATGATAAAAATCAGGCAAATCTAGGAAGGTCAATTTTTACACTTTTCGGGCACAATTTCTTCTAGAATTTCCCTATTTAAAATAAAAAATCCCATTTTACAAAAGTAAAACAGGATTTGTATGGCTTGATTTGAATCGTTTTCTTAAACGTTTTTCAAATTAATAATTTCCTGATCTGTCAAAAAACGCCAGTTGCCTCTCGGTAAATTCTTTTTCGTAAGGCCTGCAAAAGACACACGATCTATACGCAAAACGTCATAACTAAAATGTTCAAAAATAGCACGAACAACTTTTACATTAGACGAACGTAATTTAAGACCAATTTCGCTTTTAGGTTCATTATCAATATAACTAACCTCTTCAACAAAAACGCGGTGTCCGTCAAGGACCATACCTTTGCTGATTTTTTCCAAATCTTCAAATTTCAGGTTTTTGTCTAAAGAAACCTGATAAATTTTAGATGATTTCTGACTCGGTAAAGTAAATTTACGAATCATATCCGTATCGTTAGTAAACAACAACAAACCAGTGGTGTTTTTGTCCATTCTTCCAATCGGAGCAATTTTAGCTGTGGTAGAACCACGAACTAATTCTAAAACATTACGGTATTCCTGACCTTCGTCAAGTGCCGTAGTAAAGTTTTTTGGCTTGTTTAATAAAATGTATTCTTTCTTTTCAGGAGTTAAAGTAACGCCGTCAAAGTTTACGACATCATTTAATTTTACTAAATAACCCATTTCAGTTACAGGAACACCGTTAACTTTAACGTTTCCAGACTGAATATAAATGTCAGCATCACGACGGGAACAAACACCAGAATTAGAGATGTATTTGTTCAGACGAATTTCATCCGAAGCCTTTTGTCTTTTCGGAGCCTGGTTTTGTTTCTTTACTTTTTGTTCCGCAGCTTCCTTCGCTGCTTTAACCTCTGGCTTTTCTTTTTTCGGCCCTTGCGCACGTTTGGCCATAGGAGGTTTTGGCTTACCAGAGTTTGATCTTGAGCTATTTGGTCGAGATCCTCCTCTTTTATTATTGCCTTCCTTGTTGTTCATAAAATCATTAATTTGTGCAAAGATAGTTTTTTCCTGCTAATAAAACTTAAGTTCAATGTTCTTAGATTAATAGCCACAAATTTTTAACAAATTAGAAGCGTCACAATTGGCATTTTTTGGCTGTATTGATAATGCATCTTTCACAGAGATTCACAAAGTTAACACAGAGGCACTCAAAAAAAACTTTGAAAATCTTTTCAAAATTTCGATAAATTTCTGTGGACTAGAACTTTAGTAATTAGAAATCAATTCCCGTCCGTGCCACAAAACACTGGGATTTATCAAAACAATACAGAAAACGCCCGAAACAATTAGAAATTTCAACACATTATGAAGCAGTAAATATTGTTCCTTAGAATTTGATTTCCATAAATAAAACAGGAAAAAAAACATCACAACAAAACAGATATAAAAGTAAATATCCATATAACCCACATCATAAATATTGATCAGGACATAAACCGGCAAAACCGTAAGAAATGTCAAAACAGTAATAATTCGTTTAGAAGTTGTTTCGTTATATAATATTGGAATCGTTCTGTAATCATTTGCCAGGTCGCCTTTTAGATTTTCTAAATCTTTTATCATTTCGCGAATCAGCAATAGCAAAAACAAAAATACCGCATGTGCAGAAATCACCATAAAATGACTCATATGATCTTCGATTTCTTCAAAAGAAATGGCATTATAGAAATACAGTAAAATAGCAAAAAAAGGAATAACGGCCAGAAGAGCAGCAGTCAGGTTGCCTACAATCGGATACTTTTTTATTTTATGAGAATAAAACCAAATCAGAAAAATATATCCGGAAAAAAACAAAAAAGCACGCCAGGACACAACAAATGCCATCAAAACAGCAAGGAAATTCAAAGAAAAATAAACCGTAAGTTTTGTTTTCTGACTAACCAGTCTGTCCAGCATCGATTTGTTTGGCCGGTTGATCAGGTCTTTCTGACTGTCATAAAAATTATTGATGATATATCCGGATGCAATGGTAACTGCAGAAGCAAAAACAATTAGAAATAAGTGAAAATCAAGTAGAATATCCAAAGCTCTTTTTTCCGGAGCCAAAATGAAAATAGCAGATAAATACTGTGCTAAAACGATAATGGGAATATTATAACCGCGTACCACAGAAAACAAACTAACAATTTTCATTACTAAAAGTTTGTGCTGTCTGCTTAACATAAATTATAAGTTGTGGGATTAAATTATTTAATGAAGTTAAAAGATATTTTTTGATTCTAAAATTCAGAGTTTGTTTTTTAACAAATCTTTAGAGCCATAACCTAATTTCCGTATGCAGGCCAAAGCTTGTTTTTGTGTAATTTCAATTTCTTTAATATCTTTTTTTTCTGTAAAAACGACAGAACCGCTCCACGGATTTGGAGCATCGGGAACAAATACGGCAAAATTGTTATCGTCAATTTGTTCAATTAAAAAAGCAAATTGCCAGCCAGCATCTGTAGGAACCAATATTACTTTTAAATTTTCTTTAGATTCTAGTCCCATAATGTTTTCATTCATGTTCTTCATAAATGAATAACCAGGTACAAAGCTTAAAATTCCGTTTTCTAATTTGTGAATCAGTTTTTTTGCACCACTCGTTCGGGCTAACAAACCCGCTATAAAACAGATAAAAATAAGAATTATTATTCCAACAATTTCCTGCAGTGCAATTCCCAAAACATGTACTCTCGGCAGATAATTTACAAGCGGGAGAGTGACTTTTTGAATTATGCCATATCCTTTTTCGAGAATTATGAGCAATACGACTAAGGGTGCTAAGAATAAAATTCCTCCTAAAAAAGTTGCTTTGATTATTTTTAAAATACTTTTCATAATAAATAACTTTTTAGGTTGAAAACTTATGAAAATCTACTCAGACAACTTTGCTTTTAAGCGTTTTTAGAACTGATAAACAACTTCTAACTTATAGTCTTTCAGAGAAACTCTGGCACGTTCCAGATCTTCAGTAAAACCAAGTATATAGCCGCCTCCGCCAGAGCCGCAAAGTTTTAAGTAGTAATCGTTTGTATCGATTCCGTGTTGCCAGATTCCGTGAAATTGTTCCGGGATCATTGGTTTAAAGTTATTTAAAACAACTTTAGAAAGCTTCTTTGTGTTGGTAAACAAAGATTTCATATCGCCATGAAGGAAGTTTTCTACGCAGGCATCTGTGTATTTAACAAATTGGTTTTTAAGCATTGTACGGAAGCCCTTGTCTTTTAGGTTTTCCATAAAAATATTAACCATTGGGGCGGTTTCGCCTACAATTCCTGAGTCTAATAAGAATACAGCACCTTTTCCGTCAAAACTTTGTGTCGGAATTCCGGTTGCTTCAATATTATCTTTGGAATTAATTAAAATCGGAATACTTAAATAGCTGTTGAGCGGATCTAAACCAGAACTTTTTCCATGAAAAAAGCTCTCCATTTGAGAGAATATGTTTTTTAACTGTAAAAGTTTTTCGCGGGTAAGGTTTTCTAAAACAGTAATTTTATCAGTAGCATATTTATCATAAATAGCAGCTACCAGGGCACCGCTGCTTCCAACTCCATATCCTTGCGGAATACTGGAATCAAAATACATACCTGTTTCAACATCATTTTTTAGAGAAACCAAATCAAAAGTAACCAAATCAGGTTGTTCTGTTTGTAATGTTTCAAGATAAACCGCAAAACGTTTTAAGCTTGAATTCGATGCAATGGCTTCTGCCGAAGGCTCTTCGGATTTCTTCAGGGCACCGTTGTAAAAATTATAAGGAATAGAAAGTCCTTTAGAGTCGCGGATAATTCCGTATTCTCCAAAGAGTAATATTTTTGAGTAAAATAATGGTCCTTTCATGTTTATTTTATGTCTTTCTTAATTTTATTTGGGTTTTGTCGTGTGTCGAAAAATGTAACTATCTCTACTCTTTTTGTATTGAACTTATAATAAATTGTTGTTTGTTTTGACAAAACACATTTTCGATAGTTTTTATTTAATTCCGATTTAGGAAAAAATTCAGGTTCAATTTGGATTAGATAAATTACTTTGTCCAGATTTGATATAAACTTATTTTTTATTCTTTCTGACCATTGATCTTCTAAGTATTCAAATAATTCAGATAAACCCTTCTCAGCATTTTTTGAAAAGACTATTGTTCTTTTCATTAACGAAATTTTTTCATCATTTCTTCATACTCAACAAATTCACCACGTTCAATTTGTCTTTCTCCTTCTTCGATTTGCGCTTTTTGCTCGTCAGTCAAATCATCCCACCAATCTTTTTGTTCTTTTTTAAAAATTTTTCGAATAGATTTCAAAATAGTTGGATTTTCTGTCTCAGCTAAAAGTTTTATTAACTCGATTTTTTCTAATTGAATGTCCATAATCAAAAATTTAATTAAAGATACGGAAAATTACAATGCAATTGCACCGCTTCCAATTTTGTCGCAAATGTACTGACCATTCTGACAAAATACAACTAATTCGTCCTGAATAAATTGTAATACTTTTTCGCTAACGTTTTCGGGATAAAGCACATGCACATTCGCTCCTGCATCAAGCGTAAAACAAACCGGAATGTGGGTTTCATTCCTGAATTTCCAAATCGCATTTATAATCTGCAGTGTATTTGGTTTCATCAAAATAAAATATGGCATCGAAGTCATCATCATGGCGTGTAAAGTCAATGCTTCACTTTCTACAACTTTGATAAATTCGTCTATATTACCGCTTTCAAAAATGGAGGTTAATTTATCCAGATTTTCGTGTGCCTGGGCGAAACGTCTTTCGGCATATGGATGATTGTGCATTAGATCATGTCCAACGGTACTCGAAACTTGTTTTTCTCCTTTATCAACCAACAAAATAGTATCCTGGTAATTTTTGAAATTTTCGTGAATCGTATACGGAAATTCAACTCCAAATAAATCTGTGCTTCCTTCAATATTCGCCTGATTTCCCCAAACCACAACATTTCCTTTTACGCTTCGGCATGCACTTCCGGAACCTAAACGGGCTAAAAATGAAGCTTTTTGGTAAAAATAAGCATCAGTCATTGAAGGATTTAATTGTTTTTCCAGACTCATAAAATTCATTGCCAAAGCTGCCATTCCGGAAGCAGAAGATGCAATTCCGGAGCTGTGCGGAAAAGTATTTTGGGTATCAATTATAAAATGATACTCTTTTAAAAACGGCATATAAACCTCGACTCTTTCCAAAAACTTCTGAATTTTCGGTTTGAAATCTTCTTTTGGTTTTCCTTCAAAGAGTAAGTCAAAAGAAAAATCTCCCTGATTTTCTTTTTTCGAAAAAGACAGTTTTGTAATCGTTTTGCAATTATTTAACGTAAAACTTACCGAAGGGTTTGCCGGAATCTGGTTGTCTTTTTTCCCCCAGTATTTCACTAATGCAATGTTGCTTGGAGCGCTCCATTCTAAGTTTCCGTTTTCGATGGTTGAAGTATATTGGGTTGGTATAAAATCAGCTGCTGTAAACATGAATTATAAAATTTTGGCAAAGATAGTTTTTAAATTTTTTCACCATATAAGTAATATAAGAAAATATAAATTGGCTTTGCTAAAATCAACTGCTATAACTTATGCGGTTTAAATTTTTCTTTTGATTATTTTTGACTAAAAAAAATATAAAATGAATAAGTTCGTAAAAATCTTTATAGCTTTAATTGTTTGTTTAACAGTAGGATATTCTGCAAGTTTGGTGACAAGACCAAGTGTTGAGAGCTGGTATCCAACAATTGAAAAACCGATTTTTAATCCGCCAAATTGGATTTTTATGCCGGTTTGGACCATCCTATACATTTTTATGGCAGTTGCTGCAGGATTGATTTGGGATAAAATAAAGGAGCAGAATGAGAAAGTTAAAAAAGCATTATTGTTCTTTTTGATTCAATTAGCATTGAATGCTATTTGGTCGTATTTATTCTTCGGATTAAAAAATCCAATGCTGGCTTTGGTAGAAATTGTTCTTTTATGGCTGATGATTTATGAAACGTATTTGAAATTTATTAAAATCAATAAAACTGCAGGTTATTTATTAATTCCTTATTTGGCCTGGGTAGGATTTGCGACAATTTTGAATGCCAGTATTTGGTGGCTGAATAGATAACATTTTGTTCCGGGTTTTTGTTCTTCTCAATACGGAAGAAATTAAAAAAAGCTACTTCAGTTTCTTAAACTCTTCATTTTTGGTATATAAAAAATCCATTGTGGCCAAAACATTCGGATGATCTAAAAGGGTTTTCGATTTTGGATCAGCATCACAAAACTCAAGGAAAAGCTCTTTTTGATCAGCATTAAGGTTTAAATTTTTGCTGAAAAAATCTGGAGTACAATAAGCAGTAGCATGTTTTTTAAAACGATCGTCTATTTCATGTTTTTGTTTTGGATGTGAGCTTCCTAAAGGAATGTTCATGTTTGCAGAATACCTGATTCTGCCATCACTTACACCAGTGTAGCGGGTAAGGTCGTTGGCAGTTTTGCGATTGTTTATGTCATTTACTGCTTCGGCATCAAATTTTATTTTTTGGAATTTCATTGATGTAACTACAACTTCATCAAGCTCTTCGGCTTTAATGATCATATTAACCACAAGATTATTATTCTTTAAATTTTCGGATGTAACTTTTAACCGTGTAAAAAAATAATCCTTAGAGAAAAAAAGTAAACTGTCTTTTTCTTTTGCCAGAATCGAGAATTCTCCCAGCTCATTTGTTCTTGTACTGGTTTTAGCTGTTTTATTTATAACTTCAACCTTATTAAGAGATGCTTTGTTGGAGAGAACTTTTCCGTGAAGTAATTTTTCTGTTTGAGAAATAGAGAGCTGGTAAGTGAAAAAAGAAATAGTGGTAAGTAATTTTACTTTCATCTAGTGGAATTTAGTTGAAAGTAAAATTATTAGAATTGTCTTAATGAAAACTTGTGAAATCTGTAAATTCTTGTTAATTATATTGTTTCGTTTTTTTCAATAAACTGTTCAAATTCTCCTTTATTGAATAAAACGGGTCCATGTCCAAAACAAAGTATTTTTGGTTTTAGCGAAGCGAGTTTCTGAATAGATTTTCTATTCATTTCCTGATCTGTTGTAAATAAACCTGGAGGTTCATGAAGCCCAACTTTTGTAGTCAATAAATTCATATTGGTCATAACATCACCAACAATTAAAACGCCGTCTTTTTCCCTAAAAAAAGACAAATGTCCACTGGAATGACCCGGAGTTTCAATAACAATAAACCCGCCAATTTGATCTCCTTCTTTCAAGGTTTCAGAAACAGGATGTCCTTTTCCTGCCCAAAATCGTTTTTGAAACCTCGAAATAATATGATTCGGATTTGGGTATTCAAAAATTACATTGCCATTTTCGGCCGCTGTTTTTTCAGGCGCACTGCACAAAAGTGGAATATTCAAAGTTTCACAGATTACTTTACTGCTTCCCTGATGATCGGCGTGAGCGTGAGTCAGTGCGTGTTTGGTTATGGTTTTGTCTTTTAATGCTTTTAGGATTATTCCGCCTGAACTTCGGATTCCGGCATCGATTAAAACATCTTCAATTACATAACAATTGATGGCATTTCTTGGAAACAAAGGGATTTGGTAAACGTCTTTGGCAATAGTTTTCATTTTTCCTGAATTTTTTTTTGGCAAAGATTTGAATTCCGTTTTTCAATTGACTTGATAAATGTTAAGAAATGTTTTGGCGAATTCGGCTTAAAGATTCCGGTGTGATTCCGAGAAATGAAGCAATGTAAATTAATGGAGTCCGCTGGATTATTTTAGCCGGAGCCGATTCAAGAAAAGTAAGATATTTTTCTTTTGCCGGAATCATCTGCAATTTTAATACACGATCTGCCATACAAAGGTAATTTTGTTCGGCAAGAATTCTTCCGACACGTTCCCAATTTGGAATTTCTGAATATAAATACTGCATTTTTTCAAAAGTGATAGAAAGAACTTCGCAGTCTTCAATAGACTGAATATTTTCAAAAGAAACAGATTGATTTATAAAACTGGAATACGAAGCAATAAAACCTTCATCGCAGCTTAAATAGGTTGTAATTTCTTTTCCGTCTTTTAAATAGTAAACACGGGCCAAACCTTCAAGAATAAAATAAATCTTATTGCTGATTTTTCCCATTGAAGAAAGAAAATCTTTAGCCGTAAAACTTTCATATTCAAAACAAGAATCGATCTTTTCGATTTCATTTTCAGAAAACGAAGCAATCGATAGTATTTGTTTTTGTAATGAAGAATTCATTATTTATAATATGGAAATTAATTCCGAGGCATTGTTGATAACCACTTTTGCACCGCTTGTTTTCAATTCTTCTTCGGTTCTGTAACCCCAGGAAACCCCAACAGGAAACATATTGGCATTTACTGCCGTCTGCATGTCAATATCAGAATCTCCCACAAAAAGGATTTCTTCTGGTTTTAAATTCCAGTTTTTGCTTATTTCTACAGCTTCAAACGGATTTGGCTTTTTTAGCGCTTCGGTGCTTAAACCAACGGTAGTATCAAAATAATCAGGAAATATTTCAGCTGCTATTTTTTTGGTCAGTTCATCGGCTTTGTTGGAGAAAACTGCTAATTTTATATTTTGTGAAGCCAGATTATCTAACAATTCGACAATTCCTTCGTATGGTTTTGTTTTTAGCGTGCAGATTTTTCGGTATTCATTTACCATGCAGTCAAAGCATATTTGAATCTGTTCATCATTGTTATTAGAAGCAGGCAAAGCTTTACTAACCAGATTTCGCAAACCGCTCCCGATAAAATATTGATAGGTATCGTAGGTATGTGTTGGATAATTTAGACCCTTAAGAACAATGTTCATCGCATCTGATATGTCTTCTAATGAGTTTACTAATGTTCCGTCTAAATCAAAAATAATTCCTTTAAAGTTCATTTTTTATTAAATATTTTGAGCCAGAATAAACCCGCTTGTCCAGGCATTCTGAAAATTAAATCCTCCGGTTATGGCATCGATATTTACAATTTCGCCCGCAAAATAAAGATTTTGATGAATTTTACTTTCCATTGTTTTGAAATTGATTTCCTTTAAATCGATTCCGCCTGCCGTTACAAATTCTTCTTTAAAAGTACTTTTCCCGTTGACTTTAAATTCTGCTTTTGTAAGCTGCAAAGTCAAATTCTGCAATTGAATTTTAGATAAATCGGCCCATTTGGTTTCAATTTCAATTCCAGAAGCTAAAACCAGACTTTCCCATAAACGATTCGGAAAGTCGAAAGGAGATTTTTTAGAAACCGCTTTTTTAGCGTGTTCCTGTTTTAAATCTTTTAAGATTTTTTCGGCATCTTCAGGATCAACATCATTTAGCCAGTTTACAAAAATGGTAAATTGATAATTTTTATCATGTAAAATACGTGCGCCCCAGGCCGAAAGTTTTAAGACAGCCGGACCACTCATTCCCCAATGCGTAATTAATAAAGGTCCTGTAGATTCGAGTTTAGTATCTTTTACGTTTACGGTAACCTGGGCAGCAACGCCTGGCAATTCCTTAATTCTTGAATCTTTGATGTTGAAAGTAAATAGGGAAGGAACGGGACTCACAATCGCGTGTCCGTGTTCCTGAAGCATTTCCCAGATTTTCGGGTTGCTTCCTGTTGCCATTACTAATTTTTCAGTTGCAAAATTGTCGCTTTGTGTATCAATTTTCCAGTGATTTTCTTTTTTAAAGATTGACTGAACACTTTGTCCTGTCAATACTTTTATCCCTAATTTTTCAGTTGCTTTTAGAAAACAATCAATAATAGTCTGGGATGAATTAGAGACAGGAAACATTCTTCCGTCGTCTTCTATTTTTAATTCTACGCCATGTTTTTCAAACCATTCAATGGTATCTCCGGAACAAAACTGATGAAAAGGACCGCGAAGTTCTTTTTCACCTCTTGGATAAAACTTTACTAATTCGTTTGGCTCAAAACAAGCGTGTGTAACGTTGCATCGTCCGCCTCCGGAAACGCGGACTTTAGAAAGGACTTCTTTTCCTCTTTCTAAAATGGCAATTTTCAGTTTTGGATTTTTCTCTGCAATATTTATTGCCGTAAAAAAACCTGCAGCGCCTCCGCCAACGATAATAATGTCGAAATTTTTGATCATATTTTTTTGTTCGCCACGAATTCACGAATTTTTTATTGGACCCTGATGAACTTTGTCAAAGTTTTAAACTTTGACAAAGTTTCCCGTAGCTGATTTTATATTTTGTCTGGATTATCAGAGATAATTCCGTTTACTTTATAACTTTTTACTTTTTGAATGTCTTCTTCTGTGTTTACCGTCCAGGGTAAAACTAAGAATCCTTTTTCCTGAATTTGTTGAACATTTTCTTTATTCAATAAATTAAAATCAGGATGAATGGCTTTTGCTTTTATTTTTTCGGCGAAAGCCAAAGCAGTATCTATATTTTCTTCTGTCAAAACACCAATTGGGATATTTGGATTTAACTTTGATGTTTCCTCCAGCATATTCCAATCGAAACTTGAAATTATAAAATGATTGTAATTCCAGTTTTTCTCTGAAATATATTCTTCTATAAGGGATACAACTTTACTGGGAGTTCCTAAACCTTTTAATTCGATATTGATCAGACATTTTTTGTCAACCAGATCAAAAATCTCGTTTAAAGTCGGGATCTGATATTTTCCATCAATCAAAAACGATTTTAATTCAGATAAGGAAAAAGTATTTACTAAACCTTTTCCGTTAGTTGTTCTGTCTATCGTTTCGTCATGAATTACTATAATATGTCCGTCATTGCTCAGGTGAACGTCAAGTTCAATTCCGTCTGAATTCATGTCTAAGGCTTTTTGGAAAGCTTTAATTGTATTTTCAGGTTCGTAGGCTTTGGCGCCTCGATGTGCAATTTTGAGCATCTCTGGATTTTTAACCGCAAAGGTCGCAAAGTTTTACGCAAAGGTCGCAAGGATTATAAAAAAAAGTTAGGCACAGATTATAAGAATTAAAATGATTTTGAAATCTGTGGTAAATTATGTCTCTCGCAGATTTTGCAGATAACTTTTTTAATTATCTGCTCACCCGAGCGTAAGCGAACAAGCGAAGCAATCTCCTAAATCTGCGAGAGAAAAAAAAATGTTTTTTAAATCTCTTCTAATAAAACAATATCAAAATCACTATCAATAATCACTTTCCCGTCAATAACTTCTGTATTTTGATTGGAGTAAGTATCTTTTAATTTAGTTCCGTTTGGGAAGACGTCGCCAACAGGAAGTTCTTTTCTGCCTTTTGGTAAATCAACTCCCATAATTACTTTATCTGTAAAAGCGCCTTTGGTAAAAATTCTGGAGAAAGTATATGGCCACGGATTAATCAGTTTGTGAACGCCCGCTCCAACTGCTGGATGATTTCGTCTAAACTGCCCTAATTTCTGCCAGTGCAAAAGTGTCTGCTGTGTTTCAGGATTATTCTGAATATCCGCCCAATTCATATTCGAGCGTAAAGTGGCATCACCATTTGTACCTTCGATTACTAAAGAACGATTCGATTCGTCTCCATAATAAACCTGAGACATTCCCGGAGAAAGCAATAATTTGGTTCCTGCTTCAAAAGCTTTTATACGAGTAGGGTCAAAAGGCTGTCCATCATCGTGTGAAGACATATAGTTTAAAACTGAATACCCTTTTAAGTCATTATTTAAATGATTAGAATATTTAGAAAATAAGCCTTCGTAATCGTTTTGGGCAGCATTCCATTTAAATTCAAAATTGATCATGCTGTTAAAACCATTCTGAAAATAATTTACCTTTCTGTCTCCAAAATCATAATCCTGCCCACCGCTGATTCCGTAACCGTAAACTTCAGCAATAGTATAAAACGGATTTTGATCTAAAATTTCCAACGGATGATGTTTTTTCCAGGTTTCAAAAGCGTAATCACATTCTTTTTTAAAATCGGCCCAAACCACTTCTTCGGTATGTTTTACCGTATCGGCGCGGTAACCGTCAATTCCGAATTCAATAATATAATCGGTAAGCCATTTTATGATGTAATATTTTGGGCTTCTTGGATAACCAGTTCTTTTGAAGAATTCATCCAGCGAAGCGATTTCTTTTTCGTAGCGGCCTTCTTTTTTCCACTTTTCAATTAAAAAAGGAGGAAGTTCAACGTTTTGAGTGCTTTCGGTTCTAACATCCGGAAGATTATCAACCAAAGTACACATGGTTGTATTTTCGAATGATTTGTAATCGCAGACTACTCCTGTGCGTACCCAGTCAGAAGGCCAAACGGGATCTTCGGGAGTCACTGGTCCTGTATGATTAATTACGCCATCCAAAACTACTCTTATACCTTTTTCGTGTGCCTTTTTAACCAGTTTTGCTAAATCTTCTTTGGTTCCGAAATTTGGATCCAGAGCCGTCCAGTCTTTAGCCCAATAGCCATGAAAACCATAACTAAGCCCGGTTCCTTCGTCAACTCCGTCGTGAATTTGCTCGACAATCGGCGTAAGCCAAATGGCGTTTACCCCCAATTGTTCAAAATATCCGGATTCGATTTTTTGGATAATTCCGATAATATCGCCACCTTCAAATCCGCGTAATTTTCCTGGAGTTTTGTTTCGGTTGAAATTGACATCGTTAGAAGGATTTCCGTTGTAAAAGCGATCTGTAAGTAAAAAATAAACATTTGCCCCTTCCCAAACGAAAGGTATTTTCGAAGTATCTGTCATGGAAACTGATTTTGAGCCAGAACAACTCATTGTTAAGTATACTAAAGATAAAAAAAGGAAAGTGTATTTTTTCATTATTTTAGAATAATTTAGGATGGATTGTGTTGAAAAAAATAGCCACAGATTACAAGATTAAAATGATTTTTTTAAATCTGTGATAATCTATTAATCTGTGGCAAAAAATATTGCGAACTTTGTGATTGTCCTTGCGAACTTTGCGGTTAAATCTTCTTATTCCAATTCTAAAACCAAAGCTGATTTTGGCTCTAAAATAATTTCAGAAGCTAAATCGAATGTTTTTCCTGTGATAACATCTTTTCCAGATTTAAAGTTTTTGATGTTTTCTTTGAAACGGTTTGTTTTAACAACCTGTTCTTTTGCATTGTTATTGAAAACAACCATTACAGTTTTAGCATCTGTGTATCTGAAATATACATACGTATTGTTTTCAGGGATGTAATGCGTCATTTTTCCGAAATGAACCGCTTCGTTTGTTTTTCTCCAGCTAAATAATTTTGAACTAAAATCAAAATAAGCAGCCTGTTCAGCAGTTCTTCCTTCTTTAGTAAAAGCATTGTTTTTGTCTCCTGCCCATCCGCCCGGAAAATCCTGACGAATATCTGCATCACCTTTGCTTTTATCACCGCCCATTCCAATTTCTGAACCGTAATAAATTTGCGGAATTCCTCGAATTGTTGCCAATAAAGTCATGGCGAGTTTATATTTTGGTAAATCATATTTGAACTTATCGTTCATACGATCCGTGTCATGATTTTCGGAAAAAACCAAAATGTTATTCGTGTTTGGATATAAATAATCCATTGCAAAATTGTTGTAGAATTTAATCAGTCCGCTGTCCCAGTTTGGAGTATCTTCGTTGAAAGCAGAAGTAACCTGACTTTGAAGCGTAAAATCCATTACACTTGGAAGGTTTGAATTATAATTTTCGATGGCACCAATTTTACTGTCTTTCTGCCAAAAAGCTAAATTCGCCTGATTATGCATCCAGATTTCTCCCACAATATTAAAGTTTGGGTATTCATCAGTAATCGCTTTTGCCCAATTTGCCATGGCTGTTTTATCAGAGTAATTATAAGTATCTACTCTAAAACCGTCAAGATTGGCGAATTCTATCCACCAAATGGCATTTTGAGTTAAGTATTTTGCTACCAGAGGATTTCTTAAATTTAAATCCGGCATTGAAGGAACGAACCAGCCATCAACACAAACTTCCTGATCTGTTTTTGAAGCGTGAATATCTGTAATTACTTCACGACGGTGATGTGTTTGTGTGAAAGTTTCAAATTGATTGAACCATGTTTTGGCCGGAATATCTTTCATCATCCAGTGTGTAATTCCCCAGTGATTGGTTACATAATCCATAACCAGTTTCATGTTCTTTTTGTGCATTTCTGCAGAAAGACGAGCGTAATCATCATTCGTTCCGTAACGGGGATCTATTTTGTAAACATCAGATTGCCCGTAAGTATGATACGAATGCTGTTTGTCATTGTCTTCACATAAAGGTGTGCTCCAGATTGTAGTAGCACCAAGTGATGAAATATAATCAAGGTTTTTGATAATCCCTTCGATATCTCCGCCGTGACGCCCACCCGGTTCTGCGCGGTTTCCTTTTTCAGTTAGAACAGGATCACTGTCATTTTTAGGATTTCCGTTAGCAAAACGGTCCGGCATGATTAGATAAATCAAATCAGATGCATCGTAACTTTTTCGATCAGCTGAATTTGCTCTCCTTTCTTTAAGAACATATTTTTGAGTAAAGGCAACTTTGTTTTTGGTTTTAAAAGAGAAAACTAACTCAGAAGCTTTTACATCTTTCGTATCAATGGTTACGAAAAGGTAATTTGGATTTTCTGTTTTTTCTACATTTTTAATCACTACATTATTCGAAACCGAAGCTTCATATTGTGCAATGTTTTTTCCGTAGAACATAATCTGCAGTTCCGGATTATTCATCCCTGCGTACCAGAATGGCGGTTCTGTTTTTTGGATTTGCGCTTTCGCGGAAGCGGAAAACAGCAAGACCATTAAAACTATTTTGTAGAAGGTGTGGTTTTTCATAATCTATATTTTAAATGGATAAAGATTTTATTGTTAGTTTTTTATAACTGGTGGCGGTGGAGGAGGAGGTAAAACACCTTTTGTACTCTCAAAAATTATATTTTTTTTGATTTCCTTAAGTTTTAATTTATGTTTTATACTGCCAATCCAATTTGAAATTGAATCAATTTCTTTTGGGGCTTTATGGCTATGAACAAATACAGTTTTGTTTTTGGAATTTTTTTGAATGTTGATTCCATAAGAGCTTCCGTCCGAATAATTTTGGAAATACTCTGATTTATACTTAAAGAGATTTACTTTTTCTATGTAATCAAAAAGTCTTAGTCTTTCTTCGGAATTTAAAATTCCGTAATAGTTTGTATTTTCTTTTGTAGTAGAAGTAGTATCATCAATATTTCTTCCAATCCAATGGTATCGGAGATAGACTGTATCAGATTGAGTAAATTTTATTGAATAAACTTCACTGAATGTACTCTCATAAGAATAATCAAATGAATCGAAAACTTTTCTTTTTTCTGTACAGCTCAAAAGTAATAAGCTTAAAAAAATAATTATTAATGAGTTTTTCATTGTGCGATAATTTAAAGAAATTTCGATTTCCTGCAAGTTTAAAAACCCTATTTGGTATATGAAATGGAATAAAGGTTTAGAAGGCCTTCAAGATTTGTAAAACTTGCGGGACAACTAATTATATGAGATTAAAAAAAAAGACAAGCAATCTTGGGGAGGATTACTTGCCTTTTAAAGTGTTATTTGGTTTCAATAATACTGATTGCATATCCTCCTCCAGAAGCAGAAAGCTGCGATAATTTTGATTTGTTTGTCACAGCAATTTTCCTGATTGTGTAAGCTTGCGGATTAGTTTTGTAATGCGCATCTTTTGCATCAGCATAAATTGTTGCGGTATATTTTTTTCCTTTTTCAAGGAAACTGAAATCGATGTTAGATGTACGTGGCGTTTCTCCGTTTACGTTTCCAACAAACCAGTTGTTTGTTCCTTTTGCTTTACGAGCAACTGTGATAAAATCTCCCGGTTCAGCTTCAATATATTTACTTTCTGACCAATCTACAGCCACATCTTTGATGAATTGGAATGCATCTGGAAAACGGTTGTAGTTCTCCGGAGTATCAGCCGCCATTTGCAATGGGCTGTACATGGTAACATATAATGCCAATTGGTTAGCCAATGTACTGTTTACATGCGATTTGTTATCAGGATTCATTTTGCTGATATCCATTTCGAATATTCCCGGAGTGTAATCCATTGGACCTCCGATTAAACGTGTAAAAGGTAAAACGGTAACATGATTTGGTTTAGAACCGCCAAAAGCCTGGTATTCTGTTCCTCTTGCTGCTTCGTTTCCAATTAAGTTAGGATACGTTCTTGCAATTCCTGTTGGACGAACCGCTTCGTGGGCGTTCACCATAATTTTGTAATCTGCTGCTTTTTCGATAGCGTATTGGTAATGGTTTACAATCCATTGATTATAATGGTTTTCACCGCGAGGTAAAATATCTCCGACATAACCGCTTTTTACCGCATCATAACCGTTGTCTTTCATGAATTGGTACGCTTTGTCCATATGACGCTCGTAGTTACGAACAGAACCCGAAGTTTCATGGTGCATGATAATTTTTACACCTTTAGATTTTGCATATTCGTGTAAACCTTTTACATCAAAATCAGGATAAGGTGTTACGAAATCAAAAACATAATCTTTTGAATGTCCAAACCAGTCTTCCCAGCCTTCGTTCCATCCTTCCACCAAAACAGCGTCGAAACCATTTGCCGCAGCAAAATCAATGTATTTTTTTACGTTAGCATTGTTTGCTCCGTGAGTTCCGCTTGGTTTTGCTTTTGAAAAATCAGAAACTCCCAATTGTACTGTTGGAAAATCGTTTGTGTATGACCAAGAACTTTTTCCAGTAATCATTTCCCACCAAACACCAATATATTTTACTGGTTTAATCCATGAAGTGTTATCAATTTTTGATGGATCGTTTAAGTTATAGGTCATTTTTGAAGCTAAGATTTCTCTGGCATCATCGCTTACCATAATTGTTCTCCAAGGCGAGTGGCTTGGCGCCTGCATATAACCTTTATCTCCTTTTGCATCCGGAGTTAACCAGGAAGTAAAAGTCATGTTTTTATCATCTAAATTCAGGTGCATGCAAGAATAGTTGATCAGAGCCGCTTCGTGTAAGTTGATATAGATTCCGTCGTTTGTTTTTAACATCAAAGAAGTCTGCACTCCTGTTGGTGAAAAAGATTTTTGAGAAACGTTAGCCGTATAGGCTTTTTCAGATAAACCTCTGATTTCAGATAATTTCGATTTTGTATAATCATATTCCTGTGTATCATAGTCTCCCGGAATCCAGAAAGCAGTGTGATCACCGGTCATGGCAAACTGAGATCTTTCTTCTTTAATTACAAAATAAGTAAGATTTTTTTGTGCCGGGAATTCATATCTAAATCCTAAACCGTCTTCAAATAAACGGAAACGAATTATGATTTGTCTGTCTGTCCCTTTTTGATTTAAAGTTACAGCCAGTTCATTATAATGATTTCTGATATTATCTACTTCCCCCCAAACTGGTTTCCAGGTTTCATCAAAAGTGGAGGTTTTGGTATCCACAACTGTAAAGTCATTCAACAAAGATTTTTTGTCATCTTTAAGTTCAAGACCTAATTTACTGGTTTTTACAACTTCTTTGTTTTTGTATTTTAAATTGTAAGTTGGAGTTCCGTCGTTTTGAAGAGAAAATTCCATTACGAACTTGCCTTCGGGTGATTTTAACTGCTGCGCTTTTGCAACGGTGCTAAACGCAAACAAAATTAAACTTGCGAAAAATAAGTTTTTCATGTTTTTAGTTTTTAAGTGTATTGTATTTAATTTATTTGTACAAATTTACTGGCAATTACAGGATTTCCATTAACTACAATTGTTAAATCTTGATCACTGTCTAAAGTAAAAGTGGTTTCGTTATGATTTACATCTACTTTTAAAATTTGATTTCTGAAATTAATTTTAAAAGAATATCCTTTCCATTCTTTTGGAATTTTTGGAGAGAAATGCAATTGATCATTTTTAACACGCATTCCGCCAAAACCTTCTACAATACTCATCCATGTTCCGGCCATTGACGTAATGTGACAACCTTCTTCCACTTCTTTATTATAATCGTCCAGGTCAAGGCGGGAAGTTCTCAAGTAGAAAGTATACGCCATATCCATTTTGTCTAAAACAGCAGCCTGAATCGAGTGTACGCAAGGTGAAAGTGAACTTTCATGAACCGTAAAGGATTCATAAAAATCGAAGTTTCTCTCTAATTCTTCTCTTGAAAAATGATCTTCGAAGAAATAGAAACATTGTAAAACGTCAGCTTGTTTGATATAAGGTGAACGTAAAACACGATCCCAGGACCATTTTTGGTTGATTGGACGCTGTGAACGATCTAAATCTTTTACCGGAACTAAATCCTTATCTAAGAAACCGTCTTGCTGTAAATAAATTCCAAGTTCTTTTGAAGTTGGAAAATACATATTGTCGGCCACTTTTTTCCATTCCTGGATTTCATTCGCAGAAAGCGTAACTTTTTCTAAAACGCGTTTGTGATCTGCAGGATATTCTAATGCGACTTTATTAATTTGATCAGCAGTAAAATCAATACACCATTTTGCAATATAATTGGTGTAAAAATTATTGTTGATATTATTTTCGTATTCGTTCGGACCTGTAACTCCCAAAATTACATATTGATTTTTCTCTTTTGAGAAAGAAGCTCTTTGGTGCCAGAAACGCGCAATCCCGATTAAAACTTCAAGACCTTTTTCAGGAATATAAGAGTAATCGCCGGTGTAGCGGTAATAGTTATAAATCGCAAAAGCAATCGCACCATTTCTGTGAATTTCTTCATGTGTGATTTCCCATTCGTTGTGGCATTCTTCACCGTTCATGGTCACCATTGGATACAAGGCAGCGCCGTTTTTGAAACCTAAATTATCTTTGGCATTTTCAATCGCTTTATCTAATTGATTAAAACGGTATGTCAATAAGTTTCTGGCAACCTGCTGATCTTTTGTCGCCATGTAAAACGGAATGCAATAAGCCTCGGTATCCCAATACGTTGATCCGCCGTATTTTTCTCCGGTGAAACCTTTTGGGCCGATATTTAAACGAGAGTCTTTTCCTAAATAGGTTTGGTTCAACTGGAAAATGTTGAAACGAATTCCCTGCTGTGCTTTAACATCGCCATCGATTGTAATATCTGACATTTCCCAGATTTTTGCCCAGGCATCAACTTGATTCTGGAACAAAGTTTCGTATCCTGAACTGACAGCAGATTTAATTACTTTTTCAGCTGCAGCCAGAGTATTTTCATGGTTCAAAGAAACGGTATAACCTCCAATTTTCTGAATAGTTGAGGTTTGACCTTTTGCAATAATAGTTCCGTAAGTATATTGAACTTTATCTGCAGTTGAATCAATTGTTGAAGGTGATATATTTACGTTTTCGCCATTAGCAAAAATCGTATTGTGCATGAAAGTCGTAACTTTAAAGTGCGTTTTAAAAGTCTGAGCCGTTACAAAAGCTTCGTTTGTGCCTTTTTTTACTTCAAGCGGTTCCCAGAATTTTTCATCCCAGTTTGCATCTTCATTGGTAACACCGGCATCAACATAAGGTTTGTAAACGATTTTGGCATCTTTATTTAAAGGTGTAATGTCGTATTTGATAATTCCCGCTTCGTCTAGATCTAATGAAAGAAAACGACGAATATTAACCGAAATTTCGGTTCCGTTTTTTAGAACAGCTTCAAAAGAACGATTGTACCAACCTTCTTTCATATTTAGTTCTCTGCGAAAATTTCTAACTTCGGTACAATTATGTAAATCAAGATTTTCTTCGTTGATTTCGATGTCAATTCCGATCCAGTTTGGGGCGTTTAGCACTTTGGCAAAATACTTCGGATAACCGTTTTTCCACCAGCCTACTTTTGTTTTGTCCGGATAATAAATTCCGGCAATATAGCTTCCCTGAAAAGTTTCTCCGGAATATTTTTCTTCAAAGTTCGCTCTTTGCCCCATAGCACCGTTTCCGATACTAAAAAGACTTTCAGACGATTTTACTCTTTCTACATCAAAGCCTTCTTCGATAATGGACCAGTTGTCCGGCTTAATATAATCTTGATTCATTTGTTTTTACAGTGTTTTGTGATTGATTGATTTATGATTGATTTTATTTTGTGATTAATGATTCGATAAAGCTTTCCTCTATTACGGTGAAATCTTTAAATATGAAATCAGCCTCATGCAAAATTGTTTCCTCACCAATTCCTACACTTACCATTTCTGCAATATTTGCTGCCTGAATTCCGGCAACAGAATCTTCAAATACAATTGAATTTTTTGGATCAATGTTTAATAATTGAGCCGCTTTTAAGAAAACTTCCGGATCTGGTTTTGCATTGGTAACGTCATTTCCGTCAACAATGACATCAAAGTAAGAGATGATCCCTGTTTTTTCCAGAATCGGTCTTGCATTTTTGCTGGCTGAGCCTAATGCAATCCCTTGGTTTTGATCTTTTAGTAGTTGAAGAGTTTTAAAAACTCCAGGAAGAATCTCACTTTCATCCATATCAACTAAATAAGATAAATAATCTTCATTTTTTTGAATCAGCCATTTGTCCTTGTCTTCCTGAGAAGCCTGAACATTGCCTAATTCAAGTATTATATCTAACGAACGAACGCGGCTTACCCCTTTTAAAAGTTCGTTATGTTCGTGTGTAAAATTTATGTTTAGTGACTGAGCGATTTTTTGCCAGGCTAAAAAGTGGTATTTAGCGGTATCAACGATTACTCCGTCAAGATCGAAGATAAATGCTTTTTTATTATTCATGAATTTCAATTTTAGTTCTGCTGTTTACTCTAAGTGTAAGTAATCCGGCAAATATCATCGATACACCTCCAATTATTAGGGCGTAAATAGGTTCGTTATGAAAGAATTGTTTAATTACAAATCCTAAGATTGTAGCGGCTACAATTTGTGGGATTACGACAAAAAAGTTAAAAACTCCCATGTAATAACCCATTTTTGCAGCTGGCAGAGCACCGGATAACATGGCATAAGGCATTGATAAAATACTTGCCCATGCAATACCAACTCCTAACATTGGCAGGATCAGCATTTGCTTATCACCAATAAAATAAATCGAAATTAAGCCAACACCTCCTGCACATAAGGCCAGTAAATGTGTTGCCCTAACGCCTACTTTTTTTGCAATAACCGGTAATAGGAAAGCTACTGCTGCAGCCACTCCGTTATAAACCGTAAACAAGACAGAAACCCAGTCGGCAGCATCATTGTATACTTTTGAAGTGGTGTCTGTTGTGCCAAAAATGTGTTGGGTAACAGCTTGAGTTGTGTAGATCCACATGGAGAAAAGCGCAAACCAGGAGAAAAACTGAACCCAGGCTAATTTTTGCATTGTTGCTGGCATATTCAATAAATCGGTCATGATTATGGTAAAACCATTCTGAATTTTTTTAGTTCTCAGCTGTGAAGCAATCATAAATAAAACTCCCATGAAAATCAATCCGATGAATAGAATATATAATTCTTTCGCCAGATTATTTTCAAAAATCAGAAATGAAACTAAACCTCCAATAGCGGCAAATATTAATCCTAAAAATAATTGTTTTTTAATTGTAACACCTGACTCCGCTTCTGGATTAAGACCATCTTTATCTGAATCTTTTTTGCTGCTGGCTTCAAATGCATGAAGTTCTTCGGGAGTATATTCTGTTGTTTTAAAAACAGTCCATAAAACAGAAAGCAGAAAAACTATTCCGCCAATATAAAAAGACCATTTTACGGCATCCGGTATAATTCCTTTAGGAGCAACGTTGCTGACATCAAAAACATTTGTGAAGAGGTAAGGTAAAACAGAACCTACAACGGCACCTGTACCAATAAAAAAACTCTGCATTACAAAACCTAATGCACGTTGATGATCGGGTAATTTATCGCCTACAAAAGCACGAAAAGGTTCCATTGACACATTTATCGAAGCATCCATTATCCATAAAGTTCCCGCAGCAATCCATAGAGTAGGAGAGTTTGGCATAACGAATAATGCAATTGAAGATAAAATAGCTCCAATTAAAAAATAGGGGCGACGTCTTCCTAAACGTGTCCAGGTTCTATCGCTGAAATAACCAATAACGGGCTGAATTATTAAACCTGAAACAGGCGCAGCAATCCACAAAATTGGAATGTCATCTATTTTAGCACCAAGGGTTTCAAAAATTCTTGAAGTATTTGCGTTTTGCAGTGCAAAACCAAATTGTATTCCTAAGAAACCGAAACTCATGTTCCAAATTTCCCAGAAACTTAATTTACGCTTTTCCATTATCGTAATTTGTGAAAAATTATACGATAAGCGCTTTGCTTATCAAAACTTACTATTTTTTCGAAGTAAAAGTAAAAGCCTTGACGGCCGTAAAAGTATAAATTATTTTTAGATATATGCTAACAAAAAAGCCATAAATATTTTTTATGGCTTTAGAATGTGTTGATTTTAAGAATTTTAGTCAGTAGATTCTCTTTTTATTAAATGAGTTTCTATTACTTCTGTAGTATAGTTTTCGTTTTCTTCTTCGTCATCGTTATGTTCTGCTTCGAGTCTTTCAATAAGCATTTTAGCGGCTTTGTTTCCCATTTTTTCACCACTCTGACTTACGGTTGTGATACTTGGAGTAGAGTATTTTGAGATAATTCCGTCAGTAAAAGCAATAACAGCTAAATCTTCCGGAACTTTTAATCCCATCTTTGAAGCTGTTTTGATAATGGTTACTGCAAAAAGCTCATTTACAGCAAAAACAGCATCAAAAGCTCTGGCGTGCAAAAGCTCAGAAATCGTTATTTCGCAGGTGTCAACGTCTTCAATTTTAATGATTAAATCTTCGTTAAAAGGAATTCCGTTATCCAGAAGCGCTTTTTCGTAACCATCCGTTCTCAATTTGCCGACACTTACATAATCTACTGTGGTTACCAGTGCGATTTTTTTTCTGCCATTATCAATTAAACTTTGAACGGCTTCATAAGCTGCGGCTTTATCGTCAATAATCACTTTATCGCATAAAATATCATTGGTGACACGATCAAACATTACAACCGGCATGCCTTGGTTTATCACTTCTGTAATGTGGTGAAAATCACCTTTGTACTGTGTTTCTTTAGAAAGAGACATGATAAAACCATCGATACTTCCGTTGGCTAACATTTCCATATTTAAGACTTCTTTATCAAAAGAATCATCAGATAAACAGATGACAACACTGTAGCCATTTTCATTTGCAACCTGCTCAATTCCGTTGATCACAGTAGAGAAAAAATAATGTACAATTTCCGGAATGATAATACCAATACTTTTGGTTTTTCGGTTTTTTAGACTAAGGGCAATGTTGTTTGGCTTATAGTTATAAAACCTTGCAAAAGCCTGCACTTTTAAACGTGTTTCTTCACCAATTTCAAGACTGTTTCTGAGTGATTTAGAGACTGTTGATATTGATACGTCAAGCTCCTTTGCGATCTGTTTTAAGGTTATTTTACGTTTCATCTTTTTTATGAAAAAAATCTAATTATTAATAAAGGTATCTGAATTTTTTGCAATTGACAATTTTTAGCCTAAAAGATTACAAAATATAGAAAGTTTTCAACACTACCACGTTTTCGTAACTCATTATAATTTGTAAGTGGTTGGGCATGTTAATAAATTCATAATTTTGGAATTCGAAGTAAAATTAAAAACTTAACTAACAATCACAAACTCAAACTAATTTAAACAAAAAGTATGAAAACAATTTACAAAAAGTTGTTATTTTTATTCCTATTGTTGCCGTTCACTGTGTTAGCTCAAAACACTCTAAGCGGGACTGTTGTCGATAAAGCAACAGGTCAGCCAATACCGGGAGTAAATGTAAGTGTACAAGGTGCTCCAGGCGGAACATCTACCGGATTTGATGGGATTTACCAGCTATCAAATGTTAAAAATGGTAACAAAATCGTAATCTCTTTTATTGGCTACAGAACGCAAACGATTGAGTTTGCCGGACAAAAAACATTAAATGTTTCTTTAGAAGAAGATACCAATCAGCTTAAAGAAGTTGTGGTACAAGTAGGTTACGGTACTGTTAAGAAAAAAGATGCTACAGGTTCTGTATCTCAAATTTCTGCTAAAGAATTTAATAAAGGAATTAATGTAACTCCGGAGAGTTTAATTAGCGGCCGTATTTCGGGTGTTAATGTAACAGGAGGAGGAGCACCAGGTGCAAAAGCAGATATCAGAATTCGTGGAGGGTCTTCTTTAAACGCATCAAATGAACCTTTAATCGTTTTAGACGGATTACCTTTAAGTAATGCAGTGCCAAGTGGAGCAACTAGTATTTTATCTACGATTGATCCTAATGATATTGAGTCTTTTACAGTTTTAAAAGACGCTTCTGCTGCTGCAATCTACGGATCACGTGCTGCAAATGGTGTAATTGTTATTACAACCAAAAAAGGAACAAAAGGTGCTGTTAAGGTAAACTTCAGTTCTCAGGTTGGTATTAATACTGTTGCCAATACAGTTGACGTAATGAGTGCAGATCAGTTCCGTGAATTGGTGAATACTAAAGGTACACCTGCTCAACAAGCTTTAATGGGAACTGCAAATACAAACTGGCAGGATGAAATTTTTCATACAGCACTTACCACAAATAACAATATATCTGTAAGCGGTGCTTTATTTAACAAATTGCCGGTACGTTTATCTGTTGGAAATGTTGATAATCCTGGAATCTTAAGAAACACTTCTTTTGAAAGAACTACGACATCGTTATCGTTAAATCCGGTTTTATTTGATAATCATTTAAAAATTGATATTAGCGGAAACTTATCTTTTGGTAAGAATCAATTTCAGGACGAAGGTGCTGTAATTGGAAGTGCAATCGGATTTGATCCAACACAGTCAGTTTATGAAGAGGGTTCTCGTTATGGAGGTTATTTTGAATGGTTAGAGCCAACCGGAAACTTACCATTATTACCGGCAAGAAACCCTGTTGCAAGATTAAATCAAGATGAAAGAAGAGCAACTTCTACAAGAAAATGGGGTAATGTTAGATTAGACTACAAATTCCATTTCTTCGAAGATTTAAGAGCTGTTGTTGAAGCTGGTATTGATAGATTTGATAGTAGTGGATATACTGAGGTAAGTACTCAAAGTGCTTTAGGATATCAGCCAAAGCCATTCAATGGACCAGATTATGTAAATTTAGGAAACTATAATAGTTACACTGATGCGCTTCAGAACAAAAACTTAAATGCTTATTTTAATTATACTAAAGATTTAGGGAAATTTAAAATTGATGCAACGGCAGGTTATAACTATCAGTTATTCCAAAAAGAAAAATATTCATCAGGAGAAGTTAGACAACCAAATCCTAATGAGGATGTTGCTACAGATCCGGACGTTAATCTTCAATCTTATTTCGGTCGTTTAAACTTAGGTTATGATAGCAGATATTTATTAACGTTAAATTACAGAAGAGACGGAACTTCTCGTTTTTCTGAAGATAACAGATGGGGTAATTTTGGAGGAGCTGCTTTTGCATGGAATCTGTCTGAAGAAGCTTTCTTAAAAGGAAACGCAACTGTTTCAACTTTAAAATTAAGAGTTGGTTATGGTACTACTGGTCAGCAGGATATCTCGGCTCAGTATGATTATTTACAAAGAGTTACTTTAGGAACAATTAATACACAATATATTTTTGGTAACACAATTTATTCAACTGCAAGACCAGAAGGATATAATGAAGACATCAAATGGGAAGAATTGGCAGAAGCGAACATTGGTCTTGATTATGGATTCTTCAATGATAGAATTACAGGATCTATTAACTATTTTGATAAAAAATCGACCGATTTATTAGCAGATATTGCAGTTCCTGATGGAGCAAATCTTAGAAACCAAGGTTTCTTCAATATTGGTAGCGTAAGAACAAAAGGAGTTGAGTTCAGTATTGCTTCTGATATTGTTAAAAATGACAATTTGACTTGGAATCTAGCTTTTAATACTACTTACATTGATCAAAACATTTCTGAATTAGGAATTACGGTTCCAGGTTTTCAGGGTTATTTGGCTGGAGATAATATCGCTGGTGGAAGTGGAAATAAAATCCTGATTAACTCAGTAGGATATGCGCCAAATTCATTTTTTGTTTACGAGCAATTATATGATGCTAACAAAAGGCCAATTGCCGGTGCTTATGTTGATAGAAACGGAGACGGAAAAATTGATGCAGGTGACCGTTACAGAGCTGCTAAAACGGCACCAGATTATACTTTCGGATTGTTTTCTACATTAAACTACAAAAAATTTGATTTTACAATGAACTGGAGAGCAAGTGTTGGAAATCATATCTTTGATAACGTAAGTTCTAATTTAGGTTATTCTGATGCAGGTTTAAGAAGGCAGACTGATTTGTCTAACGTAAGTTCTGATTACTACAATACTGGTTTTACTTTTGAAGACAACGGAACACAACGTTACCTGTCTGATTATTTTATAAAAGATGCTTCTTTTATAAAATTAGATAATGTTACACTTGGATACACTTTTGATAAAACAATTATTAAAGCTGCATCTTTAAGGTTTACTGCTGGTGTTCAGAATGTATTTATTCTTACAAAATACAATGGTTTAGATCCGGAGAAATTCAACGGAATTGATAATAATGTGTATCCAAGAGCAAGAACATTCTTGTTTGGAGTGAATGCGAATTTCTAATAGTTAGATTGAAATCAAAAATTTAAAAACAAACAAAATGAAAATATCATTTAAATATATATCTTATTTTTTCCTATTCATTTTAGGAATAAGTATGACCCTTACTTCGTGTACGGACGATTTAAACGTGACACCAAAGGATGATGATGAATTTTTATCTGAAACCTTTTTTCAGGATCCTGCATCTTACAAACAAGTTTTGGCAAAATTATATGCTGGTTTGTATGTAGGAGGTAATGATGGTGATGGTGATGCTGCAGTTCCTTCGAAAAGCCCGGATATTGCTGGACTTGGTGGTGACTTTAGCAGTTACTTAAGATTACTTTTTGTAACACAGGAATTTACAACAGACGAAGCTATTATTGCTTGGGCAGATGGTACCTTACCAACTTTGAACTCTCAAACATGGTCTGCGGATAATGAATTTTTATCAGGAGCATTCTCAAGAGCATTTTATCATATTAGTGTTGCGAATGAGTTTTTAAGACAAACAACTGATGAGAAATTAACGGCAAGAGGAGTTGATGCAGGTTTAAAAGCTGATATCGCTGAGTTTAGAGCTGAGGCTCGTTTCTTGAGAGCTTTCTCCTACTATAACTTAATGGATTTGTTCGGAAATGTGCCAATTACTACAGAAAATGATCCTGTTGGATTCTATTATCCTGTACAAAAATCAAGAGCTGAAGTTTTTGCTTATGTAGAATCTGAATTGAAAGACTTAGACAATAGTTTAGTGGCTTCAAAAGCAAATGAATACGGTAGAGTTGATAAAACAGCAGCTAAATTTTTATTGGCTCAAATTTATTTGAATTCTAAAGTATATACAGGTGTAGACAGAAACAATGAAGCAGCTACATTATGTAATGAAATCATTACTAGTTCAGGATATACTTTTGCAAATGTTCCTTACCGTTATTTATTTTCTGCAGATAATGACAGAAATGGTGCTCAATCTGAATTTATTTTCCCAATTATCGGAGATGGAAATGCGATTAGAGCGATTGGTGGTGGAATGAGTTTTATCATGCACGCTTCTATTGGAGGTAGTATGAATGCTGCATCCAGAGGTATGGATGGTGGATGGCAAGGAATTAGAACTCGTAGAGAGTTCGTGAATCTTTTTCCTGACGAAACTGCAACTGCAGATAATAGAGGAACTTTTTACACACCTGGTCAATCTAAAGACATTACTAATGTTTCAACTTTTACAGATGGTTATGCTGTAACAAAATACATCAATGTAAATTCAGATGGTTCTGCAGCACAAAGAAATGATATGCCGGATATCGATTTTCCAATGTTTAGATTAACAGATGCTTATTTGATGTATGCTGAAGCAACAGTAAGAGGAGCTTCAACTGGAAATATAAATACTGCGTTGGGTTACGTAAATCAAATCAGAACAAGAGCTGAAGCACAAAATATTTCTACAGCACAATTGACACTTGATTTTCTTTTGGACGAAAGAGGAAGAGAGTTGTTCTGGGAATGTCACAGAAGAACAGATTTGATTCGTTTCGGAAAATTTACAGGAGGATCTAAAATCTGGCAATGGAAAGGTGGCTCTGTAAATGGTACATCTACTGAATCTTACAGAGATTTAATGCCAATTCCTGCAAGAAATATTCAGGCAAATCCAACATTGAAGCAAAATCCAGGATACTAACACCTAATAAAATTGTAAAATGAAAAATATATATAAGATTTTAATCGCATTTATTGGTGTATTGGCGGTTTCTTGTAATTCTGATGATGTAGATAACAGACCAGTTTTAAATGCTGTTTCAACACCAGAAATTACTGCACCAACAACAGGACAAAATTATGTTTTGGATGTTGAGAAAGCATCAGAAGAAGTTGCTAAATTTACATGGTCAGCTGCAGAATATTCTACCGATGTATCAGTGAAATATAGTTTGTTAATAGATAAAAAAGGTGGAGATTTTACTAATGCAAAAACGCTTGCAACTACTACTAATGGTATTAAAGAAATATCTGTGCTTGCTAAAGAATTAAATCAGGCAGCAATTGATCTTGGAGGACAACCTGAAGTAGCAGCAATGTATGATATAAAAATTACATCAAATATTTCAGGAGGATTTACTCAAGTAGCTAAGGGTTTAATTTCAATTACAGTTACTCCTTACACAGGAAAAGTTCCTTATAATTTCAACGACTGGTATTTAGTTGGAGACGCAACTGTTTCTGGTTGGGATAATAACAAAGGAAATCAAATTTTATTCAGAAGTGGAACAAATGCTAATGAATATGTGTTTACAGGATTCTTTAAAAAAGGATATTTCAAAGCGATTAAAAACTTAGGGAACTGGGCTCCGATGTACGGAGGATCAGGAGGTTCTTTAGCTTACAGAGGTACTGACTCAGATCCAGATCCTGCAAGTATTGAAATTCCTGCTGATGGTTATTATAAGTTTAAAATGGATGTTCAAAAGTTAAGCTATACATTAGAAGCTTACGACGCTTCTGCTGCTGTGAATTACTTAACAGTAGGTATTATTGGAAGTAGCACTGCTAAAGGATGGGATGCTTCAACAGCAATGGTTAAATCTACTTTTAACGGACATATTTGGACATTAGGTATAACATCACTTAATGATGGTGAAATGAAGTTTAGAGCAAATGATGCATGGGATGTTTCTTGGGGTGGAAAAACTCCTTTCTCAGGTGGAGGAACTGGTGATAATATACCAGTATCAAAATCTAAATATGTAATTTATTTCAATGATTTAGATGGAAGCTATTTAATGATTCCTAATCAATAATAAACTTTCTTTATGCAAAGAGGGCTATCTGTAAGGTAGCCCTTTTTTAATCATGCTAACCTAACCAACCATATTATGAAAAAAACTTTACTAAAAATATTTCTGTTAATGTCGGCAATTTCTTTTGCCCAACAACAAACAGTAACTTACTCTGTAAGCCCATCCACTTTTGAAGAAACAACTTCTATTACGATTACAATTAATGGAAGCAGTGTAAACGAGTCAACATGGGGTGTAACCGACCACAAACTATATCTATGGGCCTGGGCTTTTGATACAAACGATACAACTCAGAAAGGAACTCCGGACAACGGAGCCTGGGACAATTCAAGTGATGCCAGTATATTTACCTATAATGCCGGAACAGATACTTATACAAAAACGTTTACACCAACAACCTTTTATAATACAACAGGTATTGGCAAAATAGGGTTTTTAATAAAAGCTAAAAATGGAAACGGAGATAAAAAATCACAGGACATTTTAGTAGAAGTCGGATCTTTCCAGGTAACGCTGACTGCTCCAATACAAAATAGTGCTACGATTATTGCTTCGGGTTCAAATTTTAATATCACTGCAACAAACACAAACGGAGCTGCGAGTTATACTTTAAAAGCGAACGGTGCCACAATAAATACTAATACCAGCACATCTAATTATTCATACCTGCATACTAATGTTACAAGTAATCAGAATTATGAATTGTTGGCAACACAAGCAGGCGTTACTATTTCTAAAAAGTTTTCTGTAATAGTAAATCCAAATACAGTTTCTGAGACAATGCCAACAGGATTAGTGGACGGAATTAATTATAACTCTACCGACGCTACAAAAGCAACATTAGTTTTAGATGCACCTTTAAAAGACTTTGTATACGTTGCCGGAAGTTTTAATAACTGGCAGCCAACTTCGGCCTATGCCATGAAAAAAGACCCGACTACAGGAAAATTTTGGTTAGAATTAAACGGATTAGTTTCTGGGGTAAATAACACATATCAGTATTGGGTTGTTGATGCAACTCCATTAGCAAATTCGCCAGCGATGGTAAAAACAGCAGATCCTTATTCTACTTTGGTTTTGTCACCTTATGATGATGCTGACATTCCTTCAACATCATATCCAAATTTACCGGCTTATCCAGCCGGACAAAACTTTGAGGTTACAGTTTTAAAAACAGGTCAGACACCATATAATTGGCAGGTTTCCAATTTCACTAAGCCAGAAAAAGAAAAATTGGTAGTTTATGAAGTTTTGGTTCGTGATTTTGATGCTGCAAAAAATTATCAAAGTCTAATAGATAAGATTGATTATTTTAAAAATTTAAAAATAAACGCAATCGAATTAATGCCTGTAATGGAGTTTGAAGGCAATGAAAGCTGGGGATATAATACCTCATTTCACATGGCTTTGGATAAGTTTTATGGGACATCAGATAAATTAAAAGAATTGATTGATCTATGTCATCAAAACGGAATTGCAGTTATTCTTGATGTGGCACTAAATCATGCTTTCGGAAGAAACCCAATGGTCAGAATGTGGATGAATGATCCTGATGGTGATGGCTTTGGTTCACCAACTGCTGAAAATCCTTATTTTAATACAACAGCTAAACATACTTACAGTGTAGGAGAAGATTTTAATCATCAATCTCTAAAGACTCAAAATTATGTAGAACGTGTTGTAAAACAATGGATTGAAGAATACAAGATTGATGGTTTCCGTTGGGATTTAACAAAAGGATTTACTCAGGCGTGTACAGACTCTGACGAACCTTGTACTAATAAGTATCAGCAGGACAGAGTAGATATTCTTAAAAAATATGCTGACTACTCTTGGAGTTTAGATCCAACACATTATACCATTTTTGAACATTTAGGAACTGACGGTGAAGAGAAAGAATGGGCAAATTACAAAATCTCAGAAACGCCAAGCAAAGGAATTATGATGTGGGGTAAAATGACAGATCCTTATAATGAATTGTCTATGGGATATGCCAGTAATATTTCCAGAATGGCAAGTGCAAGTCATGGTTTTACCGCAAATCGCCTAATGGGTTATGCAGAAAGTCATGATGAGGAAAGACTGATGTATAAAAATGTTCAGTACGGTGCTTCTTCGGGAAGTTATAATGTAAAAACATTAAATACGGCATTGTCCAGAATGTCCGCTATTGGAGCTGTTTCATTATTAGTTCCTGGTCCAAAAATGATTTGGCATTTTGGAGAATTAGGATGGGACGAATCTATTTTTACCTGTAATAACGGAACTGTAAATGATTCTTCAGGAACTATTCCCGGAGATTGTAAATTAGATACAAAACCACAGCCACAATGGGTAGAGAATTGGCAGGGAGATTCAAACAGAAATAAAATTTACAATGACTGGTCAAAAATGATTACCCTTAAAATTACAGAACCTGTTTTTTTAGGAACACCAACTATTGCAACCGCAAATTCATTAAGCGTAAATATAAAGATTACCAACCCAAATCTGGCGACAACACAACTAAAAGATGTTCTCATTGTGGCAAACTTTGATGTAACGACACAAAATGTTGCTACAGGTTTTCAGTACACCGGGACGTGGTACAATCTAATGGACAATACAACTATAAATGTTGCAGATGTAAATGCACCAATAAGCCTTCCGGCTGGTGAATACAGGATTTATGGTAACAAACAGGCAAATTTAGCAATAGCTGATTTTGAGAAAGGAAATTCAGTGAATTTATTTCCTAATCCTGTTACGGATTACTTTACCTTAAATATAGCAACAACAAAAGTTCAGGTTTATTCCATCTCCGGACAATTAGTAAAAAGTTTTACAACTCACGGAAATTTAGACTTTCAGTTTAGCGTAAGTGATTTAAAAACAGGAATATATCTCGTAAAAGCTTTCGATGAAAATAATAAAACACAGGTGATGAAATTCATCAAAAAATAAGATTTAAAAATATATCTAACAGATTAAAAGTTTGGTTTGGTTAGTAATGTGAAAGGGCTGTCTGGAAACAGGCAGCCTTTTTATTTATATCTGTTTGAGGTTATTTTTTCTTATTATACTCTCCAATTACAGCAAAATAGCCAAAAGTTCCCAATCCTAAAACGATAAGCGGAGTTAGAATAAAAAGAATGATAATTCCAAAGACTAAATCATCTTGTTTGTCTGAGAGTAGTTTTGGTAATCCAAATTCGAAAATACAAAAATATGCTGCAGAAACTGCCAATATCACCCATAAAACCCCTAATGTCTGTTTAATTGTATTCATTTTTTTAAATTTAAAGGTGATTAGTTTTATTCTTATTATCAATATAAATCATTCCAATTACAAAACAAACTGAAGCAATAATGATAGGATACCAAAGTCCGTCAAGATAAAAATCAGTTTTACCCGATTCTTTTGATTGTGATACAAGATAAGTAGAAATAGCAGGAAGTAAACCTCCAAAAATTCCGTTTCCAACATGATAAGGTAATGACATTGAGGTATACCTTATTTTTGTAGGGAACATTTCTACCAAAAATGCAGCAATTGGCCCATAAACCATTGTTACAAATAGCACCTGAATGAAAACTAAAAATATTAATGTCCATTCGTCACTAGAATTAATTGTAACAGAAATGCTTGTTTGTGTCTCTTTATTAAGGATATACGATTTTTTCTCTATCACGGTTGTACCGTCAGTATAATTTTTTTGAGTTGTTGATACAGAACCTCCGTTGCTTTTATTTTCAATCGATTTTGTTGTTTCTTCGAAAATTTCTGTTTTATTACTAATGTCTGTTGTATCATACATCATTTTATAAATTGGCCTGTAAAACAAAATAGCCAACAGCATACCGCCCATCATAATGTATTTTCTGCCAACCTTGTCACTCAGCCATCCAAAAACAATAAAAAACGGAGTTCCTAAAAGTAAAGCAATCCCTAATAGGCTATCTACCTGAGAAGAGTCAATATTCATTACGGTTTTCATGAAACTCATGGCATAAAACTGTCCTGTGTACCATACGACGCCCTGTCCCATCGTAGCGCCAAATAATGCCAGTAAAACAAATTTTAGATTATACCTGTTTCCGAAACTTTCTCTTAAAGGATTTGTACTTGTTGTGCCTTCTTTTTTTGCTTTTGCAAAGACAGGAGATTCATCCATATTTTTTCGGATTAGGTAAGAAACCCCAACCATGACAATAGAAACCCAAAAAGGAACACGCCATCCCCAGGAATCAAAATCTTCTGTTGAAAGAATATTTTTTGTTGCCAAAATAACCATAAGAGAAATAAATAGTCCGACGGTTGCTGTAGTCTGAATCCAGGAAGTCCAATATCCTTTTTCTCCCACAGGAGCATGTTCTGCAACATAAGTAGCTGCTCCGCCATATTCACCACCAAGCGCAAGTCCTTGTAATAAACGCAAAATGAGGACTAATAAAGGAGCCAAAAAACCAATAGTTTCATAACTGGGAATACAGCCAATTAAAAAAGTTGAACCCCCCATTAATAATAAGGTAGCCATAAAAGTATATTTACGGCCAATGATATCTCCGAGCCTGCCAAAAAATAAAGCGCCAAAAGGGCGTACTACAAATCCGGCAGCAAAAGTGGCCAATGTAGATAAAAATGCTGCAGTTGGATTATCACTTGGGAAAAATTTGGTTGAAATTACAACAGCTAAACTTCCGAAAATATAGAAGTCATACCATTCGATCATTGTACCCATAGAGGAGGCAGAAATTACTTTCCAAATGCCTTTAGTAGAAGTTTTACCCATAAAAAACGCTCTGTGTTTTTTGATAATAAATAAAAATTAAAATACGATTTTACGAATATAAAAGATATTTTTTTATTTAGTTGATACTTTTTTAACAAAATTACTTTAATTATTAACTTTCTGGTTTTTGGTAATCAAAAGTTTACAAAGGGAAGAATTAAGAGTTTTTTTAACTGTAAAAGGACAAACAAAAAAACAAAGTTTAATAACAGCTTGCGAACCTTTGCGTAAATCTTAGCGAACTTTGCGGTTAATTTTTTGGAAAAGTATTAAAAACAAAAAAACCACTCAGTTGAGTGGGTTTTGGTGGTGCCTCCAGTCCCGAGGCTTCGGGAGAACCAGGGACATATTATTTTCTTTTAGACAGAATATCTTGTAAGATGGATGGATTTTCAATTATTTTGTTGTTAAAGGTTCTGCTTTTCATTCGTTTAATGAATTTTTCTAAATAAACAGCTTCGTCCTTATTATTACAAGCAAAAGTTAAAACAATTTCCCAATCATCAGCAATTTTGGTAAATGAATTTGAATAGAAATGGTTTTGGTGTTTTAAAATTCTTTCTTCTATATCTTTTGTTTCTCCAATATAGAATTTTTGAGAAGAATTTGAATATAGGATATATAAGTAATGCATAATCTATTAAAAACAAAAAACCCACTCAGTTGAGTGGGTTTTGGTGGTGCCTCCAGGGATCGAACCAGGGACACATGGATTTTCAGTCCATTGCTCTACCATCTGAGCTAAGGCACCATGCTGATTGCGGGTGCAAAGATAGAATCATTTTTCGTTTATCCAAAACAATTTTAAAAAAAAATCAATTCGTATCTTCGCAAAAACAAAAAAGTAAATATGATTTTAACTGTTGATGTAGGGAATACCCGAATTAAAGCAGCTGTCTTTGAGGAGAATACTGCTCTTGGGAATTTTGTTTTTGAGAAAAATGAATTCGAAAAAGAAATAGAAAAAATTTTAAAAAAATTTCCGGATTGCTCCGATTTGGTCATCGCATCGGTCGGAAATATCGAAAAACAATCTTTTTTGGCTTTCGAAAATAAGCTGAATATTCATTTTTTAACACATGAAGACGTCTTTCCTTTTATTAATAAATATGCAACACCAAAAACCTTAGGAATTGACAGGATGGTTTTGGCTGCCGGGGCCACGTTACAGTTTCCAAAACAAAACAGATTAGTTATAGATGCAGGAACTTGTATTACCTACGATTTTATCGACGAAAATGACCATTATCTTGGCGGAGCGATTTCTCCGGGTTTAAGGTTACGTTATGAATCGCTACATAATTTCACAGCCAGACTGCCGTTATTAACTTTAGAAGCACCGGAACATTATATTGGGGATTCAACAAAACAAGCTATTCATTCCGGTGTTGTCAATGGGTTCGTCTATGAGATTGATGGTTTTATCGATGAATATCGGGCAAACTTTTCAAATTTTATAATAATTTTAACGGGTGGTGATACAGATTTTTTGGCTAAACGATTAAAAAATACCATATTTGCCAATTCAAATTTCCTTCTGGAAAGTTTGAACCAAACATTTCAATATAAAATCGACAATGATTAAAAAAATTATAGTAAGTACTTGTTTACTTATCTCGTTCGTTTCATTTGCCCAGCAAGGTACAGCATCTCCTTATTCTTTTTACGGAATAGGGGACTCCAGACTAAAAGGAACTCTTGAATTTAGATCTATGGCAGGAGTTGCAGTAGAGCAGGATAGTATCCATTTGAATATTGAAAATCCGGCAAGTTATGCTAGTTTGGGACAAACAACTTTTTCTGTAGGAGGAACTTTTGGAACTTCTAAATTAAAATCGGATACAGAAACTTCAAAAGCACAAAGATCTACTTTCGATTACCTTGCAGTTGGTATTCCGATGGGTAAATTTGGTGCGGCATTTGGTTTGGTTCCTTTATCTTCTGTAGGATACCGACTTGCTGATGATAATACGGCTACTCCAGGTGATGTAAGCAGCCAGCTAGAAGGAAAAGGAGGAATAAACAAAGTATTTTTTGGTTTAGCGTATAAAATTACTCCAAAATGGAATGTAGGTACAGATGTACAATATAATTTTGGTAAAATTACAACAACCAGTATTGAGCTGGTATCCGGTATTCAAAACGCGACCAGAGAAACCAATACTGCTGTAGTGTCAGGAGTGAATTTTAATATAGGTACAATGTATCAGACTAAAATTTACAAGAAAATGAATTTATACACTAGTTTAAATTATACATTTTCAGGTAATCTAAATTCAGATAACACCAGAGTTATTGATGTTGACGGTGATCCGGACCCTTATGAATATCCGGCTTCATCAACCGATTTAAAGTTGCCTGGTAAATTAACAATCGGCGCAGGTATCGGTGAAGCAAGAAAATGGTTAGTGGGTACATCATTGGCTTTTCAGGGTGATGGAAAACTTTATAATTATTATAATACAATGAATAATGTGCGTTATGAAAAATATTCAAAATACGCCATTGGAGGATATTTTATTCCAAATTACACCTCTTTTTCAAGTTACTTAAGCAGAGTAACATACCGAGCAGGTTTAAAATACGAAAAAGTAGGTATGATTATTAATAATGAATCAATCAATGATGTCGGAATGACATTAGGAGCAGGGTTTCCAATTACAGGAACTTTCTCAAATGTAAATTTCGGACTGGAATTTGGTAAAAAAGGAACAACTTCTTCAGGTCTGATTAAAGAAAATTATATGAATTTTAGCCTGAGTTTCTCTTTCAACGACAAATGGTTCGTGAAGAGTAAATTCAATTAAGCATAGCAGTTTTTTTAAGCTCAGTACAATTTACTACATTTGGCAAATGAATTTACCAAAGAAATATATTATAACAATTGTCACAGTTCTTGCTGTGACAATGTTTTTTGGGTGCGAAAGTAATTTTAAAGAAGTTCAGAAAATTAATTTTTCAGAGTTTGTTCCGGGAAGTGATGCAGATACGGTTAATATTAAATATACAGATTCCGGGCGTATAACAGGAGTTCTGATTAGTTCAAAAATGTTGGATTATTCAAATCTTGAATTTCCGTTTACCGAATTTCCCAAAGGAATAGATGTTACGCTATATGATAAAAAACAAAAGCGTACTTTTATAAAATCAAATTATGCCGTTTCGTACAAACAAACCGGGATTATAGATTTGCAGGGAAAAGTAAAAATAACTTCTGAAACCGGACAAATGCTTGAAACGGAGCAATTGTATTTTGACCAGAAAAATGAGTGGTTTTATACCGAAAGAAAATTTAAACTTACTGATGCAAAAGGCGTTTCTTACGGTCAGGGTATAGATTTTAGCAAAGACTTTAAAGTGATAAATTCACAACGAATAACCGGCGAACTGGAAGCCGAAGAATAAAAAAATATTATGGGTTATTTAAAATATACACAATACGTTTACATCCTTTTTGGAGCTTTCTTTATATATGACGGAATTACAAAACTGGACGAAGCAAATGATAAGGCAATTCTAAGTTTTATAATTGCCGGCCTGGCAATTTTCATGTTTTTCTTCAGAAGAAGATTTGCTAACAGATTTGATGATCGAAATAAAAAACAATAAAAAATGGAGATTAGTATTATAATACTATGTTTAATACTATCAGCCTTTTTTTCGGGAATGGAAATAGCTTTTATTTCCTCAAACAAGATTTATCTTGAAATAGAAAAAAAACAAGATAATTTTCTCTCACAAATCCTTACCAAACTTACCGAAAACCCATCTAAATTTATTGCTGCAATGCTTATCGGTAATAATGTTGCACTGGTAGTTTACGGTTTCTATATGGGTGACCTGATTCTGGCTCAAATTGTAACTTTGGGGTATCAGTTTTCGGGTATTACAAGTTTACTTGTTCAGACGGCCGTTTCGACTTTTATCGTTTTAATTACTGCCGAATTTTTTCCTAAATTTTTTTTTCAGATTTATGCCAATTCCTTAATTAGGATTTTTGCAATTCCTGCCTATCTGTTTTATCGGTTGTTTTACTATATAGCCACTTTTTTTATATGGATTTCAGATTTTATTTTAAAGAAATTCTTTAAGACAGAGGGAGATCAGGTACAATTGTATTTTAGCAAAGTTGAACTGGGTAATTATATCACAGAACAAATGAGTTCTGTTGAAGAAAACGAAGAAGTAGATTCTGAAATTCAGATTTTTCAGAATGCGCTTGAATTTTCCGGTGTAAAGGCACGTGATATCATGACCCCGCGTACTGAAATTGTTGATATAGATTTATTTGACAGCGTTGCAGACCTGAAGCAATTATTTATAGAAACAGGATATTCCAAAATTGTAGTAAGTCAAAATTCTCTTGATGATATTGTGGGTTATGTGCATTCATTTGATTTGTTTAAAAAGCCAAAAACAATAAAATCTGTTTTAATGACCGTTGAGTTTGTTCCCGAAACGATTTCTATTAAGGATGCCTTGAACTTACTTATTAAAAAAAGAAGAAATGTTGCCGTTGTTCTTGATGAACATGGAGGAACTTCTGGTATAGTAACAATAGAAGATATTGTTGAAGAGCTTTTTGGTGAAATCGAGGATGAGCACGATTTAGACGAAGAACTTATAGAACAAGAGTTTGGAGAGGGTAAGTATTTGTTTTCTACACGTTTGGATGTTCAGTATTTAAATGAAACCTATAAATTAGATATTCCTGAGGAAGATTCTTATGGCACTTTGGGAGGTTTTATTGTAAATCATACGAAAGAAATTCCGCAAAAAGGAGACGAAATAATAATTGATCGGTATCATTTTGTGATAGAAGAAGCATCAAACAAGAAAATCGAATTAGTAAAAATGACTATAAAAGAGTAATTTTTTTATTAATTAAAAAAAAATGCGTAAAATAAAACACTAGTTGTATTGTTATTAACTAGATAATTGTATTTTCGCAAACTGAATATAAAATTAACAACAATAAAAATGGCAGTTTTAGCAAAAATTAGACAGCGTTCAGCTTTATTGATAGGGGTTATTGCACTTGCATTATTTGCATTTATAATACAGGATCTTATTGGTAAAGGAACATTTAGTCAAAGTTCAAAAGATGTAGGAAGCATCGATGGAAAAGATATTTCATTTGAAGACTTTAGAGTTAAAGTTAGTAATGTTGAAAAAAGTGGCCAGGGAATTTCTTCTACTGAAGCTGCAAACAGAGTTTGGGATCAGGAAGTTTCAATCGCATTATTGTCAGCTCAGTTTGATAAATTAGGATTGAGAGTTGGTGAAAAACATTTAATAGAGGTTTTAAAATCAGATCCAAATATTGGAAAAAACCCTATGTTCTTAAATGCGGCAGGTGTTTTTGACGTTGCTAAGTTTAAAAACTACGTTAATACTACTCCTGATGCAAAACAATATATTGCTGACAAAGAAAAAGATGCCGGATTAAACGCAAAATATCAAATCTATAATACTTTAGTAAAATCAGGACTTTACACAACTGCTAGTGAAGGAAAATTTAAGTATGAAATGGAAGCTAACAAAGTAAACTTTGCTTATGCTGCAGGATTATACTCTTCTATTAAAGATAGTGAAGTAAAAATTTCTGATTCTGATATTGTTGATTATATGAAGAAAAACGAGAAAAAATTCAAAGCGGATGAAACTCGTGAAATTCAATATGTTCTGGTTGAAGATAAAGCTTCAAAAGAAGATGAAGCTGAAATTAAAGCAAGAATTACTGCTTTATTATCAGGAAGTGTAGTTTACAATGCAAAAACAGGTAAAAATGATACTTTAGCTGGTTTCAGAAATGCTACAAACATTGCAGAATTTGTAAACGCAAACTCTGATATTCCTTATGATTCTACTTATGTTGCTAAAAATAGTTTACCTGCAGTTGATGCTGACAAACTTTTTAGTTTACCAGCGGGAGCAATTTATGGTCCATATGTATACGGAAAATATTATGCTATCTCTAAATCGTTAGGATTTAAAGCGGGTGTTAATGCAAAAGCAAGCCATATTGTAATTGGTTACGAAGGTTCTCAAACTCAAAACCCAAAAGAAAAAAGAACTAAAGAAGAAGCTAAAGCTAAAGCAGAAGAAATCTTAGCTCAGGTTCAGGCTAATCCGGATAGTTTTATGATGTTGGCTTTTACAAGTTCTGACGATGCATCAGCTCAACAAGGTGGTGATGTAGGATATTTTGGTCAAAACCAATTGCCATCAGCATTAAAACCATTCAATGATTTTGTATTTAATAACGGAATTGGTAAAATTGGTTTAGTAGAAACTCCTTTCGGATTTCATATTATCAAAATCACTGATAAACAAGACGGTATTCGTTTAGCTACAATTGCTCAAAAAATTGAGCCATCTGAAGCGACTTCTGATAAAGTATTTACTTTGGCTACTAAATTTGAAATGCAGGCTGCAGATAAAGATTTTAATGCTACTGCAAAAGAATTAGGTTTAAAAGTAGCTGCTCCTGTTAGTGCAAAAGCTATGGATGAGGCATTTGGTCCTTTAGGAAACCAACGTAACATTGTAAGATGGGCATTTGATAAAGAAACAAGTATTGGAGATGTAAAACGTTTTGAACTAGCTAATATAGGTCACGTAATTGCACAATACAAAAGCGAAAACAAATCAGGTTTAGTTTCTGTAAGTCTGGCAAGACCTTATGTTGAGCCAATCTTAAAAAACAAGAAAAAAGCTGAAATGTTAAAAGCAAAAATGACAGGATCCAGCATTGAGGCTATTGCTAAAAGTGTTGGTGTAGCTGTTCAGCAGGCTGCTAATGTAACATTAGATAATCCAGTATTACCTGGAGGAGTTGGACAAGAACCAAAAGTAGTTGGTAATGCATTTGCTTTATCTCCTAACAAAGTTTCTGCTCCAATTGAAGGTAACACCGGAGTATATGTTGTGAAAAATATCAGTACAGTAAAAGCTCCGGCTCTTGCTAACCATGCAGAGTATGTTGCTAAGGTAAAAGCACAAAGTGCTTCTGATGCAAGCAGAATTTTACCAGCGTTGAAAAACAATGCTAAAATTGAAGATAACAGATTACAGTTTAACTACTAAGGTAGTAATCAAATAAAAATTTAAACCCGAAATATTCTTATGAATGTTTCGGGTTTTTTTATTGATATACAATTGACTAAATTTGTTTTGTAATAAATATCATTCAGATTTTTGGTAGTTATATAGGAATAATAGAAATATAATCTAAAAAATTTTGCTTATTAAAATTATTACTGTTAATTTGTGCGGATTTTTTAATTAACAAATAGCTTATATTTTGTTTTACAGAAAATTGATGCTCCTATGATAAATAAATACTTTAACAATCAGATAGTTGATGTTTTTAATGTTTAAGTTTTTTAAAAAGAAACCCAAAGTATATTCCAAAATTGAAAATCACATCTTTGGAATTATTACTGAACTGCTAAAAGTAAGCAGCACAGACATCAATTGCGATGAACTGGGAGGGAAGTATTATTTAAGTAACGAAGAACAGCACTTTAAAGTTACTATTCTTGGTAATGATAATGTAATACGACTGACCAATACTCGTGATTCTGTTGCTGAAAAATATGATAAAATTTTCGTGGAAGATGTTTTAAGAGCTGTAAAAGAAGAGAAACACCGCAGAATGGAACTCGTATACGATTCTATTACAAACAGTATTGAAAAGATGGCTGAGCGTCTGCATAATACTCTTATTGAGTCAAATGAGCAGGAAAGCCAAATTGTTCGACGTCTTGAAACAAAAGAGATGAAGACATCAAAAAAAATGAATTTAAATTAATTTTTTTGTTTTAAAAAAAGATTAAGAGATGTTTTTGAATCTATAAGATCATTTCATCGTAAGAAAGAATAGTTTCATAACCTTTTGAAGCAAAATATTCTTTAGGATTCTCTTTAGAAATTACCATTACAAAGTCCCCGCCCCAAGCCCCAAGGCTTTTGATTACTCCGTTAAAATCCGGAAAAACGGCTTCCTTTATTGTTTGCATTTCCAATATAGCACTCAAATGAATTTCATGTTTCTGAACCGCTGAAGCAAACTCTTTTAAAGTTTTTGCATTAAGAATAGTATTTGTAATCTTATTGTTTTCGGCAACACTTTGTGCCAGATTCTGTCCTTTATTGTTGTTATAAGCATATATTGCAGATTTGCTGTTTTGCTTTTTATTTAAATAAACGAAATATATATGCTCTTTAAAATCAGGGTTAAATTCCACAGATTTTACAGCATTATCTTTAATCTGGTACATGACCGGGGTGTTATTTTGTGCACAGGCAATATCATACCCGCTTCCTCCAAAACTATTATTTAGTAAAGTAAAAGCATTAATATCAGCCCATTCAGCAATATTATTGATAAGGGTAGAAGAAGTTCCCAGTCCCCAATTTCTGGGAAAAGTAAGATAAGTACTCACTTTGTATCCCTTTGAGTTATCTATAAACTTTGGATTTAAAACATAAGCTTCGTGAAGGATGTTTAGTAAAGTTGTTTTTATGTTGTCAGCTTTACTGTCCGGGAGATTTATAATTTCGTTAAATAAGATTGTTTCTTCAAACCAGAGTTGATTATCGTGATCGTAACTTTTCCATTCTATCTGGCTGTTTTCTCCATCTTCGATTACCAGATCCTGACCAAATTTTGTAGGCAACGCAAAAGCATCTGCTCCGTCTAAAACCAGATATTCTCCGGCAATAAAAAGTTTTCCGTTACTGTAAAATGTTTGTTTCATATTATATTTTTTAGTCCCGATAATCCCAAATCTGCAGTAGAAACCCTTTTGGATTTTACTTTAAAAAAGAAAAGATTGCAGTGGATAGTGGAAACAGCTCTAAATTATTTTCTTAAATTCTCAATAAAATCGACAACAGCACTATGCGAAATGGTATTTTTCTTAAAATGCGATTTTATTAAATGACGTTCTTCTTCTGTGGCCTCAAACTGATTGATAATGTTGTTTAAATGCATTTTCATGTGCCCTTCCTGAATTCCGGTTGTAGTAAGGGAACGCAAAGCTGCAAAATTTTGTGCTAAACCGGCAACTGCCACAATTTGCATTAATTCTTCTGCAGAAGGTTTTTCTAATATCTCTAAACATAATTTTACCAATGGATGCAAAGAAGTCAATCCGCCAACAGTGCCTAGAGCTAGTGGAATTTCAAGCCAGAAAGTAAAAATTCCGTCTTCAATTTTGGCATGAGACAGACTTGCATATTGGCCATTTCTTGAAGCATATGCATGAACGCCTGCTTCTACTGCTCTAAAATCGTTTCCGGTTGAGAGAATAACAGCATCAACACCATTCATGATTCCTTTGTTGTGTGTTACAGCTCTAAAAGGTTCTACCTCTGCAATTTGAACGGCCTGTACAAAACGTTGTGCAAAATCCAACGGATTTGTAATATGTTTTTCCGTCAAATCTTCAACAGGGCAGGAAACTTCGGCTCTTACAATACAATTCGGAACATAATTGGACAAGATGCTCATGATAACATTAATGTTTTCATTATCTGAAAATAAATCAGAATTTTGAAATTCATCTTTTAAAGTTGTGGCAAATTGTTCCAGGCAGGAGTTGATAAAATTGGCTCCCATGCTGTCTTTGGTTTCAAAAGTAGCGTGAAGCTGAAAGTAATTTTCAAGTAGGTTTCTTTTATCCTTTAATTGTATATCCAGAATTCCGCCGCCACGTTGCTGCATATTTTTGGTTATACTTTGCGTGTCAGAGAAAAAAACAGGTTTTATCTGTTCAAAAAAAGACTGCAATTTTTGGGCATCTCCATTGAATGTAAAGTGCACCTGACCAATTTTTTCGGTATTAATAACGGTTGCTTTAAATCCTCCTCGGGTTGACCAGTATTTTGCCGATTTCGAAGCCGCCGCAACTACAGAACTCTCTTCAATTGCCATCGGCATCGTTTTGTATTTGCCGTTAATTAAAAAATTTGGGGCAACTCCAAGCGGTATATACAGATTGGTAATCGTATTCTCAATAAATTCATCATGCAGCTGTTGGAGCTTTTCATCTGAATTCCAGTAATTTCTTATAATACTTAAGGCTTCGTCAGGAGCCGAAAAATATTTGTTGGCAATCCAGTTAATTTTTTCTTTTTTGGATAATTTAGAAAATCCGGCAACAGCGTTGTTCATTCTCAATATATTAAATAATAATGTTGCAGCAAAGATACTATTTTAGGAGTTTTGATTATAATCTATTTCAAACATGGAAGTACGCAATCGTTATTTTTTTTAACATTTAACACTTAAAATGTGTATTATGTTTATTTTTTTCACTAAAATTGGGCTCTTTTTATATTTAAAATAATTCTGATGAATACAAGTAAAATTACTGTAATATTATTGTTATTAGTTACTACCGTTTTTGGGCAACAAAAAATAACTGTTGAAAATATTTATAGCGGAACTTTCCGGGCGAAAGGAATGGATGAATTACAATCCTTGAAAAATACAGACCAGTATACCGTTTTAAATGTTGATCAGGCCAACAGAAGTATGCAGATTGATTTATACGATTTTGCAACCTTAAAAAAAGTAGCGAATTTAATTGATACAAAGAATCACGCAGCCCTTGCAGACGGAATTGACAGTTATACTTTTGATGCTTCGGAAAAAAAGATTTTAATTGCATGCAATTCGGCTAAAATCTTCCGTCACTCTTTTACTGCAGATTATTTCTTATATGATATCGCATCAAAATCTCTGACTAAACTTTTTGATTTTCAGATTCAGGAACCAACTTTTTCTCCTGATGGAACTAAAATCGCTTATGCTAAAGAAAACAACTTATATGTTTACGATGTAGCATCAAAAAAATCAACACCTGTTACGACAGACGGAAAGAAGAATTCCGTTATTAATGGTATTACGGACTGGGTTTACGAAGAAGAATTTGCTTTTGTGAGAGCTTTTGACTGGAGTAAAGACAGTAAAAAACTAGCTTATATTCGTTTTGATGAAAGTCAGGTACCTGAATTTTCAATGTCAATTTTCAAAAAAGATTTATATCCGACAATTGAAACGTTTAAATATCCTAAAGCAGGAGAAAAAAACTCAGTAGTTTCATTACATATATATGATGCAGGAGCGAATGCAACTAAAAAAGTCGATTTAGGAAATTACAATGACTTCTATATTGCGAGAATGCAATGGACAAATGATAACAATACATTGTCTGCACAAGTTTTAAACAGACACCAGGATAACCTTGATTTATTATTTGTTGATGGAACAACGGCTACAGCAAAAGTAGTTTTAAACGAAAAAGATAAAGCTTATGTTGATGTCACGGATAATTTAACATTCTTAAAAGACAACAGTTTTATCTGGACAAGCGAAAAAGACGGGTTTAATCATATCTATGTTTATGATAAAAGCGGTAAATTAAAAAATCAGGTTACAAAAGGAAACTGGGAAGTTACTTCATATTACGGTTTCGACGAAAAATCAAAAACTATTTTCTACCAGTCTACAGAAAATGGTTCTATTAACAGAGCAGTTTACCGTATTTCATTAGATGGAAAAAACAAGACGGCTTTAGCAAATAAAGTTGGTACAAGCGCGGCAACTTTTAGTCCAAACTTTCAATATTTTATCACCACATTCTCAAGTAATTTACAGCCTACTACTTATACTTTGAATGAGGCTAAAACCGGAAAAGAAATTCAGGTTATTGAAAATAATCAGGCCCTTTCGGATAAGCTAAAAGGATATAATCTTCCTTCAAAAGAATTCTTTGTTTTAAAAACTGCTAAAGGAAATGAACTTAACGCCTGGATTTTAAAACCAAAAGATTTTGATCCTTCAAAAAAATATCCTGTTTTTATGTATCAGTATTCTGGACCGGGATCACAACAAGTAAATAACGATTGGAATAACACTGATGATTATTGGTTTCTTTCCTTAACACAGCAAGGTTATATAGTAGCATGTGTTGACGGTAGAGGAACAGGTTATAAAGGTGCAGATTTCAAAAAAGTGACTCAAAAAGAGTTAGGGAAATACGAAGTAGAAGATCAGATCGATGCAGCAAAAGTAATTGGATCTTATCCGTATGTAGATGCTTCAAGAATTGGAATCTTCGGATGGAGCTATGGCGGATTTATGGCATCAAACTGTATTTTTCAGGGGAATGATGTTTTTAAAATGGCAATTGCGGTTGCTCCGGTAACAAACTGGCGTTTTTATGACAGTGTCTATACAGAAAGATACATGCAGACTCCACAAGAAAATGGAAGCGGTTATGACCAAAATTCTCCAATAAATCACGTTGATAAATTAAAAGGAAAGTTTTTATTGATTCATGGTTCTGGTGATGATAACGTTCATGTGCAAAATTCTATGCAAATGATGGAAGCGTTAATTCAGGCAAACAAACAATTTGATTCTCAAATATATCCGGATAAAGACCACGGAATTTATGGCGGTAAGACGAGAATCCAGCTCTATAATAAAATGACTAATTTTATCAAACAAAATTTATAAAAAGAACTTTATAACCTTATAACAAATAAACAATAATATGGGAGAAACTCAAGTGAAAACGGCGCATCCAAAAGGACTTTGGGTATTGTTTGGGACGGAGATGTGGGAGAGATTCAATTTTTATGGAATGCGTGCTTTATTGACGTTATTTCTTGTGAACTCATTATTAATGAAAGAAGAAGAAGCTTCTTTGATTTATGGAGGTTTTCTGGGTTTATGTTATTTAACTCCTATGTTAGGAGGTTTTATTGCCGATCGTTTTTTGGGAAACAGAAATTGTATTCTTTTAGGCGGATTATTAATGGCAATTGGGCAAATGTTATTGTTTACCAGTGGTAGTATTTTTGAAGCTAATTTAGGATTGGCTAAAACTGTCATGTATAGTGGTTTAGGTGTTATTGTTTTTGGTAATGGATTCTTCAAGCCAAATATTTCAAGTATGGTGGGAAGTTTGTACCCTAAGCAGGAAAAAACAAAATTAGATACCGCTTTTACTATTTTCTATATGGGAATTAACATGGGAGCTTTCTTAGGGCAGTCAATTTGTCCTTTGTTAGGAGATGTTAAAGATGCCGGAGGAATCAGAGATATCCATGCTTTTAGATGGGGATTCATGGCGGCTTCTGCAGCAATGCTTATAGGAACGGTTCTTTTCTACTTCTTGAAAAATAAATACGTTGTGTCTCCGGAAGGAAGACCATTAGGCGGATTACCTTCTAAAAACGTTGCAGAAGATTTTGAAGAAGGAGAATCACAAAAAGCTAATTTTTCGGGGAAAGCTTTAGCTATAGCCGGAGTAGCATTTATAGTTTTAGGATTCTTTTTTCATTATGTTGTCGGTCAGAATTTAATTTATACTTTAATTTATTCTAGTGGATTGGCATTGGCTGGATTAATTATTTCTGATACTTCTTTGACAAAAATTGAACGAGACAGAATTATTGTAATTTATATTGTATCATTTTTTATTATTTTCTTTTGGGCTGCATTTGAGCAGGCTGGATCTTCATTAACGTTTATTGCAGATAACCAAACAGACAGACATTTCTTTGGTTGGTTAATGCCTCCTTCAATGGTTCAGATTTTTAACGGACTATTTGTTGTTGTAATGGCAGTTCCTTTTAGTGTTTTATGGGATACTCTTAGAGCAAAAGATAAAGAACCAATTTCTCCTGTAAAATTAGCAGCTGGTTTAGTTATTATTACAATTAGCTTTTTTATGATTGCAACTCAGGTTTCTTATATCGGAACTTCAGGGTTGCTGTTGGTAAAATGGCTTATCCTGTTATATTTCTTAAATACTTGTGCAGAGTTGTGTTTATCACCAATTGGCCTGTCATTGGTAGGTAAATTATCTCCAAAACGTTTTGCGTCATTATTATATGGAGTGTTTTTCTTGTCTAATGCTTCTGGTTATGCCCTGGGAGGAACTTTAGGTTCTATATTGCCTGCAACAGGTGATAAGTTTGCCAAAGCAAAAGAGTTAGGAATCAATTTACAGGCAATTTTAGATAAAACTATTACACCAACTGCAGATCAATTGGCTCTTTTAGAGAAACACCAAATTAGTGCACAAAATCCCGTTTTTGCAGGATTTGAAATTCACAACCTATATGAATTCTTTATGGTGTTTGTGGTTCTTACCGGTATTGCTGCAATTGTATTATTTGCACTGACTCCTTTGTTGAAAAAAATGATGCATGGAGTTAGATAATATGGAAAACAATATCACTTTAGAAGAAATACAGAATTTTAAAGGCAAATACCCTAAACAATTATGGTATTTGTTTTTTGTTGAAATGTGGGAACGTTTCTGTTTTTACGGAATGCGTGGAGTACTGACATTTTTTATGGTAGATCAGCTTTTATTAAAAGATGAACATGCCAATTTACAATATGGAGCTATTCAGGCTTTTGTTTATGCTTTTACTTTTATCGGCGGAATTTTTGCGGATAAAGTTTTAGGGTTCAAAAAATCTTTATTCTTTGGAGGAATTGTAATGGTTTTAGGAAACCTTCTGATTGCCTTTTCGCCACAGGAATTATTTTATTATGGAATTGCTTTCTCAATCATTGGAACTGGTTTTTTTAAACCAAATGTTTCTTCTATGGTTGGAGAATTATATCATGAAAAAGACGGAAGAAGAGACGCTGGTTACGGAATGTTTTATGCCGGGATAAATGTAGGCGGACTTTTAGGAGGTGCTTTATGTATTTATTTGGGAAAATATTACTCGTGGACCTGGTGCTTCCTGTCTGCTGCAATTGTGATGTTTTTTGGATTGGTAACCTTCTTGTTTACTAAAAAATATTTAGGTCCGATAGGTGATTCTCCATTACTGGAAATGGCGCCAAGTAAAAGAAAATTACGCGAAATTGCAGTATATGTATTGTCCTTGTTGAGTATTCCGTTTATTTTTATAATGGTAAAAAATACAGATTATACAGACTATTTCATGTACACAATTGGTATAGCTGCTGTTTTGTATTTTACTTATGAATTGATAAAATTGGGAGATATTAAGCTTCAGAAGAAATTATTTGCAGCCTTTTTATTTGTATTCTTTTATCTTTTATTTAATGCTATTTATGAGCAGAGTGGTGGTTCATTGTCACTTTTTGCAAAAGATAATTTAAGTAGTAAATTATTATTTTTCACAATAGATCCAAATGTGGTAAATAATAGTTCAAATACCTTTTTTGTTGTTGTTTTAAGTCCGATTATTGGATTGTTATGGCTTTGGCTGGGTAAAAGAAAAATCGAACCCAATACAATTATTAAATTCGGGATAGGATTTCTGTTTTTAGGAGCATCATTCTATATTTTCTATTTAACGAAGTTTTTTGCAAGTTCAGAAGGAATCGCATCTTTAAACGTATTTACTTTTGCTTATCTGGTTACAACAATTGGTGAATTGTGTCTGGGACCAATTGGGATGTCAATTATCACGAAGTTATCTCCAAAGAGATTATTTGGTATGATGATGGGACTTTGGTTTCTCGCTGCTGCTTTTGGACAGCTGGCAGCCGGAAAATTAGGTGCAGAAATTTCTAAATCAAACACAGGAGTTACACTTCTGTCTAAGCTGCAGTCTTATACTGAAGGCTATTATCAATTGGCTGTGTATTCTCTTGTGGCGGGTGTAATTCTAATTGCAATTTCTCCGCTTATCAAAAAATTTATGGAGGAAGTGAAATAGGCGATATTTATCAATTTAAATTTTTCTTAGATTTGTAAAAAATAAAAGAATATGAAAAAAATACTTTTAATAGCTTTCTTTTTAGTTGGGGCATTTGTCACACAGGCACAAGAGTTAAAGTGGTATACAGATGTAAGAGAAGCCATTACGGTTAGTAATAAAGAAAACAAACCAATGCTGATGTTCTTTACAGGAAGTGATTGGTGTGGATGGTGTATTCGATTGCAAAATGAAGTTCTGAAAACACCCGAGTTTACAAAATGGGCAAGTCAGAATGTAGTTTTGGTAGAATTGGATTACCCGAGAAGAAGTCAGCAAACTGCGGAAATAAAAACTCAGAATAGTGAATTGCAACAGGCTTTTGGTATTCAGGGATTTCCAACAATCTATTTTACGAGTGCTGAGTCTAAAGACGGAAAAGTGAACTTTAAAGGTCTTGGTCAGACAGGCTACGTTGCAGGTGGACCATCTGCCTGGTTAGCTGTCGCAGATGGAATTGTTAATCCGAAAAAATCTTAGAGAGAAATATATTAAATATATAAATTTTAGAAAACTTCTTACAGCAATGTAAGGAGTTTTTTGGTTTAGTAGGAAAAGTTATTCATTTGTATTTCGTGAAATTATTATTTTAATATTTATTTGTGGATAAAAAAACATAGAGTGTATTTTTTATATTAATAAAACTTGTAAAATTAAAATATTATGTTAATTTCGTCATTACTAATCTAACCTAAACCTATTTATATGACTAAAAAAATACTCATCCTACTGTTTTTTTTAGGTTCATTTTTTATGCATTCTCAAAATTTAGTATGGAGAACTAATATGACCGATGCAATTGCAATAAGTAATGAACAAAGAAAACCCATGCTGATTTTATTCACCGCCTCAGGTGTACCGGAAAATCTACAAAACGAAATTTTTAAGACTCCCGATTTTGCTGTTTGGTCCAGAGATAATGTGATTCTGGTAAAACTGGATCTTTCAGATATAAATGCCTCTGAAGGTGATAAAGAGCAAAATTTAAAACTAAAAAATGCCTTTGGTGTTGAAAATTTGCCTGAGGTATGTTATGCAAGTGCTTCTATAAGAAAAAATAAAACCACTTTTAGTGCATTAGGAAAAATGACATACAAACCCGGAGGAGCACAATCCTGGATTTCAGAATCGAATGCGATACTGCACCCGAGTGAATAAAGACAAAGTAAGTTTCCATTTTAATTTTATAAATCTCTTTTTGTGTTTACAAAAGGAGATTTTTTTTTTAAATCGCCAAATTTGGTTTAGAATTTTTAATATTTTAACACCTGTTTTTTTTCATTTATTTTAAAATTATATCTCTTTTAAAATATTTTTCATTTTAATTAATGGCTATAGTGTGTTTTTTACACATATGGCTTGTTTGGTAAAGATATTGTGTTAATTTAGTTTCATTAAGTTAACCAAACCCAATCTATTATGAATAGAAAACTACTTTTCCTACTGTTTTTTTTAGTTACATTTTTGGTCAAATCACAAAATTTAGTCTGGACTACTGACATGACAGAGGCCATTGCTATGAGTAACGAAAAAAGAAAACCGATGTTAATTTTTTTCACTGCACCCGGAGCAGCTGAAAACCTCCAGAATGAGGTGTTTAAAAGCCCTGAATTTGAGAAATGGTCACGTAATAATGTGATTTTAGTGAAACTGGATTTGTCCGATTCTTCATCAAATGAAATTAAAGAACAAAACTCCAAATTGAGAACTGCTTTTAATGTTGTTGATTTGCCACAAGTATGTTTTGCCAGCGCCACTATCAGAAAAGGAAAAACGATGTTTGATACTCATGGAAAACTATCTTACATTCCTGGCGGTGCAAGAGCCTGGATTGCCGAATCTGAAGCAATTTTAAATCCACAATAATTGTACTTTAAACTTCTAATTTAATTTGTAAAATCCCTTTTCGGCTGTAGCGTGAAAGGGGATATTTTTTTTACGACAGCTTGTTTTCCAGTATTTCTGGATTGCATATGAATTTGATGCATCAGAAATTATTTCTTTCGGATTAAGATCGGACAAAAGACGATCGAGATTTAACTTTGGTGACTGTGTGAGAATCAAAATGTCTGGTCGGATAGTTTTGGGATAAACCCCGCTACTGTCTATCAAAAGAATTTTCCGGCCATTAAAAAACAATATATTTTCAATTTTATTTACTGATTTTAAAACCCCAAAATTATTAGTCAAATAGGGAATTATAATATTGTTGCCAGGCCCTTTTTCTAATGAAGTGTCATTTGTAAAAAGCTGAATATCTTTTCCTCTCCTTTCTGTTATAATGGTCTTTTTCTTTTTATTAAAAACGATTAATTCGTGCTGGTTTTCAGCCTGAATTTTAGTTATAATATAAGAAGACTGTACCATAACTATGCTGACTAAAACAGCCGCTAATTTATTAAATGAGGGCTTTTTAAACCAAAATACTGCGGTAATTATCAAAAGATAAAAAGCCAGTAAATAGAAAAAATTAAATCCAATATTTCGTATTACAAAAGATTCAAAGGAAGCAACATAATGAATGATCAGGTTTAAGAGATAAATGCTTTTTTCGAAAATCTTAATTATAAATAAAGGACAGCTCCCAAATACAGAAATAATCATAACTATTATTCCTGCAATCATAATAAAAGACAAAACGGGAAGAATTAAAATATTAGTTACAAAGAAAAGCCCGGGAAATTGATGGAAATAATATAAACAAAGAGGAAATGTGCCTATCTGAGCCGCAAATGAAACGCTCAATGCTTCCCAGATATAAAGAGTGATTTTGTTTTTAGGTTTCCAAATTTCTTTAAATAACGGTTGTATCCACAGTATAGAAAATAATGCAATATAGCTGAGCTGAAAACCAACATCAAATAAGAAATAAGGTTCAAATAGTAATATTAATAAAACAGAAACCAGTAAATTGTGATAAATGTTACTGCCTCTTCGTAAATGATTTCCAATTGCCAGAAATGAAAACATCACAACAGATCGTAGGACAGGAGGTGAGAGTCCAGAAACAATTCCAAAAAGAGCCAGTGAAATCAAAATAGCAACCAGTTTTATAAAAGAACCTTTACGGTTATTTGAAATAGGTTTTAAGACAAAGAGTATAAATAACATTATGAAGCCAACATGTAATCCTGAAACAGATAAGACATGAGTGGCACCTGAGTACTGATAATCCTGGATAATGTCCTGGGAGATTTCCTGTTGCTGCCCTAAAATTAAAGCCATTGCAACATTCATTTCGGTTTTATTAAAATGTGCAGCTTCAAGGTTGTGAATTATTCTTGAATTTAATCTGGCAGCATAAAACCAAATATCTTTCCGGATTTTCTGATTCACTTTTATTTCAGATTTTGAAACATAAATCTGGGCATAGATTTGTCTGTTGGAAAGATATTTTTCGTAATCAAACTGATTTGGATTTTTTGGAGCAGCTGTATTTTGCAAAATTGTTTTTGCCAGTATGATATTACCAATTACCAGCGGATTTTTTGTACTGTCTTTTTCGATGTTTACAATGATTTTGCCTGTATATTTTTTGTCTTCAATGTTATTTACGATTGCTACATATCTGTCATTGTAATCGTTGCCTTTTAGTTTTTCGCGTAAAGTAAATGAGATGTAATGATCTTTTTCAAAAGCCTTTTTGAAATGTGTATAATTCGATTCCTGAAGTGAATCGGTATTGAGCAATAAACTCATCATTCCTATTCCAATTGAAATCAGATTAACACTGATTCCAAAAAGGATATTTAATTTTTTATTCTTTTTGGATAAAAAATAAATACAGATAAAGGAAATTAAAGAAATGAAAAGAATGAATTGGGCAATTTCAATTGCCGGCTGCCAATAATAAGAAATTAATATACCAATCAGAAAACTAATTGTAATTCTGACCAAAGGAAAATCGAATACTTTCATGGCTTAAAAGTATTATAATTTTGTAAGAAAAATATTATTTTATTATAAATT
>NZ_QETH01000026.1 GCF_003105115.1 Flavobacterium sp. HTF | reverse complement strand
TCAGTTTTTTTAATCCGAATGGGTTTATCTTTGAACTTCGGAAAACTAAATCTCATTTATGGAACAGAAAATACATCAGGGAAGAAACGTAAAGCGTTTCAGAGAAATGCTTGGCATCAAACAGGAAGCACTGGCTTATGATTTGGGAGAAGAATGGAATCAGAAAAAAATTTCCATGCTGGAACAGAAAGATGTGATTGAAAACAATCTGCTTAAACAAATCTCTGCAGTCCTGAAAATTCCCGTTGAAGCTTTTCAGAACTTTGATGAGGAACAGGCCGTAAATATTATTTCAAATACTTTTAACGACCAATCTAATGGTTACAATTATTATCCAACTTTCAATGTAAATCCAGTAGAAAAATGGATCGAAGCTTTAGAGGAAATTAAACGTTTAAATGTAGAACTTTTGAAAGCCAAAGATGAACAGATTAACGTCTTAGAGAAATTATTAAAAGATAAATAAACTTTATAAAAAGATATTAATTGATACACTAAAACAATATTAAAAACAGAAGAGATGACCAGCAGGCATCTCTTTTACTATTCAAAATTATAAATTTACATCCAAAACCATTCAAAAGGGAAAAGACCAGATGGAATTACTTTTAAGTGCTCTATATATTTACCCGCCTGATTTTTTTTAAAAATGTATAAGTATTTTGAACATTCCTTTTTATACAATAAATCTCCAACTTCTACTCCTTCATTTTCAGAAATTATATAATTCCAAAGAACTACTTTTTCTTTATTGTTGTAAAACTCCAAAGTCTTTGTTGGTGTTATTGTAATTTTTGTTATTACAAAATCATATTTTATTTTATACTCGTTTCTCGATCTAATAAATGTGTTTATAAAAATAAATAAAACTATACTACTAATAATACCTATAAAATATCTTTTTCCCATATCCATATGACTTATCATTTTTTAAATTGAGAGTGAAAAACTGGAAATAAATAACTAACTCCAACCATACCTCCGGCACCTATTGATGTACCATCTAGCGGGTAGGGACTAAATTAAGCCTATCTGTCGTTTTTTATTTTTCTATCAATACATCAACATTTATTGATGGCTCTCCAACTGAAAATTTTTTCCATTCACCAAAATAATTTCTGTAATAAGTATCTTTTGAAAATGCAAAAATATTACCACCAAAGTTAAGTCTTCCTTTAAAGTCTTCTGCTATACGTACTAAAACAAAAAAATCTTTATCTGTCCAAATGTTTTTATCGGATAAGTCTAAGGATATTTCCTTGTCTTTTAAATCATTTTCGGTTACTGTCAATTTTAAAGGTTCATTGACCAAAGACTGTGCGTCATCTGGAAAACCGTTTTTTTCTCCTTGTATGTCAAAAATAAATGTTGCCGTTTTTTCAAACTTGTAATCGACAATATTAATATTTATGTTCTTTATCCTGAGTTTCTTTTTGTTTTTAATTCTTATGGCACATTCTTTAAAAATGTCATTTGGATCATTTGAATTATATTCTGAATATGCTCTTTTTGAATTTGAAGTTCCGAAATTTTTAAGAACATATTTTTTGGGATTGATTATTACTGCTTCAAGATTTACAGCTTTTCTTTTTAAATAAATCGTATAATTTTGAGATTTGATAAAGTCCGAAATCTTAGCCCTGTAAAGGTCATATTCATTGCCTATGACTTTTACATTTTTGGTTTCGTCAATATTAGTTAAGTCAATGGTATAATTTCCATTACTATCTGTGACATCCCCAATTTCTTCGTTTTCAATTCCGATTCTTGCCTCAGAAACTGGGTTACTATTTTCATCCAGAATTTTCCCTGAAATTTTTTGAGCGTGAAAACTAATTGTAATTAAAATAAATAGTAGCGTAAATTTAATTTTTTTCATTTAAACGTTTAAAAACTTAGGTTATCTGCCTTTCTTAAATTTGTTATTTATTCAATTCTTTTTCAATTTCTTTAATAAGTTCAATTGCTTGTGGTCTTGTATTTATGTCATAAACCCTTATGTTATTCTTACCTAGTTTGACAAGGAATTCGATTGTCTTTTTAAATTTTGGGTCTGCATATAATTCTTCTTCTGATTTATCTGCATTTTCTATCATTTTGTCAAAACTCTTAAACAGAAAATCATTGTACATTCTATCAACTTCGTTAATTGCCGGTACAGATATCTGGTAATAGTTTAAGATTTTCTGTTTTAATTTTTCGTCTTCAATGTAGCCAATTTTACCACTTGACTTAAAACCTTCATAATTACCAATATTCATTATTTGTCCATGTGAATAAATTGGGAAATTAACCTTATTTTTAGATTTATAAATACTGTCAAGTTGAGAAGTCGTTAGCGCTAAAATTTTTTCATAGCCTTTGTTTGAGTCTTCGTATGCTCCCTTTTCAATGTCCATATTTTTTAAATCATTCTTTAAATCATTTCTTAAATTAGCAAGAAACACAGATACTTCTTCTTGTTGGTGTTTGTGTTCGCTCCAACTGTGTAACCCTATTGAAAGTGTTACTGCAAAAACAATTATGAATATTTCTATTAACACTTCTTTTATTTTTTCACCAAAAGTGTGTTTCTCGTTTTTCATAGTCTTGTAAATTTTTTGAGTATGTTTTTGTACTTCTTCCTGCATAATTTTTTTGTTAAAAATCTTATCGTGTTAATTTGTCTTGGGTTTGTTTTACAAAATGATTTATACGTGTGACGAAACTACACAAGCCACCCAAATCAGGGTAGATATGTGTGATAAGTATTACACATCATTTATTTTCAAATATATAATATTTCCATTATAAATCACCATAAGACTTTTATTTTACCGGATGTTTTGACACATAAAATGAATGTGGACAGTAAACAAATTATCCTGCTATTTTAAAATTGAGATGCGCGTCCTATAATACTGTAATCTTCAATTATTTGATTAGAGATGTTTTAATGGTTTTGTTCCTTATTTTCATAAATGGTTTTTCTATTGTCAGGTGAAGAATATATGCGCCTAAAACACACGTCATGACACAAATCAGAAGCATTACATTATTTTCTATTTCAAAATCTTTTAATAGCTGATGGGTTGTATGAATTATTCCTTTATGGGTCAAATAAATTGAAAAAGAGAGATTAGCTCTAAAGGTTGTTATTTTTGAATTCATTTTATATAAAAAGCTTACAGGGCTAATTGCACCTGCGACCATAAAACCAAAGCCAAGTGCAATTAACGGAAATCCAAAAACAGATACATTAAAAGTCAGTAAGTCTTCACATAAAAAATATGCCCCTGTCAAAATACATAAACTGAATAAAATAAATTGATTACCATATTTTGAAAGTCTGATCCATAAATTTGGTAAAAACTGATAAATTCCTGCGATAGAAACACCAACCAAAAGTCCGTCTAAGCGATTGTAAGTTGGATAGTAAATATATTTATACCAGTACATCCAGCTATTTTCCTGATCAATTTTTGGCAGATACAGGTAATTAAAACTATAAAACCGAATCGCAAAACCGAATAAAAAAAAGGTTATTAATAACCAAAATGATTTGGAGAACAGTTTTGAAGTCTGCAGCAATATTAAAATAATTGGTAAAAAAAGATAAAAATGTTCTTCTACGCATAGCGACCAGCAATGTGAAAAGGTTCCGTAGTCCTTTAAATTAAGATTTAAATTTTGGGTAAAAGTAAGAAATCGCCAAAGTGCTGGTAGTGATTCTTTTTCCCTGAAATACGGAACGCAAAAATAAATTCCAACTGTTGCTAAAAATGCAGGAACAATTCTAAAAAATCGTTTGATGAAAAAAACTTTAAATGAAATTAACTCCCCTTTTTTGATTTGTAGAAATAGCTGAGAAGAAATTAAAAATCCACTTAACACAAAAAACAAATCAACTCCTGTCCAACCAAATGAAGCTACACCAGGAAGCCATTCGGGTTCTCCGTCACTTACAATATAATAATGAAAAAAGAAAACTAAAATAATAGCAAAAGCCCGTAAATGATCAAGTCCATATAATTTTTCATGAACTTTAGCCTCCAATTTATCTGTCATTATATATTTCTAATTCTATGTTTATTTTTTTGCTGAATTGTGAACAAACATAAGACTTAACTTTTCAATTTACACGAAAAAGAAAAATGAAATTTAAAGTTTTTTCATGGCTGATATCTTTACAATTAATTCGAATTTTCTTTTAATTATTTCTATACGTTTTTTTTGTTTTTATAAAGCAGGAGAATCTCTTGAATAAACTGCCCCCAAATCGTTAGACAACTATTTAGGGGCAGTTTTATTTGGGGAACTTTATGTAGAAATTTTCAAAAATCTGACTGTCGTACTACACTATTATTTAGCTTAAAAGAGCAATAAACAAGAAATATAGCGCACAAAATAATAATTCCCACAGCACCTTGCTGTGAGCCAATGTAATCTGTGGCAAATCCCATTAAAGGCGGTATTACAGCTCCTCCTGCAACTCCGGTAACCATTAATCCGGATATTTCGTTAGTTAACGATGGTTGTGATTTTATAGCCAGTGTATAAATTACAGCAAAGATGCTCGACGATCCAAAAGCTATTATGCAAACCAATGCCAGAATAAGAGATTGGTTTTGGGCAAAAACTAAGGCAACTAATGCAAAAAGAACAACGGTCATATTGATTTTGAAAAAGGCTTTTTCAGAAAATTTGCTCAATAAAAATACCCCGAAAACGGTACCAATTGTACGTGCCGCAAAATACCAGCTTGAACCGTATGTAGCAGCTTCTTTGGCTAAATTAGCACGTTCGATTAATAGCTTAGGAGTTATCGTGTTCATCCCGACATCGAGTCCAACAATACATAAAATACCAAGGAAAGACAGCAAAATATTTCTATCTTTTAGCAGGCCGATTGTTTTAGAAAAACTGGCCGTTTTCTTTTCATTGACCCCCTCTTCTATTCTTGTAAAAAAGAGCCAGATCAATGAAATCAGGGTAATTAAGGTATAAACGTAAAAACTCTTCTCCCAGGAACCGTATTGTAAAGAAAAATACCCAACTAATAAGGGTCCTGCAAAAGATGATATGGCTTTAATGAATTGCCCGCCAGTAATGTAGCTGGTTAATTTTTCACCATGTACGATATTGGTAAGTAATGGATTAAGAGATACTTGTAGAATCGTATTACCAACTCCCAGTAAAATAAATGTAACATAGCAAGTAGTTTCATTAAACGAAACAATTGGTATAAAAGTAGCTGCTAATGTAATGAGTAATCCAAGGGAAACCAGGTTTTTTCTACCGTATTTGTCCATTGCTATTGCTGCCGGAATTGATACTATAAAAAACCATAAAAAAACCATCGAAGGTAAAAATCCGGCACGCGTCTCGCTCCAATTGAACTGGGATTGTGCGTAGGTTACTGAAATACCTACCAGATCACAAAATCCCATGATGAAAAATCCCAATAGAATGGGTAGCAGTTTTAAATTAGTTTGCTCTTTTTGCATGACTTATTGTATATTTTTTGTTTGAAAGAAAATTAGTTAGACCATTTTTGGCCAGGCTTTTCATCTACAACCATTTTTATTATTCCTCCTTTTTTAATATCGTCCAGACTTATTTTTAATTTATTCAAATCTGTATCGTTAAATCTTACTTCTTGCAGGTAAATATTCTTTTTAGAATTATTAGTTACCTGAATGGTAAAGTCTTTTCTGTTTAATGATTTTGGTAATTTGATACTGACTTTATCAAACAACGGACTGCTTATCTGATAAGACGGATTTATCTCCGTAAGGCCTTTTACATCAAATAAACCAATAGAAGACATTACATACCAGGATCCTAATTGTCCCTGATCTTCATCTTGTCCGTAACCATATCCGTGAATTCCTTCGGTTCCGTAAAATTCATCGCAGATAGCATGTACCCATTTTTGGGTTAGATAAGGTTTTCCGGAAAAATTAAACAACCAGGAAATATGCAAATTGGGCTGATTTCCATGATTATAAAATCCTGATAATCCGGCAAAAGCGTCAATCTTGGTACCACCGCCAAATACATTTTTTTGAGAGGCTTCGAAAATATTTTCTAATCGGTCATTAAAAGTGTCTTTACCAAGCGTTTCGACTAATTCTTCTATATCATGAGGGACATAAAAAGTATATTGCCACGCATTGCCTTCCTGAAAACCTCTCCAGGGTTGCGACGGATCAAAATTATCTACAAATTTTCCGTTGGCATATTTAGGACGTATAAATTTGGTTTCTTTATCGTACAATAATTTCCAGCCTTTAGATAATTTTATTAATTGGTCATAGTCTTGAGTTTTTCCTAATGATTTGGCGAATTGTGCCACTGCAAAAGCACTATAGGAATATTCTAATGTATGTGAAGCTGAAAATCCGGAGCCTTCAGTAATGGTATTAAAACCGATATCTTCAATTTGCGGTGAGTAGCCATGTTCTATAAATTGCTTTACATCCATTTTTCCTGCACCTTCAATTCTGTCTTTCCAGGCGATTTCATTTTTTAATGCCGCTTCGTATCCCAGTGCTACATCAAAATTCTGAATGCCTGAATTATACGCAGAAGCGATTGCTAATCCCGTAAAATTGGTACCAACGCCCGAAACATATTTACTATTTGCAAGTCCGTCACCAAGCCATCCAGCATCTTTATAAACAAGCAACTGACCCTGTACCCAATCAGCATAATAATCCGGGTAAGCCAAAGCCCATAATTGGGTTAGATTCCAGAATCCTCCCCAAATTGCATCGGTATTGTAACAATTGTGTTTAGGAGTTCCGTTACTATTTAATGGAATTTGTCCAATTTGTCCATTGTTCATCGGATATGCTCCGTTGACATCATTGTATAATCCTCTTCCTAAAAGAGCATGATATAAACCGGTGTAGAATTTAATTTTATCTGTTTCATTTTTCCCTTCAACCGTTATTCTTCCCAAATATTCATTCCATGTTGATAGTGCTTCTTTTTTTGCCTTATCAAAATTGGTGTTTTTGGCTTCGGAATCTAAGTTTAATCGGGCATTAGCAATTGAAGTATAAGATAGTCCGACTTTTACTGTAATGGCTTCATTTTCTTTGGTATCAAAGGTTAAATATAAACCGGCTCCAATTCCGGAAATCTCTTTTTTGGATGCTTGTGTTTCCTGCTTGTTGAATACCCCGAAATTCTTCGGTTTTTTATCCACAACGGCAGAAAAATACATGGCAACTTCGGCACCAGCCTGATATTTTTTTACATATTCGGGATTGGTAATTACATATCCTTCAATACGGCCGTCTTCGGTCATCATTACTTTTGACTCTTTTACCGCACCGCTTTCCCCCTGCCTGTTTCCTATATCAAATATAATATGAGATTCTGTGGATTTTGGAAAAGTATAACGCTGAAAACCGACCCTTTTTGTTGCGGTAAGCTCTGCTTTTATGTTGTAATCTTTTAGTAAAACCGAATAATATCCGGAAGTTGCGTATTCATCTTTTCGGTCAAATCGGGAACGGTATCCTTCATCCGGGTTTTCAAGAGTTCCCGGAATGGTTTGCAATTTACCTACAGAAGGTGCCAGAACTATACCTCCAACCTGAAATTCATGCAGGCAGGCAAAGCCTTCAATCGAGGTATCACGGTCATCATATCCTGTTGCTTCCCAACCTTGCTCATTGCCATAATGAGCGTTGGTCGAAGGTCCTAATTTTGCCAGCCCGAAAGGCATAGCAGCCGGGGTGTAAAAAAACCATCGGCTATGCGCTGTTCCTATGTTTGGATTTACGTAATGGGATAGTTTTTTTTGTCCTTTTTGGCCGTAAGCTGTATTGAATATGCAGCTTATGCTTATAATTACTATGCTTAAAATCTTTTTCATGATAGGATAAATTTAAGTGATTTATTTTTTTATTAATGCAATCCGACCGTAAAGTTCGATTACAGCTGCCTGATTAAGCAGCCATTTTGGTGTTTTTGATTCGTCTTTTCCGGCATTCCAGTTGCTATAAAAAAGTCCTTTATCATCCCGGGCATTTGTCCAGGCAAAATCAATATTCTGAATAATGGTATTTACATATTTTGGGTTTTGATCTACTTCATATAAATCCTGGTAACCACGAAACAAAACGATTGTAAACCACGGATCGTCCAGAATGGATATGCGTCCATCAGCCTGTTTTTTTCCAAAATACAAATAAGATCCTTCGGCCAGCGTTTGTGCTTCTTTGAGATAAATTTTGTTCCCTGTAATTTTATATAAACTCACGGCCGCCTGCAGCATGGTTCCGGTGTTGTAAGTCCAGGCGGTTTTTAAAACAGAACGATCGGCGGTTTTCATATCATTCCAGTAGATATTTTCTTCTGCCCTTAAATGCGAATGCATCCAGTCATAAAATTTTAAGCCCCAGTCTAAATAATATTTGTCTTTTGTCTGTTCGTAAATTTTCAAGGCCAAGACTGTTGCTTTTCCGTTAGAACAGGCTGGTTTCTGATTATAAACACCTTCAAGCCAGGTAACTCCTCCTTCGAGATCGTTATTCCATCCGCTTATTATGAATTCAAAAACTTCTTTCGCATCTTTTAGATAATGAGCTTCTTTTGTATTTGCGTAAGCCTCGATATAATCAATACCCACTAATCCGTTGTCATCATAATAACGATCTGATTTTTCAAGCCTGGTTGGGTATGCCTGGTATCCAACAGGTTTTCGGATAGTGTCGCGGTATTGCTTTTGAGCTTCAATCAAATTTTTAAGAGAGGCACTATATTTCTTTTTATCAATCTTATAAAGGATGTTTACAGCAGATGTCATTCCGCTAAAAGGCCATAGAAATGAAACTTCTTTTGCTGTTTTCTCCCCATCATTAAAATAATTTATATTAGGCTGATTGGTATTGGGATAATATTCAGAAAACAAATTATACTTGGGCAAATAATATAATCCATAAACCAAATCGTAGAACAATTCAGCCTTGTTTTTATATGTTTTATAAGATTCCGGCTTTTTGTTCTGGCTATTAGCTTGTACAGCAAATAAAAAACAGATTATAAGAGCGGTTACTTTGTTCATAGCTGTTTTTCTCCTTTTAATAATGCGATTCGGCCATAGATTTCTACTAACGCTGCTTGTTGTAACAGCCATTTGTCTCTTCCCGGTTTGATTCCTGCCCAGTCTTCATAAAATAATCCATGATTGTTTCTGGCTTTTTCCCAGGCATAATCGGCATTACTGATAAAAGTGTTTACATAATTTTGCGCATTTGTATCGTGTCTAAGAAGATCCAGATATCCTCTGAAAAGACATACATTAAACCAGGAATCATGTTCCGGAAAAAAAAGCTTGCCATCTACTGTTCTTGTAAAAACGCGATACGTAGAGGAAGCAATTGCTTTTGCTTCATTAAGATAGGCCTGGTCTTTTGAGATTTCGTACAATAAAATGTTATTGGTAATCATTGCACCAGAGTTGTATGTCCATTTGGTTTTGTTTACATAGTTGTCCCTTACCCTGATATCATTCCAGAAAAGATTATCAACAGGGTCCTTAGTGTTTTCATTAAGCCACTTGTACAATCTTTTTGCGAATAGCAGATAATCTTCGTTTTTGGTGTGCTGATAAAGTTTAAGAAGATAAGTGGTTGTAAAAGCAGTTGCACAAACTGCCTTGTTGCAAAGATCGCTTTCGGGTTTATTTCTGTATTGCTCAACCCAATAGAGACCGCCGCCAGTTTTGTTGTCTTCACCCGTCATGGTAAAATCTACTTGTTTTATAGCCCTGTCTAATGAAGCCTGATTTTTGGTAATTTCATAATCTTCAATTAGTTCAAGTGCAATAATGGCATTATCATCGTAAAAACGATCATCTAAACTATATTGAACAGGAAATGCCGCATAAGCACTTGGCAAACGCTGGGAATCATAATATTTGTCTAAAGCAGTATACGAATCGTTTAATACTGCATCTTTATAACCTATTGCTTTTAATTGGTTTACACCCGCCAAAAGACCATCAAGTGACCAAAGGTAAGAGCTTTGGCGGTCACCAACTTCCTTCGGAAAGTTTTCCAGATAAAGACCCGAACTATTGATTTTATAATTTTGCTGAATCAAATCAAATGTTTGTTTCGCCTTTTCTTTATAAGTAATGGTCACAACCGGATCGGTTGGATCTGAATGCGTTAACTCATTATCCTGATTTTCCTGACAGGAAAACACAAGCATTGAAAGTAACAATAAACTTAATTTTTGGATATTTTTCATATTATAAGTTTTTAAACAGGCTGTTTGAACTGGTCAAACAGCCTGTTGTTTTTTTTAATCAATTATAATTACCGAATGTTTGTAATCTCCTATAGGCGACATATCAAGAACAACATTTGCATGTTTGTTTTCAGAATCCTTAGGAAGTTTGTACATTCCTACCCAGTCCTGGTTTTGACCTGCACTAGGGATGTCTGCAAGATTATATACATTATAATATTGAGCTGGCTGAGTTCCGTCAGGAGGGTTTCCAAATGCCGGCATTCCTGGAATATTTGAACCGTTCATCTGGTCATTATGATAACTTCCCCAAATTTCTCTCCCTTCATTGGTAGTCACCCAAAAACGATAGCGCTCTTCCGGATACCCCCAGTCGTGGTAAAATGGCAGTGCAATATTTTTAAGTTCAAATTTGTGATTGCCTACGTAAGTAAAATCTCCTAAATTGTATTGCCATGTTCTAATCATCTGAATAGACTGGATTTCAGTCGTTTTAATTGTCAGTAAATTAAAATCGACCACAATTCTGTAGACTTTTCCGGTTCCGTTAATCGGAGTGCCTGATTCCGTTTCGGATTCGATTAATTTATTATCATTGCTTAATTTGTAGTAAATTTTAGAAGCAGAAAGAGAATTACAAAGGTTTATCTCGCTATTGCCAAGAGAAGCAAAAATTTCGAAAACGCCGTCATCGGTTTTCTTAAATTTCATTGCAGCGTTAATACTTTGTGCTTCAAATCCTTGTCCATAAATAAATAATTCACTTGGGATTTCTGCTATTCCGGCAGGGCGTCTTAATTTAATAATGCGTGTTTCCTGCGTTTCTTTTTTCTCTCCTCCCTGAGAGGCTACTACTTTCCATTTTACAGCCCCTTCAGAATCTATACCTATGCCGGCACTTTTGGCCAGGACGATAAGTTGTTTGGGTGTCAATGATAACCAGTTATCCCCACCGCCTGCATTGGAAACTGTTTTGTAGATCGGGTTGGTGAAATTTCCATTTTCTTTGTCAAACAGAACTTCATATAAAACCACGCCTCCATAGTAAGACTTTGATTTTGCCCACTCAAATACTGTCGGGGTTCCATTTTCTAAATCTATCACTACAAGTTGGTTTGCCGCCGGGTTTATTAATGATTCCGGCGCATCAAAACCTGTCTCTAATTCGTATTTCTCGGTACAGCTTCCTAAAATAAGGATTGCTATAAGACTAAATAGTCTTGTATATATCTTTTTCATAGACTAGATTTTACCAATTAGGATTTTGGGATAAGTTTTTATTTAAATCTCTTTCTGATTGCGGAATTGGCCAGAGGTAATTTTTATTCGCCATGAATATTCTTTTCTCGACACGTACATAACCATTGTCAATCAGTGGCGCTTCATTTGTTTTCATGCCATGAACCCAGTCATTAAGGACTATCTCGGCTGTTTTCCAACGACGCAAATCCATTAATCTTAACCCTTCCATTGCAAGCTCAGAACGGCGTTCGCGGTGTATGATTTCTTCCATTTCAGTATTAGAAACCGTAGGGCAATTCAAAGCATTTGCATCTGTAAATCCTGCTCTTGTACGCAGTCTCTTAATCGTTAAATCCCATTCTGCCTGACTGAATTCATTTAGTTCCGCTTTTGCTTCGGCATACATTAATAGTACATCTGCATAACGAATGAGGATTAGGTTTGAGCCGGAATACAACATATTACGAGCTGTTTTGTCGTAAAATTTAGATACATAATATCCGGTTGGAGTACAATTTGATGAATTGTTTATAGCATCATCCCCGGTTCCTAAAGCTGTATTTATAGTCGTAAAGCTTCCGTTTGGATTTTCTAATTGAGAACCATGTCTTATGATGGTAGCATCTAAACGCGGATCTCTGTTATTATATGGATTTAGTTCATTATAACTGGCATCTGCAATCGTTTTGCCATTTAATAACAAATAATTATCAACTAGTTCCTGCGTTGGCGAAATAGCTGCAAAGCCACCAAATGAAGGAGGGATTAGATAATATTGTGTATTTTGCTCTCTGTTTATAGCCATAAACTGAACATCCAGAAGTACCTCAATATTATTTTTATTCTGTGGCTTGAACAAATCGGCATAAGATCCTGAAAATAAATCCAGATTACCTGCTTCATGTTTGTTTATAAGTGCGTCACAAATGCTGGCCACTTCCTGCCAACGATTTTCACAAAGCAAAACCCTGGCTTTTAGTGCCAATACTGCTCCTTTTGTAAAACGTCCTTTATCTGTAGAAGCATAAGAATTAGGCAGGATTTTGGCAAAATCCAACTCATCTAAAATAAATTGTAATACTTCATTTTTAGGAGTTCGGGAAATTCTTTTAGATTCTTCGATGCTTATTTCTTTGGTAACCAGAGGTACATCGCCAAAATTATTCATTAAAATAAAATAATGGAAAGCACGAATTGCCCTTGCCTCGGCAATGTATCTGTTTTTTATATCATTGCTTAAGCCCGGTACTTTATCGATATTGTCTAATAGGATATTGCAGTGTTTAATTCCTACATATCTGGAATTCCAGACATCACGAACTAATGCCGCCGAAGCATCATAACTGCCATTTGCAACATCTCTCACCAGTGATCCATTGTTGCTTTTAGTATAGGAATTATCAGAAAGTGATTCATTAAAAATAAACTGATCAGCATTGTATAAATCCGGATAACAGGCGTTTAAGGCATTAAGGGCGTCTTCGGGTTTATCCCAGAATGATAAATCCGATTCTTTATCTAATAATGGTGTGTCGAGATTTTCGCATCCCCAAAAGACACACATTATCAATAGTACTATTATATGTTTTGTTTTCATATCTAAATATTTAGAAGTTAACACTAAGCCCGATGGCTAAAACTTTTGTTACCGGATATACACGCCCGTTTGATGCTTCGCCAGAATTGATTTCGGGATCATATCCTGCTTTCAATTTGGTTAATGTTACCAGATTCTGACCGGTAATGTAAGCTCTGAATTTAGCCACTCTTAACTGATCGGTAAATCGGGAAGGAATTGTGTATCCTAATTGTACATTTTTTAAGCGCAGATAAGATGCGTCTTCTATCCAAAAGTCTGATTTGGCAGCGTTATTTGCCGATTCAGTACCAATTGTTAAACGGGGATATTCGGCATTAGGATTTTCAGGGGTCCATCTGTCAATATGATAATCCATTACCGGACCTTCATTGCTGTTATGAAACGCTTCTACTCCTTCACCTCTAATCCACATACTGCGTTTTCCAACGCCTTGTAAAAAGATGCTTAAATCAAGCCCGTTCCATTCAGCGGTATAAGTAAGACCATAGGTATAACGAGGATATGGATTTCCTAAAATAAATCGGTCATCTTCTTCCTTGATTACCCCGTCTCCATTTCTGTCAACATATCTTATGTCTCCGGGTTTTGCACCAGCAGCATTAAAATTTTGTTTTGGACCATTGGCAACTTCGTTTGCATTTTGAAAAAAGCCATCACTTTTTAATCCGTAGTAAGAGTTCAGAGGAAATCCTTTTTTCAGGATCGTAACCACATCAGTTCCGGAAATCAGGGTTCTTCCTCCGTCATCTGTGACTTCATTGACATTATCGGCGATATTTGCATTGATGGAATGTTTTACTTTTCCTGTGGTAAATAAATAAGTTGTGCTAAACTCCCACCCTTTATTGTTTACCGTACCAATATTTTGAGTTGGCGACTGGCTGCCATAAATTCCCGGAACCGGAAGGTTGTTTACTAGTACATCTTTAGAATCCTTACTGTATAAATCAAGTGTAAATGACAATTTATTATTAAAGAAACCGGCATCGATTCCAAAATCCACCATTTCGCTGGTTTCCCAACTAAGGTTCTGATTTGCTTCACTGAAATAAGCAGCATTGGCCAGATTATCATTAAAAGAATATGCCTGGGTATTAACAGAAACTGTTCGCAAATATCTATAGAGTCCGATATCCTGATTACCAACTTGTCCCCAGGAAGCACGGATTTTTAAATTGCTAACAAAACTCGCCGATTCCATGAAGTTTTCTTTTGAGATTCTCCATGCTCCGGAGAATGACGGGAAAACTCCCCATCGGTTTTCAGAAGAGAAACGCGACGAGCCATCTGCCCTCACATTACCTTCTAAAAGATAGCGATCCTTATAAGAATAGTTTATTCTTCCAAAATAAGATTGAATTCCCCATTCTTCTCCGTTACCAAACGTGTTTTTTTCATCTGTTACTGCTCCATTACCCAGAACTCCAAATTCATTTCCGGGAATTCCAATTTTTCTTGCCTGAAACCATCTTCTGTCGCTCTTTTCTTCAGAAATACCTAATAAACCGGTAAAAGAATGATTTTCGCCTATTCTTTTATTATAGTTTAAAGTAAGGGTTGAGTTAAGAAGCAAAGTCCTGTCAAAACGATCCATCACCGAGCTTTCATTGTCTCCGCCTCCTGTATAAGGTGCATAATCAATGGACTTTCTGAATTCATGATTATTATTATCGGACAGGTTGGCTCCAAAAAATCCTTTAAGTTTCAGATCCTTTATTATCGACCATTCTGCGGTCAGGCTTCCTGCAAAACCATCGTTCTGATAGGTTCTCATACCTCCTTTTGTTAAACGGGCCAATCCGTTAGAGTTACTACCGCTTGGAAGGGTATAGTTTCCTTTTTCATCTTTTACAGGATATATTACCGGTATTCTGGTTGCCTGTTCTATAAGCCAGTTGGTCCAGTAGGCATGTTCTTTGATTACCGCTCCATTGTAAGCACCGCTGGCTGTTATATTTAATTTTTCGGACAGCTTTGAGTGGATATTTATTCTGGCATTATTTCTTTTCAGACCATAATCGTCGTTACCTTCAAATAAACTTTGCTGATCAACATGACCAATCGAAATATGGTATGAGGTTTTTTCTCCACCTCCTTCAATCGAAAGATTTTGTGTAGATTGTGGTGCTTTATCTCTGTAAATTTCATTCAGCCAAACGGTACCTTGTCCCATTTTTTTGAAATCGTTGATTTGATCCGGTGTGAATTTTGCCGGTAAACCCGAATTTATCAAAGCTTCGTTCCTTAGTTCCGCATATTCCCATGCCTTGGCATATTTGGGCATATTGGTAGGCTGCTGCATTCCATAAATGTAATCGTAAGAAATTCTTACTTTTCCGGATTTTCCCATTTTGGTTGTAATTAATATCACCCCATTAGCAGCTCTTGAACCATAGACTGCTGCTGAAGAAGCATCTTTAAGAACCGATACGCTTTCGATATCATTGGGATTGATATTGTCAATACTTCCTTCCAAACCGTCGATTAATATTAAGGGATAGGTACCCGATTGAAAAGTTCCAATTCCGCGAATATTGATATTTGTTCCCTGACCCGGCTCACTTGATCCTTGCTGGATAACTAATCCTGCAATCGTTCCTTGTAGTGCCTGCGATGCGGTGGTGACAGGTTTGTTTTCAAAAACATCTGAACCTACCTTACTAATTGCGGAGGTTAGATTTGCCTTTTTCTGAGTGCCGTAACCTACTACAACAACCTCTTTTAGATGGTTTTGTTCTTCTTTTAAAACGAAATCAAGAACCGCGCTGCCGGTTACTGTTTTTTGGATACTTTCATAACCCAGAAAGCTTACTACGATTACCGAATTTACCGGAGCTTTCAGAGTGTAAACTCCATCAAAATTAGTGCTGGTAGCGGTTTTGGTTCCTTTTATACTAACTGTTGCGCCAACTATAGTTTCGAGCGTTTTACTGTCTTTTACAGTACCCGAAATTGAATTTTGTGCATATAACACGGTCATATTAATTATCAAAAATAATGATAAAATTAGCCGTGTTTTTTTGGATCTGTGGATCCAAAAAATCGGACTGGGTGCTTTGTGGTTTTTCATAAATTCATAATTGATTTTAGATTTTGGTTAATTAGTAAAGTGTGTTTCTGTTATTTCACAAAAGCCTTTATCAATAAGGTTTTGTCGTTTGGATTTTCATTATATATGGTGTAACTGTCTGCAGAAGCCGGAACTACAAATGTTTCTGCATAATTAAAACGCTGCCTGATTCCGTTTTTAGTTTCTATAATTACAGAAGTACCTTCGATAAGCATCCAGACATGGCATTTGTTATTTGTTGAAATATGTATTTTGTCATTTAAGGTATATCGGTGTACATCATAAAAATGTTCGGGATGTGTTGGTAAATGTTCCAGTGTATATTCTTCTTTTTGAGCAATGACATAAGGCGCAGAAATCAATTCCGGAACAACACGATTTCCTTTTCTTTCAAAATTTAAATTTTTCATGCCATGCTCAATATTTATCGGTCGCGGTTTCCCATCTAAATCGAGACGCAACCAATCGTACATTTTAAAAGTGAAAATGTAGGGAGCACTGCTAATTTCAAGAACCAGATTGTTGCTTCCGGAAGCATGGATAGTACCGTTGGGTATTAAAAAAAGGTCATGTTTTTTTGCTGTAAATTTTTGAATATATTTATCTACATCTAATTCTTTTACCTGTTTTTGGCTCTCTATTAATGCTTGATGGAATTCTTCAGGTTTTACACCTTCATGAAATCCTAAATATACTAACGGGTCATTTTTACAATCCAAAATGTAATAGGTTTCATCCTGGGTAAAGGGCATTCCGAAATTTTCTTTGATATATTCAGGCGTTGGGTGGCATTGAATCGAAAGATTTCCTCCGTCGAAAGTATCCAGGAAATCAAATCGGATAGGAAAGTCGTATTTGAATTTTTCTGCACAATCTCCCAATACCTCCTGATAATTATTGAACATCAAAAAATCAAAAGAAACTTCCAGTAGATATTGATCACTTTCAAACATTATCCCATTTTCCAGCACCATAAGTTCAAATGACCAGGCAAGGTTTTCGACTTCCTTATTCAGTCCTTCCATTTGCTCTTTCATCCAGCTTCCTCCCCATGCTCCAGGCTCGAACCATGGTCTTGGCCTAAAGACATTTTTTGCCATTTGGCTAAGTCCTGAACGAAGTGAATCTCCGGTCATAAACAAGTAATTATCCGGTCTTTGTTCGTCTACAACAAGATCAATGAAAGGCAGTATTTCGTTTTTGTGTTTGTTTAAAACTACCCAGTCGACAAAATAAAAACGCTTATAGGTCCTGCGATTGTCTATTTTATTTTTAGATCCCAGATTCGTTGCCATTCCGGCACGGGCTCTAAACTGTAACTCATTTTTTGGTAAATCAAAATAAACAATTGGTGCCTGCCATTGAGCCAGAGAGGCTCCACAACCCACCAGGATATTTATATCTGCTGAAGTATCAGGCTTAATCAGTTTTAATTTTTCAGTATCAAACCAGTCTATTAAATTCTTATCGGTAATTTTTCCAAAAAGAGGATCATCACCTCCAAGATAAGGCTCCAACATCTGATCTAATTCATCCGAAGATTTCATCGCGGCATCTACATGAAACCATCTTACCGTTTTACCTCTTTTTTTAAGTTCTTTTTCCAGATTTTCTACCAAATGGTGCCAAAAAACACCTACATACCCATCTATTATAATCGTTTTGTGTTGTTCGATCCATTTTGCAAATTCTTCTGTACCCGCTTTTATCTTGTTTTCTCCGAGTGGAAATGAAGGATAAGCATCATAGGTAACTTCATTATTTACTTTTTTTTCAGGTGCTAGATACTGTTGTGTTTTACGCCATTCTTTATTCTGTTCCAAATCTTGATTTTTTAAAGAGTTACTTGCATTTAAGGCAGCTCCTGTTATGGCAGCTTTGTCCCATAGTTTGCATATTTGAATTTTAGTTTCGTTAATTTCCTGTACTTTTTTGGTGATCTTATCTAAAAAATGATGGGATGCTTTTGCTATTCCTCCTCCCAAAACAAGGCTTTCGGGTTGGAAGTCTGATATTCGCGGAGTCATGAATTCGATAAAATTTTCGGCAAATTCATCAAATAAAATAAGGGCATCAGAATCGTTATTATCTGCCAGGGTGGTTATCTCTTTTACAGTATGGACTTTTTCACGATTCAATTGGTTCCATTTTTCAACAAACCATCTTGTCGAAAAATAATCATCGGCAATTCCGTTCTTAAAGGGAATATTGTATAAATATCCATTGGTGGGTATTCCATTTTTTTCTTTTGATTGTACACTTCCGTTTATGAGGTACGTGCTTCCAAAACCGGTTCCTAACGTTAATACAATACTTCGCGAATTATACATTGCTGCTCCTGCCTTGTATTCGCCCATGGCAAAACTTTCTGCATCGTTTAAAAAGTAAACCGGAATATTATTTACAATCTTTTTAATTTCCTGTTTTACATTCAGGCCAAATAAGGAATCATATTTTTTGACACCGTTGATTTCTGAAATACCGTCTTTGTAATTAAAAGGTCCGGGCATCGAGATACCTACGGCTCCAATTTGAGCCAAAGTTATATTTGAGGGATTGTCTATTATTTTTTCAATCAGATTTTCAAAACCTGTGAAAAAGGAATGGCAGGGACCATTCGAATCTAATAGCGTTTTCTGATAAGTATCTGCAACAAGTAAACCTGTCTCAGAATCAACTAAAGCTCCTGATATATGCGAGCCTCCAATATCAACACCTAAATAATAAAATTTCATAAAGTTTAAATTAAAATAATAGCAGTAAATTTCAACATGTATATATGTATGTACAATATCGTTGTAGCAAAGTAAATAAATTGTTATCATACTACAAAGCAGGTTATTGTTTTTTATCAAAAAAATAAAGTAACTTTGTAGGAGTATTTTAAATAAAATGGTTTTATCGTTACGTGGTATTGCTCTTTTGGCCTGAAAAACATTGATTTTAAATGTTTAACAGAAATGAATGATTCGTAATGAATTTGATAAATAAGTATGAAAATAACATTAAATCACAGTAGTCCTATCCCGCTTCATATTCAGATAGAAGAACAATTAAGAGTAGCAATTAAGTCTGAAGAGTATCAGAAAGGGGTAAAATTACCTAACGAAATGGATTTGTCTAAACAATTAGGAATTTCCAGAAGTACCTTGCGCCAGTCTATAAATAAACTGGTTTATGAAGGGCTGCTAATGCGAAAAAAAGGAGTTGGGACTTTTGCAAAAAAGACATCTGTTAGTTCAAAAGCACAAAATTGGCTGAGTTTTTCGCAGGAAATGAAAGCCCTGGGCATAGAAACCAAAAATTATGAATTGCATTTAAGCTGGGTGAAACCAAATGAAGAACTTTGTTTGTTTTTTGATATTAAAGATGATGTGAGGATTCTAAAATTAGAAAGAGTAAGAGGCAAAGCCGAATATCCTTTTGTTTATTTCATATCTTATTTTAACCCCAGAATTGGCTTAACAGGCAATGAGGATTTTTCACGTCCGTTATATGAAATACTGGGACAGGATTATAATTCAATTGCAAAATTGTCTAAAGAAGAGATTAGTGCCATCAGTTCAGATTCCGTTTTGGCTGAAAAATTAGAAATAAAAACCGGAGAGCCAATATTGAAACGTAAAAGATTTGTTTTTGATCCGGGCAGCAGACCTCTCGAATGGAACGTAGGATATTATAAGGCAGACAGTTTTACCTATACACTTGAATTTGAGCGCGAAACATAATATCTAAGAAAGAGATTATCGTAATATTCTTTTCATTTTATTTATTTTCAAAATTATATAGTCTTCAGATTAGATAATCCTGATTTTAAATTTTGCATCAATAAATGTTAGTAACAACAAAAAGATGCAGCATAAAATAAAACTCAGAGTATTCAATTTCCAGTTTATTTGGAGTTCTTTTGTTGCTTTTCGCACTAGGATAAAGAGAAAAAAACAAACGAAAACTGAAATTGTTAGCAATCCTATTCCAAGAGAAAGTCCAAGTCTGCCTTCATCGTTTGGACTTTTCAGATTTATTAATCCGGCAGCAAACCGCATTACAAAAGGAAAAAAGAGAAATGGATATATCTCGATTTTCTTATACTTCATGATCAAAAAGTAACATAGAATTGCCTGTAAAAGTGTGAATAATGGCCCGGCCAGCGTTACATAGTTTCTGTGCCATTCCGCTAAATATTCGCCAGAAATTGGTTTTGCAGTATTTAATGATACTGTCATTTTATTTCCCAGAATCTCTCCCATTCCCCAATGTGCTAATTCGTGGCAAATCGTACTTAAAAAAACGGCAATAAAAACTAAAAAAATGTATTTTAAGTTTATGCTGTTACTCTTTTTTTCAATCATAATTACAATCTCTTTTTTAATGCAAGTGGACAAACCATGACTTAAAGAAATGGAAAACAACAACTTAAATCAACTTTCACAGAAAGCCTTAAATGTTTTGTCTCTTCCGGATAAGCATGTATTTTTGGCTAATATATAGTTATTTTATTACAATAAATATTCAGCTTTAAATAATTAAAAAATGAGAAAAACTGAGGTACCTGAATCTGTGAGGATTATAGGAAATAATATTAAAGAGATTATTAAAGAAAAAAGTCTTAAAGTAAGACATGTAGCTCACGATTCAGATCTTGATATCGAAGCATTGAGAAGGTATATGTCTGGAAAGCAAATTATGGGGATTGATAAACTAATGAGAATCCGTAAGGCTTTGGATGTTGAAATTTCAGAATTGTTTCGAAAAATATAATGATAGAAAACAGGGCCGAATACTTTAATTCAGCCGTTCTGTACTTTCTATTCTTAAGCAATGTTCTGTTCCCAGATAGAGAGGATTTCCGTGTTTTTCTGACCAAAATCCATTCAGGACATCTTTTGTAATACAGCGGTAAACCGCAACTCCTTTATAGGTTTTATGGTCTTCTCCTTTGTAACTAAAATTAATGACCAAAATATTATCTTTAAAGAATCCATGGCCTATTTGCTCCTGCGAATCATTAATCAGCCAACGGGCAATGATCCGGTTATTCCCGTCCAAAGATAAAGTCAAAATTCCTTTATAGTTTATTTCGTTCCCTTCTTCCTGATTACTTCCCGAAATAGAATAAGTACCGATTAGTTGTTTTATAGTCATTTGTTTGTGATGCAGAAATTAGCAGTTGATCAGGCAAATTTACTATTATTATCTGTCTTTTTTTGTCTCTGTCTTACTCAAAAAACCCATTATTTTTAGATTTCATCCTTAAAAAACTAAATGCTTTTTATACCTTCTAAATTTCTTTTTCGACAAAATAAAGCAAACTGCAAAAACACACACAAGGTATTTATAATCAATAATTTAACCGCAAAAATACGGATAAAAAAGGGGCTTTTTCCCCTTTTATTATAGCCTTAGGTTTATCTACCTTGCACCAGTAAAGAAGCCTTCATTTTTACTTTAAGCTTAAGTAGAAAAGTTCTTCTTTTTTTAATCTACGCCGTAGAATCTATTCCTTTTGGTCATGACAATCTCGTTTATGACTGCTAATCTCAGAATTTTATTAATGCAGGACCTTAAAAACTTATTATAAGATGATTTTTGAAGTTATTCAAATAATTGCAGAACAAGTAAATAACTATCTCGACGAAATTGGGCTGGACAAATCTGTTGTCCCTGAAAATATTGCTTTTTTAGAATCCCAAAATGAAGATATAGGCGACGCGTTAAAAAATGCTGTGGCACTTACGGTAATCAATTTAGATGAAGAAGCTACTTTAAAAAACTTTCCCAATCATACTATTGAAAATGCTAAAACAATTTACAAAAACAGCATCGTCAATTTAAACCTGTATATCCTTTTTAGCGCCAACAGAGATAATTATGTCAATTCACTTAAGGATATTTCAAAAATCATTGAATTTTTTCAGGGGAAAAGACTTTTTACCCAGGCCAATACTATTTATAACCGAAACAATATTGCCATGAGCAATGTTGACAATTTTAGATTCACAGTGGAACTCTACACTCCCACTTTTGAAGAGTTGAATTATATCTGGGGAACATTGGGCGGCAAGCAGCTTCCATCAGCTTTATACAAAGTGAGCATGATACAAATTGAGCGCAATATTGCTCAGGCAGAAGGACAACTAATCAGCAAAGTTAAAGGTGTAACCAAAACAAAAGAGCAGTCATGAGTTTTTCTATCACATACGGATTGCTATTTGAAGTAACGCTTCTTCATAATTATTTTTTGAATAATGCCGAAGAAACTTTTGCAGATATGTCAGCTGCCGATAAAGAAAAAATGCTGCAACATTTTAATACCGATGCCTTTACAGCTATAACGCCAACTTTGGAAACCTATAATGAGCTCAAAAATTACAAAATGGTATTCAAAAAAACCAAAACGGGTTTTAGAATATACATTAAAGTGAAAGAAACAAATGAAACTGAACCTTTTATAAAAATTCCAGTTGATTTAAACTTAAAATTTCTGATCAAAATCAAGGATTATCAATTTGAAAATTATACCGCTCTCGACTTTGCCCTTAATCAGGTTTTTCTTTTTAGCAACGTCAGACCGTTAACTGAACCGGTTTCATTTGAATATCTTCCAAAAATAAATGACAACAAATTAATTTCAGATGATTTTTTAGTATCCGAAGAAACCACTGCCAATTCAATTTCGACACTTCAATCATCAGAAAAACAAAATGTATTTGGGCTTATTTCTCTAAATCTTCAGGGCGATAATAGTGCCGGAAACATTGTGACCAATTTGGGCGAAATAATAAGCCCGAATTTTAAAATTCATTTTGACAATCGAAAGACACTTTGGAAATATATTAACCGGAAAGCAGGAACCGAAATTAAAACCAACACAGCAAAACCACTCACACGCTCTGGTTTTGTTGAAATTGACCCACTTACCGATTTTACGCCTGCACAGCCACCAGACAGTCAATATCCAAATCCATCGGTGAAATCAATAACAAAAATCAGTAGTGACTACTATTCTGAAATATTTATTTAAATAATTAAAAAACAATCAATTATGGCAACAAATTACAAAACGCCTGGAGTATATATTGAGGAAATCGTAAAGTTTCCTCCTTCTGTTGCCCAGGTAGAAACAGCGATTCCCGCTTTTATTGGCTATACCGAAAAAGCAACAAAGAAAACTGCAGGTGATTTAATTAATGATCCGACAAGAATCACCTCTTTACTTGATTATGAAAACTATTTTGGTTCAGCCTATCCCGAAAAGACTATATCCGTAAATATAACCGATGTAGAAATTGGCGGCAAATTACAACGAGATATTGTAGTAAACCAGCCCAGTTCTCCCAGCACTTTTTTGATGTATTATGCATTACAAATGTACTTTGCAAATGGCGGCGGACCATGTTATATTGTTTCCGTAAACACTTATGAAGACGAAAACAGCAATCTAAACCTGATCTCTTTTTCAGATTTAAAGGATGGCCTTGATTTATTAAGAAGTGAAGATGAGCCTACACTTATCCTGTTTCCGGATGCTACAGGATTAGCCAGTGACAATGACTTCTATGAATTATACAAAAGTGCGTTAACACAGTGTCATGATATGCAGGACCGATTCGCCATTATAGACACCTATCGGGATGTAGAATATGAAAATGACGATACTGATCTTGTTTCACCAATAGATGAAATCAGACTTAAACTAAATCAGGAAAAAGATTATTTAAAATATGGAGCGGTATATTTTCCTTATTTAAAAACTATTCTGGATTATAAATATGATGAAAACTCCATCTTAATTAATCATATCTCATATAAAAAAGATGCTGTGCCAATAGCTCTTGGAGAACTTAATGATGCCAGTAATGCGCTAACTCCAATTATATCAGCTTTAAGAACTATAAGTGATTCTGCCGATGCCGATGCAACAAATGATAACATAGTGGGTGCCATTCCATCTATTTTAAAATATACCCAGGACCCTGCAGGCTATAATAATAACAATCCTGATTTTACAGTAGCAAAAACAATTCCTGCTTTCACAACTTTATTGGACGCCCTGATTGTGCAGCTAAATAATTTGGTTGAAATCAAGAAAAAGGTTAAAAATGCAGCCAACTCAGCTATTGCATCTGTAGAAGAATTATCTACGGCAGATGATAACATCATTGTAGCACTTGCCGCTTTTACAGGCGGGTTTGAAGGGGCCAATAAAATTGAAAGTGTCTTAAAAAATATCATCGATCTTACTGCAAAAATCAAAAACGCCGATACTAATGCAAAAGTATTAAGCTTAGTAAAAACAAATGCGACAAACATTATTACCGAAGTCAAAAAACTATTAAACTATACTCCTGTTTTAGGATTACCTGATAATACGCTTGCCATCACTCCCGATGTATTTTTAAATATGTCTGCGCAAGTTGGTGCCATAATCGCAGCAGTCTCAACTGTAAATGTTTCCGGAGTAGATGTGAATAATGGCGCAATGAACGGCAGATTTCTGGCTGATATTGAACCTTTAGAAAATGCATCATACAATATCATTAAGTCTGAAATCGCAGGTCTTCCTGTTACATTACCGCCCAGTTCGGCATTGGCTGGAGTCTATGCGAGAGTAGACAGTGACCGCGGCGTATGGAAAGCACCGGCTAACGTAGGCTTAAACTATGTCATCAAACCATCTCTGAAAATAACAAACGGCGATCAGGATAACTTAAATGTTGATACTACAGCAGGTAAATCCATAAATGCTATCAGAAGTTTTACCGGCAAAGGAACCTTGGTTTGGGGGTCAAGAACCTTAGCTGGTAACGATAGCGAATGGCGTTACATTCCGGTTCGCCGCTTCTTTAATATGGCCGAAGAATCTATTAAAAAAGCGACAGAGCAGTTTGTTTTTGAACCTAACGATGCCAATACCTGGATAAGAGTAAGAGCGATGATTGAGAATTTCCTCATTCTGCAATGGAGAGCCGGAGCACTGGCCGGGGCAAAACCAGAACAGGCATTTTATGTTAGAGTCGGACTTGGACAAACCATGTCGGCTATAGATATTTTAGACGGCAATATGATTATCGAAATCGGAATGGCAGTCGTTCGTCCGGCAGAATTTATCATTTTACGTTTCTCTCACAAAATGCAGGAATCTTAATTAATATATCAACATAAAAAAATATAGATCATGAGTTATCCACTACCAAAGTTCCATTTTTCAGTTGACTGGAAAGGAACAAAAATAGGGTTTACAGAAGTTTCCGGATTAGATGTAGAAACTGAAGTCATTGAATACCGTCAGGGAGCAAGTCCCGAATACAGCAAGATCAAAATGCCAGGCATGCAGAAATTCTCTAACATCACATTAAAAAGAGGAACGTTTGCAAGCGATAATGAGTATTACACCTGGTGGAATACAGTAAAACTAAACACCATAGAAAGAAGGGACATTACCATCAAATTACTCAACGAGGATCACGAACCTGTGATTACCTGGAAAGTAAAAAATGCATGGCCTACCAAAATTCAATCGACTGATTTAAAAGCCGATGGAAATGAAGTTGCGATCGAATCTATGGAACTGGTTCACGAAGGTTTATCTATTCAAAATGACTAGTCATGGCTAACTATTACCCACCTGTCGGTTTTCATTTTTTAGTTGAATTTGAAGGTCTTGGCTCGAAAGAAAAAGACCATCAGTTTCAATCGGTTTCCGGTTTGTCTGTTGACATCGAAACCGAAGAAATTGCCGAAGGTGGAGAAAACAGATTCAAGCACAAACTTCCGGTAAAGACAAAATATCCAAACCTGACTTTAAAAAGAGGAATCCTGATTGATTCTGTTGTGATTAACTGGTGCCGGGATGCGATCGAAAACTTTTCTTTCAAACCTGTAAACCTGACTGTTAAACTGCTCAATCAGCAGCATCAGCCTTTGGTTTCCTGGAACGTGGTTCACGCCTACCCTGTAAAATGGGCAGTTGAAGATTTTAATGCCGAAGAAAGTAAGCTCGTTATTGAAAACGTAGAGCTGACCTACAATTATTTCACCTTAATTAAAAGTTAGTCATGCCCATAGAAATAAAAGAGCTTCACATTAAAATAAACGTGAACGAAGGATCAAAGCCACCGGCTTCTAAAAGTACTGCAAAAAGCAAGGATGAAGATCCGGTAGCGGAATGTGTAGAGCAAGTAATGAAAATCATCGAACGTAAAAAAGAACGCTAGTCATGCCTGGAGAATTAGAAAAACTAAAAGTTACTGCCTATAGTGACCCGGAATTCAACAACAAGATTGCTGATGGTAAATTTTCTACGCTTATAAATCCGGAGAAATATACCTATCACTATAAAATTGAAACAGATGAAACGCAGGCATCGGGAACGAGTACCGTTTCTCCAAGGTTTAATAAAAAATTACCTGAAAACCTGGAGCTTGATTTTGTTTTTGACCGATCAGGAGTAATTAACGGCTTTGCAGGTTCAGACGATGGCATTATCGATGACATTGAGAAATTCAAAAAAGTTATTTTGGATTACAATGGAGACGAACACAAGCCCAATTACCTCATCATTTCCTGGGGAACATTGCTCTTTAAAGGTGCTTTGACCGAAATGGATGTAGAATTCAAACTCTTTAAACCAGACGGAACTCCGATAAGAGCAGTGGCAAAAGCAAAATTTCAGGGTTTTGTTGAAGACAATTTAAGAGCAGCAAAAGAAAATAACAAATCGCCCGATTTAACACATTACAGAACCGTTAAGGAAGGCGATACACTGCCCTTAATGTCGTATCACATTTACGGCGATTCTAAGTATTATCTGGAAGTGGCCAGAGTCAATAACATTGTGAATTTCAGAAAATTAAAAACGGGACAAAAACTATTTTTTCCACCCTTACAAAAACAATCCTGATGAACAACAGCGGAGTCATACAAACCAGTAAAAGTGCCGATTTAGTAACACTTAAAATTTTAATTGAAGGAACAGAATTATCTAAAACCTATCAGGTAAAAAGTGTTGTGGTACAAAATGAAGTCAACAGGATTCCTATGGCTCAAATTGTTCTGGTAGATGGTGAAGCTTCTGAAAGAGATTTTAAACTGAGTAATGAAGATTTATTGATTCCGGGGAAAAAAATTGAAATAAGTGCGGGCTATCACAACGATGAAGCAACCATTTACAAAGGAATTATCATCAAGCATTCGATCAAAATAAAAAGCAGCGCTTCTTTACTGATTATCGAATGTAAAGACGAAGCAGTAAAACTGACCATTGGCAGAAAGAGCAAATATTTTTATGATGTAAAAGACAGTGAAGCATTTGAAGAAATTATTGCTGCATACGGATTGGATAAAGATGTCGAAGCGACCAATTTCACCCACAAAGAACTGGTTCAGTATAATACGTCTGATTGGGATTTTATAGTTTCAAGAGCACAGGCCAGCGGAAAACTTTGTTTTGTGGAGAATGGAAAAATCACTATCAGCAAACCCAATGTTGGCTCCTCGCCTGTTGAAACGGTTACTTTTGGTTCCTCTTTACTTGATTTTGATGCCGAAATTGATGCCCGTAATCAATTTGCAAAAGTGTCTTCGTACAGTTGGAATTACACTGATCAGGAAGTAGTAGAAATTGAAGCCAGCGATCCGGCCGTAAGCCTGAACGGTAATCTTTCTGTTTCTGATTTGTCAAAAATTATCGATCATGAAAATCTTGAATTACGTCACGGCGGAACTATTACCGAAGTAGAGCTTCAGGATTGGGCCGATTCTAAATTACTGTTTCAGCAATTATCCAAAATTCGCGGAAGAGTCAAATTTCAAGGTATTCCGGCAGTAAAACCAAATACCATAATTAAGCTCGAAGGCGTAGGCGACCGATTTAATGGAAATGCCTATATCACAGGCGTTTTTCACGAATTGGCCGAAGGAAACTGGACGATTGATGCGCAATTTGGATTAAATCCCGAATGGTTTTCTGAAACATTTGACATTCATACACCAACTGGCTCTGGAATTATTCCCGCGATAAAAGGGCTTCATGTGGGAATCGTTACGCAGCTCGAAGAAGATCCAAACGGCGAAGACCGAATTTTAGTAAAAATCCCCATTATCAATAATGACGAACAAGGCATTTGGTGCCGCGTAGCTTCGCCTGATGCGGGAGACAAAAGAGGTGTTTTTTTCAGACCAGAAATTGAAGACGAAGTAATTATCGGCTTCATCAATGAAGATCCAAATAACGCCATTGTTTTAGGAATGCTTCACAGCAGCGGAAAACCGGCTCCAATTACGGCTTCTGATGACAATCATCAAAAAGGTATTGTAACCCGAAGCGAAATGAAAGTTTTGTTTGATGATGAAAAAAAATCAATCGCAATTGTAACTCCAGCCGGAAAAAAAATAACACTCGATGAAGATCAGGGTATCATCAAAATTGAAGATGAAAACTCGAATGTAATCACAATCGACAGCAACGGAATAAAAATGGAAAGTGCCGGAAATATTGAATTCAAAGCCACCGGAGATGTAAAAATCGAAGGGACAAATGTTTCGATAAATGCCAGTGCGCAATTTAAGGCAGAAGGAAGTGCGGGCGTAGAAATGTCCTCCGGAGCCACAGCCGTCTTAAAAGGAAGTATTGTACAAATAAATTAAAATTATGGGAGCACCAGCCGCCAGAATTACCGATATGCACGTTTGTCCAATGGTTACCGGAACGGTTCCGCATGTGGGCGGCCCAATTTTACCCGCGGGCGCACCAACTGTTTTAATTGGCGGAATGCCCGCTGCATGCGTAGGCGATATGGCCACATGCACAGGTCCGCCTGACAGCATTATTGCAGGTTCATCAACGGTTTTAATTGGAGGCAAACCTGCCGCACGCATGGGCGATTCAACCGCACACGGCGGTACAATAGTAGCCGGATTACCAACTGTATTAATTGGTTAGTTATGGAAACAGAACAAGATTTTTTAGGTATAGGATGGAGTTTTCCTCCTGAGTTTAAAGCAAACACAAAAGAGGTGACAATGCTTAAGGATGAAAGCGACATTAAAAGCAGTCTGGAGATTTTGCTTTCGACTAAAATTGGCGAGCGTATTATGCAGCCCAAATACGGCTGTAATATGGACGAACTCTTGTTTAATCCATTGAACAGAACTTTAAAAACGTTTGTTTCTGAATTGATTAAAACGGCTATTCTGTATCACGAACCCAGAATTGACGTTGAAAAAATTGACATTACAAAAGGAGACGATTTGAGCGGCGAATTATTAGTACTGATTGATTTTAAAGTACGTGCCACCAATTCGAGAATAAATATGGTTTATCCATTTTACCAACAAGAAGGAACCAATTTATAAATTATTAAAAGATGAGTAATTGTAATACAATATTGAGTGTTTTGACTTCTAATGGCAGCGACCAAAAGCAACGCTATCTCAACGCGTTACAACCTGAAAACATTCGTCTTAATGATTTTGAACTGACTGACTGGGTTTTATTTGCACATAATTTTTCTGAATACATAAATTATTTTGAAACCTCAAATCCACAAACGCCATCCGGAGACTGGAAACCTTTTTTTGATTTTTTTAAATGGAATGGCGAAAAACCATCTATAGAAAATCAATTAAAATTAGACCGCATTAAAAAAGAATTAACCGATCTGATTGCAGAAAATAAAAAGGAGTATGCCATTACACCGCATTTAACTTTGTTCCTTACTTTTTTAATGCTGCTGGAAAACAGTAAAAAAAGATACAATGCCCTTACCAAACGTCATCTGGATTTTTATTATAAACAAATTTTACATATTGATAAACTGCCCGCTACGCCTGATAAAGTCTATCTGATTTTTGAATTGGCCAAAAATGCGGTTCAGGAAAAAATTGAAACCAAAACCGGTTTTGACGGCGGAAAAGATGCTTTGGGTAAACCTAGAAATTACCATTCAGACAATGAATTGATTGCCAATAAAACAGTCGTTTCTTCATTGAAAAATATTTACAACGACATCGATACCAAAAAAATAGTCGCAAGTCCTATTGCTAATTCTTACGGCGGTTTGGGCGAAGCTTTTCCGGATAAAAACAATACACAATGGTGGCCTTTTGGGTATGTCGAAAAAACTCCCGTATTACCACAATTATCAGATGCCGCTTTAGGTTTTGCAGTTGCCTCTCCTATTCTGTCTTTAGCAGAAGGAAAACGAAGCATTCAAATGAGTTTTACTTTTGAGAATGACATTACGACGATAACGCCTGCAATGATTATAGAATGTTTGAGCCTTCAGGTAACCACAGCCAAAAAATGGCTGGAAGTTGCTGAAATTTCACCCTCATTAACGATAAAATCGGGTAGCACTTACACAACTTCCGTTACCGGAAAAACCATGAAAATTACTTTTCTGTTAGATGAAAATGCAGACGCTGTTACGGCTTATGATCCTAAAGTTTACGGTGATGAATTCGCTACCAATCTGCCTGTGGCAAAATTCAATCTGGATCTGGCAAAAAATGACGGTTATGATTTTTATAAATTATTAGCCCAAAATAAATTAGAAAACATCACCATCAATATTGATGTTCAAAATATTAAGAGTGTCATTTTAGAAAATGACAACGGAAGTATCAACGCTGCAAAACCGTTTTTCGCATTTTCTCCACAACCTGTTGCCGGGTCTAATTTTCTTATCAAATACAACGAAGCTTTTTCTAAAAACTGGGAAAATATAAACGTTGATGTACTTTGGAAAAATACTCCGGCAGATTTTGTAGAACATTACAAAGCGTACAAAACGACTGCATTAAATACGATTAGTGTAGGTGCATTTAAAACCAGTGTACTGAATTCTTCTAATAATTTTGAAAATGCCGGCGGAATAGTAACCGCCAATAGTTATTTTCAATATCAGCCTGCAATTTTATCGAATAATATCTGGCAGAATTACGGAAGTGCTGTAACTTTATTTACGGCTGCAAGTCCGTTTAAAACAACATTAAATGTAGTCAATTCTAATTATGCCACAGAGAAAAACGGCCAGTTAAAACTAACACTAACAAACTCTTTTTTACATAGTGTATATCCCAAAATTTATGCTTTAGCACTTTCTACAGACGATGATAATGTGGTCATTCCAAATCAGCCTTACACACCGCTGGCTGAAAATCTTGTGTTCAGTTATACTGCTTCTGAAACAACTAAATTTTCAAAAACCGGAACGGAAACATTCGAAGCTATTTATAGTCAAAACGAAGCAAAATTATTCCACATTCATCCTTTTGGATATACAGAGGAACACAGTTATCTAAAATCTGTTTTAGATTATGCAGAAGATCAAAACTCTTATTTGTTCCCTACTTACTGCAAAGGCGGAGAATTGTTTATTGGTCTTGAAAATGTACAGGAATTACAGCAAATCACATTACTTTTTCAGGTATTGGAAGGAAGCGAAAATCCCGAAACACCATCCTTTACCGGAAAACAAAAAATAGAATGGTCTGTTCTGGGCAATAACGAATGGCGTATTCTGAACCATTCAGACATTTTGCTGAATGAAACCGATAACTTATTACAATCCGGAATCCTGAAATTCAGTTTACCAAAAGAGGCGACACAAAACAACACCAGGCTTCCTAAAAATTATATCTGGCTTAAAGCCAAAATGCATAAAAAATTTGATGTAGTCTGCAAAATAACCGGCATTCATTCACAGGCTGTTTTGTCCACTTTTCAGGATAATGCCAATGATTTAGCACATCTAAAAACCGGATTACCAGCCGGAACGATTTCAAAACTACTCCAAAGACTCAGCAATGTAAAATCGGTTACGCAGCCTTACAGCAGTTTTGATTATAAACCGGAAGAATCAAACGAAGATTATTACAAACGAATCAGCGAACGTCTTCGACACAAAAACAGAGCGGTTACCATGTGGGATTACGAACACATTGTATTGCAAAAGTTTCCGGAATTGTATAAAGTAAAATGCTTAAACCATACCTGCGACTGCTCGTATCAATCACCAGGAAATGTAACGCTGGTGGTAATTCCGGACACGGTAAACAAAAACGTATTCGATATTTTTCAGCCAAGAGTAAGTACTGCAACGCTCAACAAAGTCAAAAAGCATATTGACCAACTAAACTCAATGCATGTAACCACATATGTAATAAACCCACATTATGAAGAAGTTACGGTTGATTTAAAAGTAAAATTCAAACCGGGTTTTGATGAAAATTTCTACATACAGCAACTCAATGCCGATATTATCAAATTTTTATCGCCCTGGGCGCTGGACAAAAATGTTCCCATCAAATTTGGAGTTACGATTCACTCCAGTGTCCTTATTAATTACATCGAAAAATTAGGTTATGTAGATTATCTGCAAGATGTAACACTAAAAAAAGATGGAGCCCTGGCTGAAAAAACTGCCGTTCCGTCTAATCCAAAATCGATTTTAGTTTCGGCAAAAAATCATGTAATCAGCACCAATGTCACACAATGCACTGTTAAAACCATAGAACCACAAGAAGAATGTCAGCTATAAACCAACATATCAGCATCCCAAAAAATGTCAGTTCTAATGATGACATGAGTTTTGACTTCCTTCGCAAAAAAGGAATCGAGTACATTGAATCGTTAGGAAGCCAGTTTTGGACGGACTACAACACACACGATCCCGGAATTACGATTCTGGAAGTGCTTTGTTATGCCATTACCGATCTGGGCATGAGAATCAATCTGCCTATCGAAGATCTGTTAAGCAATAATTCGACCCCAGTTGAGGAACAGTTTTTTGCCGCCTCTGAAATTTTACCCATGCAGGCTGTTACGGCTCCTGATTACCGAAAAATTTTAATTGATATTGATCCAAACATCAAAAACTGCTGGCTTCAAAAAACCACCAAAAACTTATTTGTCAATTGCAAAGAGGCTAAAATTTCACTCAAAAAAGAAGATTTTACCGGCACTCCGGATATTTTCATTAAAGAATCTAAAATTAAAGGATACTATAACATATTAGTTGATTTTGAAGAAATTACCGTCGCAGAGAAAAACCTGCTAAAAACTAAAATAAGCGAAAAATTTCACGCCAACAGAAACCTTTGCGAAGATATTTTAGAAATTAAAGAAATAGAAATTCAGCCCATTGCCGTTTGTGCCTTAATTGAACTTGAGCCGGAAGCCAACGAAGAATATATTCATGCTTTAATCACTTTTGAGCTTGAAAAATACCTGTCGCCGGGCGTCACTTATTATTCGCTGGCCGAAATGTTTGAGAAAGGGTATTCAAGCGACGAGATTTTTGAAGGGCCGCTTTTAGAAAGGGGATTTATAGATACTGCAGAATTAGAAAATTCATCATTAAGAACCGAAGTCCGTCTTTCTGATATTATGCAGATTATCATGAATATACAAGGCGTAAGTGTCATCAAAGACATTGCACTGAATAATTGCGAAGCCATTGAAACAGAAGGAAGTGTTTGGAACATCTGCATTCCGGCCAACAAAAAACCAAGTCTTTGCCAAAAAAGCACGCTGAACTTTAGCAAAGGTGTTTTGCCCGTTACAGTCAACAAAGTAAAAGCAAAAAAATATCTGGAAGAGTTAAAAGAAGACCTTGCCTATTCGCAGTTAAATGCAGCTAAAAACAAGGAGCTGTCAATACCGCAAGGCAAAATTACGGCATCTGATTTCTATACCAGTATTACCAACAATTTTCCAGAAAATTATGGTATTGGTGAAATTGGACTTTCAGAATCTGCCAGCGAAGAACGAAAAGCCAAAGCCAAACAATTAAAAGGATATTTGCTGTTTTTTGATCAAATTCTGGCGAGTTATTTCAAGCATTTGAGTACCGTAAAAGAATTGCTTTCTATCAACGGTGATAAGGAAACTACTTATTTTACTCAGGCTATTAAAGATATGACGGGTTTTGAAGAAATCGTAAATGAGACGTATTTGTCAGCAAATGAAAAAAAACTCAACGAATTGCTTTTTAGTGATCTCGACGATTCTGTTAAAAGACAAAACCAGATAAAAGATCACCTTATTGCTCGTTTTGCAGAGCGTTTTGCAGAATATGCTTTCCTGATGAAATCCTTGTACGGCGCATCTTCTGATGAAATCGTACTCCAAAATAAATCCGAATTTTTAATCAATTACGATACGATAAGCGGCAAACGCGGCAGCGGGTTTAATTATTTTAACCAGCCGATTTCTAATTTATGGAACACTTTTAATGTGACCGGATTAGAAAACCGAATTGCCGGTTTGTTAGGAATTAAAGGCGATAAAAATCCGGTTACGGGCAAAAGAGGAATCAAAAGAAAAGATATTTCCGGTTTGTTTGTACAGCTTTATGATCCGAGTCCGGGCGTGATTCCCAATCTTTTTAGATGGAGAATCAGAAACAATGCCAGTGAAATTATCTTAACCGCAACCGAAGATTATGAAAATCAATTGACTGCGATTAAGGAAATGTATTTTTCGATCCTGAAAATTTACGAAACCAGCGAAAAGCAAATTGAACAGGCATTTAAAAAACTTTTGGAAAACAGAGACAACGCAATCCCTTTTAAAGACACTGTTATCAACACTTTTGAAGTAATTGAGTCTGACACGCATCAATATTCATTTCACATCGTAAATCCGGAATTTGTGGATGATATCAGCAATCCGGACAGAATTATTGCACGACAATACGAGCTTTATGCCACACTGGAAGAAGTAAAAACCGCAATGCTTGATTTGCTTATTTTCTTTAAAGAAGAATTTAGCGATGAAGGTGTTTTTCTGGTAGAACATATTCTGCTGGTTCCCAATCCAAACGAAGTAATCGATGCAAGTTATTACATGCCAATATGTGCAGACGACTGCTCAGATGGTTGTTGTATCCCAAATCCGTATTCGTTTAAAATCAGTGTGGTTTTACCGGGATATACGTATCGTTTTGCCGATGTTGATTTTAGAAATTTTGCCGAAGATGTAATTCGGCAGGAAATCCCATCGCATATTTTGGGCAAAATCTGCTGGATTGGTTACCGAAAAGATCAGATTACCCCAAAAGATAATGACTTACTCGATTTTGAAGAAGATTTCAAAAAATTCCTGACGGATAAAACGCAAAATAAACAAGATGCTTTACCAGAATTCATCAGGTCATTATCAAAATTAAACTCTGTTTATCCTACCGGCACATTATACAATTGTGTAGATGAAGAAGAAGATATTTCAGGAAAAATAGTATTAGGAAGAACAAATTTAGGAACAATATAAAAATACAAGGTCATGGCAGCAAAACTTACCACCATTACAGGACAATATCATAGTTATGTAGCAGATCAGGTGTTAACACACTTTCAGCTTAACGAGACTATTGATTATTTTGATGACCAAAATCGACTGAACAGAGTCTTTCTTACCGGTACAGGAATTGTTTGCGGCCTTCAGGTTTCAGCAAATCCAGGCTATTCTACCGTAACCATATCTCAGGGAAACGGAATTACAACTGATGGTGATTTAATAAAATTATCAGCCAAAGCCTCTACAATTGCTGATGTACAAAAAGCAAAAGATGTAAAACAAAAATTGTTCAGGATTGATCTCTCAAAAATTGATTATAAAACCTATAAAGTTTTTGATACGGATAAAGGTGACTATCCCCATTTTAAAAACGGCAGCGCAATGTTACCAATGTGGGAATTACTGCCTGAAAAAACAGGCGCTTTAGAAACCGGCGAATCTTTATTGACTAGTTTTGCGAATCTAAAAAACCATGTTGTTCTTCTTTACCTTGAAAATTATACTAAAAATGCCACTTTATGTGATGAAACGGATTGTTCTAACAAAGGCGGTGAAGAAGTTTTCAACCTACGTGTACTTGTAGTAAGTCAGACAACTGCCAATAGTATTATTGGCAAAAGCAGTACTCCGCAAAGAGATCCTCTTTATAGTAAATATGATGTTTTTGACAAATACAGCATGCTTGACGAATTGGGCATAAAAAAAGTAATTCCAACATTTAACAATACCTCAACTGCCAATAAAATCAAGCAGCTTTTTAGCACTGTTGTCAATGATGTTACATTTCAATCCGAGTTACTTGCCAATTTAACCACTGTCCTTATACCCTTTGGCTATACGACACAACTTGCCGCCATCAGTGCCCGCTTTACTACATTGTTTACCATTGACCCAAACAATATTCCGGCAGATATTCATTACCGATACGATTTATTAAAAGATATTCTGGCAACTTACAAAGAACTAAAAGACCTTTTTTTGCAGCTAAAAACAGAATGTAATCCGCCCATTGGTTCATTTCCAAAACATTTGTTATTGGGATTAGTAGAAGACAATAATCGTTTTAAAAATTACAGACATCAATTTTACAAAGCACCAGCTTTAGACCACAATAAAACATTCAGCCATTTTGATTCTTTGATGAGAAGACTCAAAGGCATTTTAGATAATTATCAAACAACAGCCAACGGCATTAAAATTACGCCTTCAAAAGCAATGGGCAAATTAGGTGCAAAATCAGTTCCGTATTACTATAATGTCGATGATAATTTACTCCATGCCTGGGATTTTGAAAAAAGCAGTCTTTATAACCATCTGGCCAATTTTAGCTATCACACCACAAATCTGCTCAATAGTGATTATATCAAAACTCCGTTGGGATTTTGTATAGACGATCATGATTTTTACCGAATTGAAGGTTATCTAAACGGCAACGTTGACGATGTAAAAGCATTTTTAATCGCAAAGAGAATAGAATTCGGACTGGATTTTGATTTTTATATTATGGATGTTATTGAAAATGCTGCCGATTTAAAAATCTTATTCAATACCAATTATTCCTTTGAGCATAAAGCCGGGGTCAAAAAAGGAGGTACTTTATTACTCCTGAAATCAGGAACTACATTGATAACTGATTTTGCTATTGATGGAAAAATAAATCCAGACAGCGGATTGGGCTGCTGCACGATCATGGGCTGTTTATACCCATGGATTAGTTCGCTTCGATATATCAATAATTTATCCAGAAGTTTAAGAGGAAGCAGAAGCGACAAAGTTGATTTGCCAACTCATTACAAACTAAGTGTAAAAAAATATACCATAAATGGCGTTAATTTAATCACCGACAGAGTTTTAATAGATATTCCGTTGGATCAGCTTCTTGCCCGTCGTTTGCATGTGGTAATGGAAACACTCAACAACAGGTTTCCTACAGGTCTTTTATTTGATTTTATTGAAGAAGAGAAAAAACTTAGAATTATGCGTCTTGAAAAAGACACGTTTGAATTTGAAATTCAAGACATTACACTTTCCAGAACTGCTCCTACTTATACGTTTACACAAAACGGAGTGACCAAAAATGGTAAAGTTTATTCTTCAAATAAAATAACCTGCGCCATTATGAATTCGCATAAAGCCGAGATTTATAAAAAAATCCATGCCCATTACGATCCTATTAATAAGGATGATGACAATTTTGGACGTTTTAATGATGATTGGGATAAATTCGAATATTTAAGAAGCGAGTTGCGATTCCATAAACGCACACAATCACTGATAAGATTCCCGAAAATTTTTGATGATTTCTACAGCATTCCGGTTACTTATAATAATGGTCAATATGAAGATACAACCGTTGCAGACGAGTTGTTGAATATTGCCCAGGAAATTGTTCGAATAGACGATCATTATAATGACATTTATATTGGCGGTGACTGGACAACCGGAAACTATGTCAATACAACAATGTACAATTACTATCTCGAAAACAGTAAAGACACAAATGATGAATTAGTGCTATTTATCAATTTAAGAAAAAAGATTCATAATGAGGATAAAGTGAGTAAATACATGATTCATATTGATACAACCAGAAACGTAAAACTTTCTGATTTTGAAGAGTTATTTACCAAATACGCTAAAAAGGCAGAATTCTATTTCTATAAACCTGCCAATGGTAACTTTATTAAGATAGAACAAAATCGTTTTTCTAAAGATGGAAGTATAAAAAAGAGAGTTTTGGTTAACACAAAAAAAATAACCAAATCCCCTATTACCAAAAAAATAACCAAGCCTGTTACTAAAAGAACTCCAAAGAAACCGGGTGACACCAAATAAAAAAGCTTGAGACAAATACCAAACTGGCAAATCTCAAGCTTTAATGGGGAGCTGCTATCAATTACGACAACTATCTTTTCCCAGTATAACCTTCACGGTCAGATACAAATGTAGGAAAAAAATTTATACAAACAAATAAAAATGAATAAAAATTCACATAGCATACAAAAAGTTTTTTTAGAGATAGATACCCCCTCAATGGCGATGGCTAATTCTATCAAAAACAACCTTGCCATGTTCGTGCAGAATGAGGTCCTTTCGATCTTTGAAAAACATTTTAATTCAATTAAAAATATTGATAATCAGATTATTCAAATAGAAAAAATTGAAATCAACCTTGAATCCATTATAGGGAAAAACGATGTTTCTTTTTCCAGTAATGACATCAAAAACCAAATCGAAAAAGAGGTTCAAAAAGCGTTAAATGAACTGCAAAAAAACACTAAAAAAGAAGACAAAAGAGACTTAGAAATTCTTACAATTTCACCCGAAGATAAAGACTTAAAAACCTTGCTTTATTTTATAGAAAATGGCAGTATGCCTTGGTGGATTTCGAACGGAAATGAGGCTGATTTTTTCAAAAAAATCAGTCCTGATCAATTTGAAAATGATGTTTTCAGGATTCCATTCAGGAGATTAATGGTGCAGAAAAAAGTTCAAAACCGAATCATAAACCAGTTTTCCAATCCTGAAATTATGCTTTTGATTTCGGCTTTTTTAGGTTTAGAAAAACAGCGAAAAACCATTTCAAAAAATAATTTAACCGATTTTCTGAATCAAAAAACGCACGCTTTTAAAACTGCTTTCTGGCAATTGATTTTTGATTTTTGGAAAGAAAAAAAGCCAATTAGCCTCGTTAAATTTTATTATAAAGAAGAATCTCAATTTTTATCCGAGAAAATCTCATTCGAAAATTATATCCAAAATATAAAAATACTGGCAATTCTTGATTTTTCTACTGAAGAGCTGATGAAAATGAAAACGGATTATCTGGTTTCTGAAAAAGAAAAGTCAATTGTAGCAGCCAATTCTGATACAATAAAAGAGGAAACCGCTCCTCAATCAGAAATACTTCCAATAAAAGAAGAATCCATAATTGAAGATGGTACTATAGATTCTAAATCGTGTTATGTACAAAATGCAGGCTTGATCATTCTGCATCCCTTTTTAAAGGAGATGCTAAAAAGCTGTGATTTAATAGATGACAATAATACGCTTTTAAACAAAGAGTTAGCAGCGCATATTTTGCATTATGCGGCTACAAAACGAGAAAATGATTACGAACACCTGATGCTTTTTGAAAAGTTTTTATGCGGAATCCCACTGCAGCAATCCATCCAAAGAGAAATCAAAATTGATGACAAACACAAACAGCACGCAGAAGAAATGTTAGACTCAGCGGTTTATCACTGGTCTGCCTTAAAAAATACTTCTACAGCTGTTTTACGAAGTGAATTTCTTCAAAGAGAAGGCAAACTGGATTGGAGCGAATCGAATCCAAAACTGACAATTGAACGAAAAACGCAGGATCTTTTATTAGAAAAAATTCCGTGGAATATCAGCATCGTTAAAATTCCGTGGATTCAAAAATTAATCTACACCCAATGGTAAAATTATATTGTTATGAGAGCATTTGAACAACGAAAAAGAAACATTCCCGATAATACTACTGTCTTTTTTGGACCTAAAATTCAGAAAAAACTAAAAACCGGATCGGTTGGAGATAAATACGAGGTCGAAGCAGATAATGTGGCAGATAAAGTAGTGAACCATAATCCGTCTTCAGGCGGACTTTTACAGTCAAAAGAACAAGTACAGCAAAAACCTGTTTCAGAAACCATTTCTACGGTTCAGAGTAAAGAAATGAAGGAAGAAGATAAATCGGTACAAAAAAAACCGGATAAGGAAGAAGATAAAAAAGTTCAGAAAAAATCGGATAAAAAAGAAGAAGACAAAACGGTACAGAAAAAATGCACCGATTGCGAGAAAGAAGAAAAGGTTCAGAAAAAAGAGGAAAAAGAAGAGGAAAAACCGGTTCAAAAGAAAGCACAAAATTCAGAAACTGAAATTCAGAACAATGAGTTAGAAGGAAAACTTGACAGTTCAAAAGGCGGCGGAACGGGCTTAGATAAAAAAACAAAAAGAGAAATGGAATCGGGTTTTGGCAACGATTTCAGCAATGTAAAAATCCACACCGATTCCAGTGCTGTTCAAATGAGTCAGGAATTGGGAGCTCAGGCTTTTACCAACGGAAATGATGTTTACTTTAATGAAGGAAAATACAATCCGGGCTCAAAAGAAGGAAAACATTTGCTGGCACATGAATTAACGCACACCGTGCAGCAAACCGGAGCCGTCCAAAAATCAATTGATCCGAATGCAAGTGCTTCTGAAGATTTAGAAGCTGCTCGTTTTCAAGGTGAATATAGACTGGAACAAGCGCATGATAATTTAGATTATCTCGCCGTTGGATCAAAGGGCGAACCGGTACAAAAAGTGCAATCAGGTTTGCTGGATTTAGGATATAGTCTTCCAAAATTTGGTGCTGATGGTGATTATGGCAGTGAAACAAAAGCCGCAGTTCTCAATTTCCAATCCGATAATGATTTGGCCTATGATGGTGTTGTTGGCATACAAACAATTGGCCGCTTAGACGACATTTATGCTGGAAAAGACAAAGGAAAAAATAAAAAACCTCCAAAGAAAAAAGACTGCGACATATTCAACCGATTCAAATTTTCATCAGAACCAACACATATAGAACCATTGAAAGCAACAAAAGATTGCAAATCATTTTCTATTACGCTGACTACAAAAAGAAACAAAAATGAAAATCCTTGTTCAACTTATAGTGTGACAATTACAGACTCTAACGGGGCAGTTGTCAGAGGCCCAATGTCTGTCGGAATAGGAGGCACATTTCCTTTCAATTTCACAGCATTAAAAGTTGATACTTTCAACATGATTATTGCTACTCCGCAGTCATGCGGCGAAAATGCTTTTACCGGAAAAGGAACAAAACACAGACAGTAATGTAAAATTCAAATAATAGTTGTCATGGGTGCATTCAACCAAAGATCAAAACCAAATGCTTCAGAATCTTCTCCCTTTAATTCAAGAAAGGGTGAGGATTTTTTTGGCGTTCAGGCAAAGCTAAATGTTGGAAAATCGAATGATAAATATGAGGTCGAAGCCGATAAAACTGCTGACAGAATAGTATCAAACAATTCAAAAAAAACAACAGAACCTTTCTTCTCCTCTTCTACTGTACAAAAAAATCAGGTTCCAAATGTTCATAAAAAAGAAAACAACGAAAATGAAATTCAGGAGAAACCACTGGCAGAACCAATTACGCCTGTAGTACAATTGCAGCCCATTCAAAAATGCAATTGTGAAGATGAAAATGTTCAAAAAAAGGAAGGAGATGAAGCTGAGGCCGATAGAGCAGTTAATTCTAATTTCGAGAGTCAGCTGAATAGTTCAAAAGGCAATGGCGTGGGACTTTCTAAAGATACTAAAACAGAAATGGAATCGGGTTTCGGTACCGATTTCAGTAACGTACGAATTCACAATGATGCAAATGCTGTACAAATGAGCCAAAAAATTGGAGCGCAGGCTTTTGCTAATGGAAATGATATTTATTTCAATGAAGGAAAATACAATCCGAACTCACAATCGGGCAAACATCTTTTGGCACATGAGTTAACACATACTATACAACAAGGAAATAAACCAAAACTTCAAAGACAAGAAGTTCCCCCAGAACCTGCTCCTCAACCAAGAGTTGAACACAGAATATCTACCATGTTAAGTTCTCTTATTGAATGGGAAGCAGCGGGATTATTAAGCGCACCTTATTTACCTTATGATGTTCCCACAATACCTCAAATTCCTGTAACACAAGAAGAAGCTGCTTCAATGGCAAGTGCCGCACCTGCACTACTTGCCGGATTAACCGCTCCGTCTGCCGCAGCTGCAACCGGAACAGGAGCAAGTGGAGCCGCAGCTACAGGTACAACTGCATTAGAAACTGCCGCCGCAAGATGGGGTTCAGCATCAGTGATTGAAGGTGGAGCTGCACTTGCAGAAGGAGGAGCGACAGTTGCTGCAGGCGCAGAGGCAACTTCTGTACTTACCCGAATAGCAATGTTTTCTGCCGAAGCTGCACCGCCAGTTGCTTTTTTTACAATTTTATTATGGCCAACCTCTACCGCACCTCGCTGGATGGATGAATTAAATCCTATAACAGGAGGTCCATACGCATCTCCAAGAGAGTATGATTGGGTCAATCGTTTATCTCCTAATCAAAGAGAATATTTAGACTATTTAGGCAGAGCCAGAAGACTAACGCCGAGAACAAGCGGAGACGAAGAAACGGATCCAAGAACAGATATTATTCCATTACCGGATCCGGCACCACAGCCAGAAGAAGATGACGATAGAACAGGGTGCAAAAGCAGGGAAATTACAAGACTGGGAGGACATGCCAGACATGATGCCTATGCAACAAAAGTATCGGGCAGATCATTTGATTTTAATGTATGGCCAGGCCCTCCATTTTCGGCTATTAACTATGATGGACAAACCAATCACACAATTGTTTGGGAAGTTAAAGTTGGTTTTGGCTGGTTCTTTAATCCTGCAATGATTAGTCTGCGAGATCTCACATTAGCAAGATTTGATGCTCAGAAAAATTTCGGTGTTTTTGTCGCACAAAGATGTGCTTTTTTCCACGTCTGGTCTATTCCGGATCGTCACGTTGCTTTATTACTTAATACACGCTGGGGAGGTTATCCTCCGGTTTTAAGCATTCCAGAATAATGAAAAAAGAAGATTTCACATATATCCGTTTCAAAATTCTAAGCAGGAAAGAATCTGATTTAGAATTATCAAAAAAAATTCTAGCCGTAATAAACGAGCTGGAAAAGCATAATTATGAGAAAAAAAATGTAAAATATCTTGGAGATCAATACTTCAAAAATGAAATTACTTCAAATGAAATTCATACTTATCTAACTAAAAAACAAAAAGATATAACCGTATTTAGCAATGAAACTAAAGATTTTAACCTATTTCTTACTGAAGAAATTTGCGGAGACGAAATCTATGATTGTTTATGGTTTTCTTTTAATGCACTAATTCATAGTTTTCCCAAAATACCCGATTTAAAACCTCTTCTGAATTTATTAAAAAGTCTGTTTATCAACTTTAACGGAATGTATGCTTACACGGAAGATGAAGAAATACTTCTGGTATATTTTGCACAAAGAAGCTATGATAAAATTTTGTCGCAATTACCTTTTGAGTATATAGATTTTCTTCCTAAACCAAATTTCGACCCTGATAATCGTTTTAATATACCTTCTCATTTTTCAATCAATGAAATCAACATTAGCCAAGTTCCTAACGGTTTTTGGTGGATTAACTTTTTAGGTAAAAAACAAATAGAAAATTTAAATCTGGACAATACAATCAATGATTGGTATTATACCGAAGTTATTGATCATGAACATACGTTATATGTTTTAACAGATACATTTTTAAACCTTGATAATAAAGAGCATTTGCTGAAATTACAAAACTTAATTCATCAAACACATTTAATTACCATACAAGAAAAATCAATAAAATGAGTGTTTTTGCCAAAAGTACAGCCGGAAAAAGCAGCCTCAATCCTCATAACAAAGGAAATGAGAGGGATTCTTTTTTTGGTGTGCAGGCAAAACTCAATATTGGAAAATCAAATGATAAATTTGAAGCCGAAGCAGACAAAGTAGCCGATACTGTTGTTTCAGATAAAAAAAACACAGCTCCTGAATCATTTTTTGCGGCCTCACCTACTGTTCAAAATAAAGCTGCTGCAGAAGGAATTACACCGGGTGTTCAGCCAAAACTAAAAGTAGTCCATAATAAGCAGGCTGCAAAACCTGAAACTTTTTTCCCTGCTTCGCCTGTTATTCAAAACAAACAAAAAAACGAAGTCCAGAAAAAAAATAATACTGAAAAAGAAGTTCAAAAAGAAACCGCAACTGAGAAAACGGTTCCGGTTATTCGATTAAAATTAGAGAAAGAAGAATCGGTACAAAACAAAACTGAATCTCCTAAACCGAAGGAAAAAACCGGTACTTCTAAATCTTTGGTACAATCGAAAAAAGAAGAAGAAATTCAGAAAAAAAATACAGTTGAAAAAGCAGACACAGCTCAAAATAAAACGGATTCCGTAAAAACAGAAACTCCAAAAAATAAAGAAGCACACCTTGCTCAAAAACCATTAATACAGAAGAAAAAAGAAGAAGAAATCCAGGCTAAGGAAGAAGAGGAAATCCAGGCCAAAGAAGACGAAAAGGAAGTGCAGATGAGCGCCAGTGCAGATGTAAATCCTTCTGATACTTCGAATCTCGAAAGTACTTTAAACAGCAGTAAAGGCGGTGGTACACCATTATCGGGAAAAGTAAAAACCGACATGGAATCCGGTATTGGAGCCGATTTCAGCAATGTCCGCATACACAATGACTCCACCGCTGTAAAAATGAACCAGCAATTGGGAGCGCAGGCGTTTGCAACCGGAAATAATATTTATTTTAACGAAGGAAAATACAATCCGGGGTCGCAGGATGGCAAGCATTTACTGGCTCACGAATTAACACATACGGTACAGCAGGGAGCTGCCATTAGAAAAAAAGAGGAGCCTATATCCCCTGCTCCAGAAATGATTCAGGGTTCGTTCCTCGATTTAGTTCCGGACTGGATTATCAACGAGGCGAGACATATTCCGGGTTATACCCTTTTCACTGTAATTATCGGTTACGATCCGTTACGACAGGTTGATGTAGAGCGAACTCCAATTAATCTGGTTGAAGGTTTAATGGGACTTGTTCCTTTTGGAACTGCCATATTCGACAAACTTCAGGAATATGGAATATTGCAGCAGGTTTTTGACTGGGTAGAAGGAAAACTGGGAGAATTGGGGTTAACAATTGACAGTATTTTAAAACTGGTCGAAGATGTGTGGCACGAGGTATCATTTCCTTATACCAATATTATTGATTTAGTTACTGAAAAATTTAATGAGGTCGTTAACCGAATTACTTCTTTCATAAGCGCAACTGTTGATCAGGTCATTACGTGGATAAAAGAAGCCCTGATTGGTGTGGCAGAACCTATACTGGCAGAAAACAAAGCCTGGTCATTAATCAAAAAAATAATCAAATACGATCCGTTACGCGATGAAGCAGTCAATGCAACAACGGTCGAAATATTAGAAGATTTCTTAATACTGATAGACAAGCAAACCGAGCTTGAGCAAATGCGTGAAAAAGGTACGCTGCAAAAAACGGCCGATTGGCTGGACACTCAGGTTGGGACTTTTACTTCATTATTAGGTGAACTTCGCGGACTTATAACTTCAGCCTGGGATGCTATCCAGCCGTCGAATCTGGTCAATATTGCCGATAATCTTTCTGCCCTTGCAGACCAGGCCGGAGGATTCCTGCAAAGGGTTTGGGATTTTGCTGTAGGTGTGGCACTCAAAGTATTAGAACTTGTTAAGGAATCCTTATTAGCATGGCTTTCTGAGCAGGCTGCTACCGTTAGGGGCTATTCGTTGATAAAAGTAATTATAGGACGTGATCCTTTTACGAACGAAACTGTCGAACGATCAGTTCCAAATCTTATTAGAGGTTTTATGAGTTTGATGGACGGCGGCGAAGAACAATATGCCCAAATGGTCGAAACGGGTGCAATCGCCAGAATTGCAGGTGAAATTGAAGCGGCCATTGCGACTTTAAACATGACTCCTGCGGGTATTATCCGGCTCTTTACGGATCTTTGGAACTCGTTTACGATTGATGATCTTATTCATCCTCTTGATGCGTTTACCCGAATTATCGAAAAATTTGGAGAACCAATCGGTCGTCTTATTGCTTTTGTTGCCGAAATAATCCGAATTGTAATTGTTGCCATTCTGGAAATTATGAATTTCCCTTTTGACCTCATCGGAAATATCATAACCCGCGCAATGCAGGCAATTGAAGATATTAAAAAAGATCCTATTGGTTTCCTTAAAAATATTCTACGTGCCATTAAACAAGGATTTGTCCAATTCTTTGACAACATTGTAACACATTTAATTGACGGTGTTACAGGCTGGTTAATGAGTGAATTAAAAGATGCCAATATTCCTGTATTGACTGATTTCTCTTTACGAGGCGTAATTTCCTGGGTGCTTGAAGTTCTTGGAATCTCAATGGAAAGAATCTGGGAAAAACTTGCAGCACATCCTAGAATTGGCCCGGCAAGAGTCGCCCGAATCCGTAGCATGATTAATACGCTCGAAGGTATCTGGACTTTTATTAAAGATGTTCAGGAACGTGGTATGGCTGCCATTTGGGATAAAATACAGGAACAGCTTAGTAATTTGTGGAATACCGTTCTCGATGCCGTGAAAAACTTTATCATGGAGCGCATCGTAAACCGTATAACTGCCAGACTGCTGAGCATGTTAGACCCAACCGGAATTATGGCTGTGATAAACGGAGCAATGGCTTTGTACAGTGCCATTCAAAGTTTTATAAAATACTTGCGTGAAATGCTCGAAGTGGTCAATTCGTTTGTCAACGGTGTGGCCGATATCGCAAAAGGAAATGTGACAACCGCGGCCAACTATCTCGAAAACACCATGGGTCAAGCCATGCCAATTGTAATTGGATTCCTTGCCAATCAGGTTGGACTTTCAGGAATTGGGGCAAGAGTGGGCGAAATGATTATTTCTGTCCGTCAAATGGTTGACGAGGCGTTAACGTGGTTAGTAAATCAGGCTGTTGACCGGGGAATGGCATTGTTGGACAGAATTATGGGAAGAGGTGGCGATGAAGAAGGAGAAGAAACAGCAGAAAGCAGAGCTGTAAAAAATGATGCTAAAACAAGATTGCTCTCTATACTAGGTCCTGAATCCAGCGTTGAAGAAGCAAGAACTGCCACCGCCACAGTTCTTGAAGAATTAAGAGCAAGAGGATTACGAATACTTCGTGTTGTGCCAATGGCAGGAGAAGAAAATCAATATAAAATTGAGGCAGCTGCAAGTCCAATACAAGAATTATTTGAATTAATTCCTGACCAATTTCAAGATAAATCAGTGAATTTGGCTGTTCAAATTACCATAAACGATCAAACAAATGACGAAGAATTAGGTACGACAGGTGATAACAGAGGCTTTTCAACCTTTGGTAATTTTGGCGGCCAGGAAAACAGAGGCGGAGGAGTTTTTAGGTCAAGAGCCGGAGCTGACCCAACCCATGTTGAATTGGTTACCTGGAATACCGGTTCTGTTAATAGACATAGAGATGGTAACAGAACACACGCCGAACATCAATTTGAAGGATGGATAAATCAAAGAGGAGAAGCTTTTAAAAGAAAAATCACTCATATAAATCTTCTTTTAAGCGGCGTTAGCCCTTGTGATGAATGCTGTCGAACTTTAAAAATATTATCAACTGAAGTAAAAAGATATAATCCTGCAGCTACTTTTCGTATTGGATGGACAGAAGTTTATGCATCGGGAGGTGCTCCTCATCAACGCACATCAACAACTGGAATTGCAAGCTTGATGACAGGCGGCTGGGATTTTTCAGGTTCTTCATTACCTGAAGGACTGACACCTGAAAATATTAATAATGCCAGAGCTCAATTAAAAGTTAGGCAGCCCGTCTAACATTCTATAGCTAATTTTTATAAACTTAAAAAATAGTAATCATGCAAAAAACATTCTATCAAAAAGAGCTGCTTATTAAAGCAACACAACAAAGAAAAGGTATCGATAATAACAAAAAGGATATCGAAAAAATTCAGTCCTGGCTTAATTTATTTGCTATGCAAAATCCTGATTCAGGAACTGCAACGGGTATCGATGGCGATTTTGGACCGGCAACGGAAAAAGCTGTGCTTAATTTTCAAAAAGTCAATGGCCTTTCCCAAACCGGAAAAGTAGATCAAGCCGTATTTGATGTACTTGTTTCTCCTCTTAAAAAGGCTTTTGCAAGTCCTGTAGCCGGAAATAATTTGAGGGAATTAATCCTGAATACGGCTCAGAATCATGTAAAAAATCATCCTTTTGAACTTGTCATCAACAGCCAGAGCAATACCGGTCCCTGGGTACGAAGTTATATGGACGGTCACGAAGGAAGTGACTGGTTTTGGTGTATGGGATTTGTTCAGGCTATTATTGATCAGGCGGCTTCTGTTCAGGGAAAAAACTTTAAAACGCTGATGCCGTTAACGTACAGCTGCGATACTGTTGGCACGACCGGGCTTCAGAAAAAAATACTAACACGTTTTCAAACTGCCAGAACCAGTCCGGCTTTGATAAAACCCGGAGATGTATTTCTAATTCAAAAAACAACAAACGACTGGTTTCATACCGGAATCGTAAAGGCAGTTCATGGTGATATCATTGAAACAGTTGAAGGCAACACTAATTCTGACGGTTCCCATAATGGAAACGCGGTCCTGAATAGGATCCGAAATTTTAAACAATCTAAAATTGACTTTTTTTCAATCGAATCTCTAGTATAAATGGAAAATGTATTCACCTATCTGAAAAACCAATTCGTATTTCAGCTTGACAATCTTTTTCAGGCCGAAAACCCAATGGAAAAACCTGTTTTGAATCAAATTGATTCGGGTGGTTTTATCAATGAATTCATAATCGAAAACAACCTGACAGAAATCGAGATTCTTTTATTGGGACTGGCTCTTGCTCCCCATGTTAAACCCGATTTTTTAAGTTCGGTTATTGCCGAATATTTGCCTAATGGCGGCGAATTGCCCGAATTTGGCGGAATGAAAACCAAAAATCATCGTGGAATTTTACCAACCGGCGAAACTGCCCAGTTTTTAATTGCCGGAAATGATCTTGATAATAGGCTTTCTTTCTATGATTACTTACACAATCATTCTTTTCTTTATCAAAAAAGGATCATCAAAATAGAGTCTGTTCCAAATGGCGAACCCAAACTAAGCGGTTTACTGATTTTGGAAGATGAATATATCGAGAAATTTATTACCGGAAAAATCCTGAAACCGCAGCTTAGCAGTATTTTCCCTGCTCAATTAATCGAAACCCAATTAGACTGGGACGATCTGGTGCTCAATTCTACTACTTTAAATCAAATTAAAGAAATAGAAACGTGGCTTAAGTTCAACGATATTTTACTTCATGAATGGGATATGAAAGCCAAAATAAAGCCCGGTTTCAGGGTTATGTTTTACGGTGCACCGGGAACGGGAAAAACGCTTACGGCTTCACTTTTAGGAAAATATACCCAAAGAGATGTTTATAGAATTGATTTGTCGATGGTGATTTCGAAATACATTGGTGAAACCGAAAAAAACCTATCCTCTCTTTTTGACAAAGCGACAGACAAAGACTGGATTCTGTTTTTTGATGAAGCCGATGCTGTTTTCGGAAAAAGAACCAACGTTAGGGATGCACACGATAAATATGCCAATCAGGAAGTTTCGTATTTGCTGCAGCGCATCGAAAATCATCCCGGATTGGTTATTCTGGCTTCTAATTTTAAAACCAATATTGACACGGCTTTTACCCGAAGATTTCAGTCTATTATTGAGTTTGAAGTTCCTTCTTACGGCGAACGCTTAAAATTATGGCACAATAACCTGCCCAAAGGAATTAAGATTGCAGAAGATGTAAATCTCAACGAGCTTTCAAAAAAATACGATATTACGGGTGCTAATATTGTCAACATCATTCAGTATGCCTGTCTTAGGACTTTAGAAGACCAGAATAAAAGCATTAACCTTAATCATCTGCTTCAGGGAATTAAGAAGGAATATGCCAAAGAAGGAAAAATGATGTGACATTGAATAATTTCATTTATTCAAATAAAAGCCATTCACCTGAATTATGACTTATTTCAAATTGCCCGATTAACACTCATATTATACAACTCATCCAGTAATTCCATTTCATCATTTGGCAATAACTGTAAAGCAATTTCAAGTAAAATCATTGCATCAATTTTACTTTCAGAAGTATTATTTCTCAATGTACTGATGCTTGTTTTGAGTAAAGAAGTAATCATCTGATTTAATTCGATGTAACTTGAAACTTTTAGGTTTGTATTAAATGAATTATCATTTTTATCTTCTGGTTTTAGTTTTGTAAAATATTTCATTTTACAGATTAACTCCAATAAATGCATTGCCGGTTCTTTGCGATTTATATCCATTTGCTTAATTTTAAAAGTATTTAGTTAATTTCATAAAGTTATCTTATAAGATAACCATAGTTAACAAATATAGAACAAAATTTGAATTATCATAAAAGATAATTTAAATTGGAAAAGACCTTACAACAAAAAGTTGGAAAAAGAATCCAGGAAATAAGAATACAAAAAAATATTTCACAACAGGATTTGGCGTCCAAATGCAATTTTGAGAAGAGCAATATGTCCAGGCTTGAAAACGGAAACGCGAACGCAACCCTATCAACTCTTGAAAAAGTCTGCAATGCGCTTGAAATAGATTATGCGGAATTGTTTAAGTTTTAAATATCAGAAAACAATAGTCATTATCTCTTAAAAACATCGCTAAACTGATAAAGCAAACGTTGTATCAGTCGTAAATCTTCTGTAACAATATCAGACCTGCCCTGCATTTCCTGCTGAAATGCAATATCTTTTTTGTACGATGTCCTTAATCCGTCAGGAAATGAAACATCTATTAATAAATTTCCTCCTGTGTCAGGAGTCAGTGAGACTGCTTTGATTTTGCCTTTTATAATTCCAAATTCCCTGTCAGGAAAATTGGTTAGTTTTACGTTAACGGTTTGTCCAATTTTTATTTTTCCGGAGTTTAGGGCCGGAGCGCTCACTTTTCCGATATAACCATTTTCGTTATTTGGAATTATTGCAAAAATCGTAGACCCAGCCTCAACAGACTGATTTTCGGACCAAATTTGCAAAAACGTAATTTTACCCTCTATTGATGACCGCAGTACATAACTTAATTCCCAGTCTTTTATAGCTTTTTTTAATTGATAAAATGCCTGAACTTTATTGTTTTGCAGGTTTATCAATTCTTTGCTTTCATTTATATGAGTGGTTTTACTGTTGCGGTTCAGGTCGTTTAATGATGATTTTAACTGCGAAATGGTACTAAGCAGGTTTTTGTATGCTTTTTGTGCCTGCAGATACGTTAATCTTTGTCGTTCTACTTCCTGAGAAGAATAGATTCCTTTTTGGAATAAAATCTCATAGCGGTCCAGTTCATTTTTCTGAAGGGCTAGTTCTCTCTGATTGATCTCTTTTTGAGATATAAGCAAATTCAATCTTTCTTTGAGCTGGATATTCTCATAATTCTGCGCATTGTCTTCTACATGATACGGCTGAAGTTTAGTATTAAGCTGATCTGCAATGTATTCTTTCCTGAAATTTGCAAAAGCACTTTCTACATCTCCTAATTGTACATAGCTCAATTTTTCAAAAGGGAATTTAATTTTCTCTATATTAATAGTATCTACTATACTTTTTAGCAGAAAAACATCCTGGTATTTTGCTGAATTTTCCAGAACTGCAAGAGGTGTATTTTGTTTTACCTGTGTTCTGTCTTTTACCAAAATCTTATCGATTTTTCCGGATGTCCTTACAATAAGTTTTTGTGGCGGCACATTGGTAGTGATCGTGATTTGGGAATTAATTATATCCGGGTATTTTACAAACCAGGAAATAAGAAATAAGATAATGATAAACAACAACAAAATGGTGTTTCCCCATTTTTGGATTGCTTTTGGCGGGTCAGATAAAACATCCCTTACCTCTTCGCTGTATATTTTCAGACCATCGTTTAATGCTTCCATTTAATTTCCTAGTTCTAATTGATTTTTGACCAATGCATAATATTTACCTTTCAGTCTGGTCAGATCACTATGATTACCCTGTTCTACAATTTCTCCGTTTTCAAGTACAATAATATTATCTGCATTTTTTACTGTACTCAGTCTGTGTGCCACAATAATGGCAGTTTTACCCGAAATAAAGTTATTCAGGTTTTCCATGATTACCTTCTCATTATTGGCATCAAGAGCACTGGTGGCTTCATCAAAAAATAAGTAAAAAGGATCTTTATAAACTGCCCTAGCAATCATGATACGCTGTTCCTGGCCTCCACTGAGTCGTATTCCCGATGTTCCTAATTCTGTATTATATTTATTAGGCAATCGTTCAATAAAATCTTCTATATTGGCCACAAATGCAGCATTGTTTAATTTTTCTCTGTCGATAATTTCGTTTTGCTCCGATTCTGAAATATTCCCTGCAATGGTATCATTAAACATAAAAGTATCCTGCATAACGGCGCCACAATTTAAACGCCAGAAATCATTGTTGATGTCTTTCAGATCTATTGCGCCAATATTTATACTTCCTCCGACAGGATCATAAAATCGTAACAGCAATTTCATTAAGGTAGTTTTGCCGCTTCCGCTGGCCCCCACTATTGCCGTGGTTTTTCCCTGGGGAATAACACAGGTGATATTCTTCAGGATTAATGGTGAAGATTTTCCGCCATAGCGAAAAGATAAATCTTTTAAAACAATTGATTTATCATTTGGCAGTTCTTTTGATTTGTGCGCCGCATCTGCATCTTCATCTGCTTTTAGATGAACCTGTGATAAACGCTCAAGGCTTATTTTTGCATCCTGCCACGATTGTATAAAAAGGACAAAATTACTTAATGGCATATTAAGCTGTCCGACAATAAACTGTATAGAGGTCATCATACCGAGTGTAAGATTACCATCGACAACTGCCTTAGCCGAAAGAAAAGTAATTATTATATTCTTTAACTCATTGATAAAATTTGCTCCAATGGTCTGGTATTGGGCTAGTTTTAAGGTACTCAGGGAAGTTTTAAATAAACTGATCTGATTGAACTCCCATTTCCAGCGGTTTTTTCTCTGCGAATTGTTTATTTTGATTTCCTTGACTCCATTTATAATCTGAATTAATGACGTCTGATTTTGTGATAACTGATCAAATCTTTTGAAATCTAATTCTGCTCTTTTTTTCAAAAAGAAAAATGTCCATCCAACATACAAAATGGCTCCGATTATAAATACAAGAAAAATGGCAAAGTCGTAATAAGCCAGAATTGCATTAAATATCAAAAAAGTCACCATCGAAAAAACCATATTCAGACTCGACGAGGATATAAAATTCTGAATACGCGTATGGTCTGTAATACGCTGCAAATGTTCTCCGGCATTTCGGGTTTCGAAATAGTTTACCGGTAATTTCATCATTTTATATAAAAAATCTGAAATCATTTTTATATTAAACCTGCTTGTAATATGTATCAGAATCCATTCCCTAAAAACACTGACTAATGTTTGTGATAAAATAAGGACCAGCTGCGCAACAAGGATCAGGTAGATAAATGGCATATCCTGATTATTAACCCCTATATCAACTATGGACTGCATTAAAAAAGGCAGTATGAACTGAATAATAGTGGCTACGAGTAAACCAATAAAGATCTGATAAATTAGCTTTTTATAAGGCTTAAAATAGGGGTATAAAAAAGAAAATCCTTTTTCAGTTTCTTTCTCATCTTCCTGCTCATTAAAATTTGTATTGGGTTCGAGTATCAGTACAAATCCGGTTTTATCAATGGTATCTGTCCATGCATCCAGAAATTCCTGATGCGAATACGTTAATAATCCCTGAGCCGGGTCTGCAAGCCAGATTTTTGTTTTGGATGTTTTGTATACGACAACAAAGTGTTTCTGGCGCCATGGCACAATGAATGGTGTTGGAGCTTCTTCTATCAGACTTTCTAATGAGATTCGCATTCCGAGAGTACGCATTTCTATGGCTTCGGCGGCTTCGGCAATTCCGGCCATTGTAACACCAATTCTGGTTATACCTGCTTTGTCCCTTAGAAATTCTCTCGAAAAAGTTTTACCGTAATACTTGGCGATCATCCTTAAACAAGTCGGACCACAATCTCTGTAGTCCAATTGTCTAAAATACGGGAAATTTTTTTTAACCATTTTATGCTTTACTTTCTTTAATCAGCTCCCAAATTTTGGTATTAAAATTACTTTTGCTAATCCCTGTTAATTTTTCCAGTACAGTAAAATAATTGTCATTACCTCCTTTTTTGTTTTTTCCGCAGCATATAAATTCAATCACAGCAGAAAACCCTTTTTCTTTTTCAATTTTTTCGACCAGTAATGCATTTACAACATAATCAGCCATTAAGTGTTTTTCCTTGCTTTCTCCAAAATTTAATTGAGGTGTTTCATAAACTGCCAGAGCCAGCCAGTCTGTTTTTGGATTAGAAGCTACTTTTTCTTTAAATGTCTTTAAAATTTGTTCCCATGATATTCCCCAGCTTCCGCCATAAAGATAAGCGCAGCCTTCGTCAACCGGTTTGTTGATTACATCTCTGGAATAAGCAAAACGTAATCTGTCATGCCATAAATCGTGAGGATCAAAACTATTAAAGCTTTGGTCGCCATTGCCACTCACTATTAATAAGGTATTATTTTCGTTTGCACTAAAAGTACTTGAGCTTTTTCCGTTATAATCTAATTTATAATCAACTCCAATATTTTGTATAATATCAGAAAAATCACTGCAGCCATACCATTCTATTTGTGCGTTAGTTATATTCAGTTTTTTATCCAGAAGAGTTACTGTTTTTACATATTCAGCTGCTACTTTGTTATTTAATTTATTTTTATAATGAAAAGTGCAGTTTCCGATTTTTTTACTTTGCCATGCAATAGTATTTCGTTTTAGGGGAGATGAAAAAAAGAATTTATGATCTTTTTGTTTCGCTATAACCTCAAAAGTTGCAGCCAGGACCGGAGTATTTTCTTTGATTCCTATATAAGAAAACTGGATTAAAAAATTGTCTGCATCTAATTGCACTATATTGTTTAAATATCCTTTATAGAAATTATCGTCTTTAATTTTTGCATTTTGCTCCACTTTTTTCATTTCGTCAAGCAGCATC
>NZ_QETH01000025.1 GCF_003105115.1 Flavobacterium sp. HTF | reverse complement strand
GTTGTTTGTTTTAACCCCCTCTACAAAAACTTTTGCAGGTTTAAAAGCAGGAATGTTGTGTGCTGGAATTTTAATAGTAGTGTTTTTAGAAATGTTTCTACCTGTTTTTTCAGCTCTGGTTTTTACGATAAAACTACCGAAACCTCTTAGGTAAACATTGTCACCAGTTTCTAATGAAATTTTAACTTCTTCCATGAAACTTTCTACTGTTGCCTGAACGTCTCCTTTTTCAAGACCAAGTTTCTCCGAAATTTTCGCTACGATGTCTGCTTTCGTCATTTTCTTTCCTATTTTATTTTATAAATGATGTACTATTTTTTTGAGTTTGCAAATATAGGAATTAAAAAAATAATTAATCAAGCTAATTCGTTAAATTTTAATTACATAAAGATTTACTTTTGTATTCTAAGAATTTTTATATGATTTTTCATAACCTGTTGATAAAATGGTATTTACAAAACAAACGTGATTTACCATGGAGAAATACCACCAATCCTTACCTAATTTGGCTATCAGAAATTATGTTGCAACAGACACGGGTAGCGCAGGGAATGCCCTATTTTTTTTCCTTTACGAAGGAATTTCCTACGGTGTCTGATCTGGCAAATGCCAATGAAGAGCAGGTTTTGAAACTTTGGCAGGGATTAGGATATTATTCCCGTGCCAGAAATTTGCATAAAACAGCACAATATGTAGCAAATGAGTTAGATGGTATTTTTCCACCTGCATATAAGGATTTATTAAAATTGAAAGGTGTAGGTGAATATACCGCCGCCGCTATTGCCTCTTTTTCTTATAATGAAGCAGTACCCGTTGTAGACGGAAATGTTTTTCGGGTGCTTTCCCGTTACTTTGATATTGAATCTGATATTGCGCTCCCTGCTACAAAAAAAGAATTTACGGAACTTGCATATGAATTAATGCCAAAAGATAATCCGGCGATTTTTAATCAGGCTATTATGGAGTTTGGTGCCTTGCAATGTGTGCCGAAAAATCCTAATTGTGAAATTTGCGTTTTTAATGATAGCTGCGCAGCGCTGCAAAAAAAGAAAGTAAACCTTTTGCCTGTAAAATCTAAAAAGACAAAAGTCACAAACAGATTTTTTAATTATTTGGTTTTAGAGGATGCCCTGGGTAATACACTTATTCAGAAAAGAGAAGCAAAAGGGATCTGGCATAACCTATATGAATTCCCTCTTTTGGAAACCCATGAAATTGTTGATTTTGATTTTGTTTCAAAACAGGTTCAAAATGATATTTTTCCTGACTATACTATAATAGGTATAGAAGAGTATAGTCATGCAACCGTTATTCATAAATTATCACATCAGCATTTGCATATTCAGTTCTGGAAAATCAGAATCACAGAAACCATTACAGAAGGTGTAGATCTCCATCATTTAAAAACATTTCCCTTTCCTATTGTAATTTATAATTTTATAGAAAAGCTATAAAAAAAAGAGGCTTCTAAATCTGGAAGCCTCTTTTGTGTTATTATACGCCTGCAGTAGCGTATCTGATTATCTGTAAAACAATCCCGACTCCAAAACCTATCAGGGCCATATTACAAGCTGATTTTGCTGCAACTGGTTCGTTTTCCTTTTTTACAAAGTAAATGATTGCTCCCGCCAACGGAATACAAAATGATAACACTTTTAATCCAGTGCTTAAATCTTCTTGAGAATTGTCATTTCTTTTTTCAAATTCATTAAAGTTTGAGTTTTCTTCAGACATAGTTATTTATATTTAGTTGTTAATTAAAAATGTGATACTTAAAGAAAAATACAATCCAGTAAGCAATGAAATCTGAGATACCCGCCAGCCCGTAGCCTGCAAGGATTCCAGAAGCAAAACGAAGGAAATTATTGCTTTCTCTATTGCAATAAGCCTGCGTAAGTCCGTCAATTATTGTTGGTAAAACAGCAAGTAAGGCCCAGTATATATCAATTTTTATAAACCATAAAAGGGGTATAAAAATAAAATAGCCCACATAAATGCCAGTGCATCTGGCGCAAAAAGGAAATTGTTTTCCTTTGTAGAAAAAAGATCTTTCGGGTAGTTTATGACAACTGACAAATTCTATTTTTACCATAATCAAAAATACAGTTTTATTTAAATTAACAAAAAAAATCCAATTAAATTCTATCGTAAAATTTATGTTGCTTAATTTTAAAGTTAAGATTAATAAATAAATAAAAGTAAATACTGGTTAATGATTTGAAAAATAGTCATTTTTACTATATCGATATATAAATTTATCGAAAAGCAGGAAATAAATTGCTAAAAAAATGTATCTTTGATAGAAATATCACCAAAAACTATGAACGGAACATTAAATAAAGTGATGCTCATTGGCCATTTGGGCGATGATGTAAAAATGCATTATTTTGATGGAGGAAACTGCATCGGACGTTTTCAGTTGGCAACTAATGAAGTTTATATTAATAAAACGACAAACGAAAAAATAACTTCTACAGAGTGGCATAATCTGGTTGTGCGCAACAAAGCAGCTGAAATTTGTGAAAAATATCTTTCTAAAGGAGATAAAATTTATGTCGAAGGACGCATAAAATCACGCCAGTGGCAAGCAGAAGACGGTGTGACAAAATATACCACCGAAATTCAGGTTACGGAATTTACTTTCCTGACCACCAAAAAAGAAACTACAGGCCATAAGCCAAATTCCGAATCAGAATCAGTAAAAAACACTAACTTTGAAGCCAATAGTGAAGGCTTACCTATAAACGATTTGCCTTTTTGATTGTTTAACTAATTTTTTTCAGTTTGGACCCGGAGCCCAGTTTACTTTTTAGTACAAATCTAGACATCAATTTAATAATTGGTTTTGTCGGAATATTTATTTTGCTGTTTTTATCAGCAATTGTTTCAGGTGCAGAAGTAGCGCTTTTCTCTTTGTCACAAAAAAATATTGATGACACGCTTCACGAAAACAGTTCCAAAGGAAAAATCATTTCTAACCTTTTGGACAGGCCCAAAAAACTTTTAGCAACATTATTGGTAGCCAATAATTTTCTAAATATGGGAGTAGTTATTTTGTTCTCATTTATCGGACAAGATATTTTTTCCAATGTAAATTCTCCCGCTTTAAAATTTATCCTCGAAGTAATTGTCGTAACCTTTTTAATTTTATTATTTGGAGAAGTTTTGCCCAAAGTATATGCAAGCCGTAATAACATAAAATTTGCAAAATGGGTAGCTTACCCGATTGCCTTTTTAGATAAATTACTTTCTCCTATAAGTTTGCCTATGCGCAGTCTTACCTTATATTTGCAGGATAAATTGGGTAAACAGAAAAATAATTTTTCGATAAATCAGTTGTCACAGGCGTTAGAACTTACAGATTCTGACGGAACATCCACAGATGAACAAAAAATTCTCGAAGGGATTGTTTCTTTTGGAAATACAGATACAAAGCAGGTTATGAGCCCGAGGATTGATATTTTTGCTTTGGAAATTTCAGAATCTTTTGAAGCTATTTATCCAAAAATAATCGAAAAAGGATTTTCAAGAATTCCGGTGTACAAAGACAATATTGATCAGATTGAAGGCGTTTTGTTCGTTAAGGATCTTCTTCCGCATATTGATAAAGAAGAATTCGAATGGACATCATTAATCAGAGAAGCTTTTTTTGTTCCGGAAAATAAAAAACTGGATAATCTTTTGAAAGATTTCCAGAGCCTTAAAAGTCATTTGGCTATTGTTGTTGATGAATATGGAGGAACATCAGGATTGGTTTCCTTAGAAGATGTCATCGAAGAGATTGTTGGAGATATAAGCGATGAATTTGATGATGAAAATCTGAACTTCTCTCAAATTGATGAAAAAAACTTTTTGTTTGAAGGCAAAATCAACATGAAGGATTTTTACAGAATTGTCGAAGTTGATGAGGATATTTTTGAATCACATAAAGGAGAAGCGGAAACGCTGGCTGGTTTTATTTTGGAAATCCTTGGTAACTTTCCTAAAAAAGATCAAAAAGTAGCTTTTGAAAATTGTGTTTTTACAATTGAAACAGTTGATAAAAAACGCGTAAAACAAATAAAAGTAACATTAGAATAAAATGCTTAAAAAAATAATTTCGACTATAATTGTTTTGTTAATATTTACACTTTTGAGTTGTAAAAACGATGTCTTACCTAAGCCATCAAGTTATCTGCGTTTAGATTATCCCGAAGCAACTTATGTAAACTTTGAGAATAATTGCCCGTTTACTTTTCAAATGAATGAGGGTGCTGTGATTAAAGGTGAAAAAAATTGCGGATTTGCAATCACTTACCCGAAGATGAAAGCAACCATTTACCTAACCTATAAACCGGTGAATAATAATATTGAAAAATTATTAAAAGACGCTCAAAAACTAACCTATGAGCATGTTATAAAAGCTGATGATATCTTAGAACAGCCTTATTTAAACCCCGAAAAAAAGGTTTACGGTATGTTTTATCAGGTGGATGGAAATGCGGCAACAAACTCACAATTTTACGTGACAGACAGTACAAAACATTTCATAACCGGATCGGTTTACTTTTATGCCAAACCAAATTTTGATTCTATTATGCCGGCCGCAAGTTATATCAAAAATGATATGAGACAATTGATGGAAACACTCAAGTGGAAATAAATAAGTATAAAAAAGCATCCGATTTGGATGCTTTTTTATTTTTTGTGATTTCGGTTATGATTTCATGTTCGAAACTTTATATGTTTTTCCGTCTCCGGTTTCCTGAACAACTTTTGTTAGGTTTTCCGGGTTTTGAATAGTTTTATCAAATGTAACGGTTGCGGTTTTTTTATCAAAATCAACAGTTGCTTTGTCGACGCCGTCAAGGTTTGTCAGTTCTTCTTCAATAGTTTTTGCACATCCAACAGCACAAGTCATTCCGTCGATTGTAAAACTTGCTGTCTGAAGATTTTCCGGAGCAATAGCCTTGTGTTCTTTAGGAGCACTTTTTTCTGCATTTACAACCTGAAGGCTTTTGTCTTCTTCTTTTTTGCAGCCAACAAACACTAAGCCGGCAATTGTTGCAGCGATTAAGATTTTTGAAATTTTCATTATATATAAGTTTTAAATTGCGATTAACTTTCTTGCAAAATTAATAAAAAACGAGTGGTCAGTTCATAAAAATAGTACAAATTTGCAGTAAAACAAAGCTTATGGATACAAGACAGCTAAAGTGGATTTATTTATTGTTGCTTTCACTTATTTGGGGAAGCTCATTTATTCTTATAAAAAGAGGATTGGTAGGCCTTACTGCTATTCAGGTAGGTTCTTTCCGGATTATTTTTGCAGCCTTGTTCCTTCTCATTGTGGGTTTTAAAAGTTTAAAGAAAATCTCGCGCCAGCAATGGAAATTTGTTGCTCTTACTTCGGTTTTTGGAACCTGTATTCCGGCCTATTTTTTTGCCATTGCAGAGACAGAAGTAGATAGTTCTATTGTTGCGATTTTAAATTCCCTTACTCCTCTGAACACATTAATTTTAGGGATTATCTTTTTTGGGCTTCAGTTTCAGAAAAAACAGGTACTGGGGGTTTTTGTTGGGTTAATAGGTTGTTTGTTACTGGTATTAAGCGGTGCATCTGCACACCCCGGACAGAATTATTATTATGTTGTTCTGGTTGTGATTGCCACGCTTTGTTATGCTATAAATGTCAATTTAATTAAGAGATATTTATCAGATTTGAATTCGGTTAGCATTACAACAGGGAACTTTACTGTGCTTCTTCTTCCTGCCCTGATTATTTTATCTACAACCGATATTAGCCAGAAAGTACATTTTGAGACTGCTCAGTATTCTATTTTCTTTGTTATGATTCTTGGAATTCTGGGAACCGGAATTGCCAACATTGTCTTTTTTAAACTGATACAAATGTCTTCTCCTGTGTTTGCAACATCGGTAACATATTTGATTCCGATAGTAGCATTTTTCTGGGGATTACTGGATAATGAAATGCTTACAAGAACTCAGTTTTTTGGTGCATTTGTCATTTTGATAGGAGTTTATTTATCGGCTAAAAAAGAAAAAGCGAAATAATAAATTCCATTTAGTATTTAAAAAAAGCTCTGTCAAAGTCGAAAACTTTGACAGAGCTTTTTTTAAACTTAGCAACTTAGTGTCTTAGAATCTTAGCATCTTTTAAAGAAAATCTACATCAGAAACTCCTTCATTTATTTTGATTTCAGACATTTTGATATCTAGTTCAAACCCGGCATTCTGAACAATATTGAAAGGAACTTTTACTCCTTTTACCTCTTTATAATCATTAAAGTAAGTGGTTTGTGTAGTCGATTGTCCACTTTGTTCTTTTACTTTTAATTTAGCTACTTTCAGACCGGATTTTACATCATAATAATAAACCGTTTTACCGTCTTTTATAGAATAAGCGTCTTTGCCGTTTATTGGTTCAATACCATTAATTTTCAGGTCAGTTCTTTTGCTTAGGCGTAATTCCTCAAAAGGAGCCGCGCTTGCTTTCATTTCGGCTAGATCATCTCCTTCAAGATTTTTGCGTTGACCTTGCTGTTCAATATAAGCTCCTTTGTCATTTACAACCTGTTTCATCAAAGGCATGCTTCCCATATTAAGCGAAACCAACATTTTTCCTTTCGAATCCAGTTTTGATGTGAAACTTAAGGGAGAAGGCGCCTGAGGAATTGTTGTAGTTCCAATCATGGCTAGTGTTTTTACTCCGGCAACAGCTTTTTCGCCGCCGATTGCCTTAAGGTAGTTTTCAAAAACACTTTGGGCTGTAATTCCGGCCGGAGCTTCTTTTTTAGTAACAGGTTTCTCAATTGGATTTCCGTATTTATCATAATAAAAAATTGGAATCTGGAGTTTTTCTAATCCTGCAATTACTTCAGAACCTTTTCCGACAACTACGATACGCATATTATCCAAAGGAAAATATTTATTAGACACACGATAAATATCGTCAGCAGTAACATTGTTAATTGTCTGAATGTATTTTTCGTAAAAATCAGCAGGAAGTTTTTCGGTTTCAATGTTTAATGCATAACGGGCAACAGCCTGCGGTTTTTCAACCTGCATTACAAATCTTCCGATGTAGCCGGCTTTTACGTTTTTTAATACATCTTCAGAAACTTTTTCAGTTCTGATTCTTTTAATTTCTTTTACAAATTCAGCAACTGCGCTATCTGTAACAGCATTTCTAACTGCAGATGACGCTTTAAATTTGGTAACATATTTTCCGCTTCCAATATTTGAGTTTGCTCCGTATGTCCAGGCGTGTTGTTCGCGCAGATTCATGTTTAAATAACTGTTGAAATCTCCTCCCAGGATTTGATTGGCAATTACAGCAGGGAAAAAATCAGGGTCACTCATTTTTAAGTTTACGGTATTAACTAATGAAATTTCAGACTGAACAGCGTTCGGAACATCTACAAAGTCAATTTGAAGTTTAGCAACATTTTTTGGATCCGGATAGGAATTTTTTGGAGCGGCCTGTTTTTTCCATCCGCCAAAAAGTTTTTCTACAGCCGCTTTTGTTTCTTTAAATTTAATGTCTCCAATAATAACCAAATAAGCATTTTCGGGTACAAAATAGGTTACATAATTGCTCTGAACGTCAGCAAGAGTTACGTTTTTTACTGTTTCTTCAGAAAGATATTCTCCAGACGGATGATTTTTTCCAAATGTTAAAACATCGACAACGCGGTTTGCAATGGCAGGAACGCTTTTTTCATCGGCTTTAAGGCCTTCTAATAATTTTGCTTTTTCCTTATCAAATTCAGTTTGAGTAAAATTAGGCTGTAAGGCACCTTCTGCCAAAAGCTCTAAAACACGGCCTGAATATTTTGAAAGTGAACTTGCATAAGCTCCCTGCGAAGTAAAATTGATCTGAGCACCATAAAAATCAATTTCCTCATTAAAAGCTTCTTTTGCTGTTTTTTTAGTGCCATTTCCAATCAGGCTGCTGGTCAGTTCGTCAACGCCTTTTTTGTTTCCTTCAGTAAAAGGAGCGTTGTCTAAAGTAAGGTTGAAACTTACTCTTGGTAATTTATGATTTTCAACTACCAAAACCTTCATACCATTTGCCAAAACAAAAGTTTGTGGTTTTTTGATATTGACTACTGGTGAGTTTCCTGGTTTTGGTTGTGGACGATCTTGTGCTTGCATAATTCCGGTAAGGAATAAAAGGATTAAAACTGGATATATTTTTTTCATGATTCGATTCTTAGTTTTGAACTTTTGTTGAAGGAACATAATCTAAAATTAAACGCTGATTAGGGTTCAGATACTTTTTGGCAACCTCTCTGATTTCTTCTCTCGTAATAGAATGATAAAGATCGATTTCTGTATTGATAAGATTTACATCTCCATAAAGTAAATAATAAGAAGCCAGGTTTTCTGCGATTCCTTCAACGCTGGAATTTGCATTCACAAAGTTGTTATCGAATTTGTTTTGTAATTTTTCATAATCTTTTTCAGAAATCAGGTCAGTCTGGATTTTTACAATTTCCTCATCCATTTCTTTTAAGATATCTGCTGTGGTGTAACTTCCCATTGGCAGGCCATACAGAATATAGGTCCCGTAATCTTCCTGACTGAAACCTACTGCACCAATCTGAAGGGCCATTTTCTTATCATCAACAATTTTCTTGTATAATTTTGAGCTTTTTCCATCACTCAGGTAGGAAGAAATTAAATCTAAAACCCTGGCATCTCTGGTTTTCATTGAAGGTGTTCTGTAAGAAGCTACAATCATCGGAATCTGAATGTTCGGATCTTCGTAAGTTGCTTTTATTGTTTGTGTAATTGGTTCTTCCGTATACGTTTGTTTTGTTACAACTTTGCCTTTAGGGATTGGCCCAAAATATTTCTGGATCCATTCTTTGGTTTTCGTTTTATCAAAATCTCCGGCAACAACCAGAACGGCATTGTTAGGAGTGTAGAATTTTTTGTTGAAAGCCTGAAATTCTTCGAGAGTTGCCGCATCCAAATCTTTCATGGAACCAATAGTTGTCCATCGATAAGGATGATTTTTGAACATGTTTTTCTTTACCTCCGGCAAAATATTTCCATAAGGCTGATTGTCATAACGCATTCTTTTTTCTTCTTTTACCACTTCATTTTGCGTATCAACACCAATCTTATTTATAATAGGATGCATTAATCGCTCAGATTCCATCCATAAACCAAGTTCCAGGCTGTTGGAGGGGAAAACTTCATAATAATATGTTCTGTCATCAGAAGTATTGGCGTTGTTTACACCCCCATTTGCTGTGACGATTTTCATCCATTCACCGCGTTTTATATTTTGTGTTCCTTCAAATAATAAATGTTCAAAAAAGTGCGCAAATCCCGTTCGGTCCGGACGTTCGTCCTTAGACCCTACATGATACATTACAGAAGTAATTACTACCGGGGCAGAGGGGTCGTTGTGCAGGATAACATGCATGCCGTTATCTAAATTGTATTCTTCAAAAACTACTTTTTGAGCATGAGCTACTCCGCCAAGCATTAGTGCCGCGCTTAACATCATTATTGAATTTTTCATAAAGATTAATAAATTTAAATACCTAATAAAATAGTAGGTAGCCAAGAGTTAATTATAGTTACATCAAAAATAACTTTTTTTAATTACCATTTAGAGGTTTATCTTTGTTTTGAGTACAATTTAACAATCTTTTACCTCAAATTGAAGGTGAAATTTTCTTAAAAAACCTTGAAAAACAGTGGTTAAACTACTTAAAATATTTTTAGTATAAGAGATTGCACAGTAAATTATTAATTGTATATTTGCAACCTTAAAAATCAATAAATCAATTTGGTATGTATGCAATCGTAGAGATAGCAGGGCAACAATTTAAAGTAAGCAAAGACTTAAAGGTTTATGTTAACCGTTTGTCTAACGAAGAAGGTTCAAGTATTTCATTTGACAAAGTTCTTTTATTAGACGATAACGGAAGCGTAACTTTAGGCGCCCCAGCTATAGAAGGTGCTTCAGTAGAAGCTAAAGTGTTACAACACTTAAAAGGAGATAAAGTAATCGTTTTCAAAAAGAAAAGAAGAAAAGGTTACAAAAAGAGAAATGGTCACAGACAATATCTTACTCAAATTGTAATTGAAGGTATTACTGCAGCAGGTGGAACTAAAAAAGCAGCAGCTAAAAAAGCAGTTGTAGCAGAAGATGCTCCGGCAACTGAAGTTGAAGCAGCTCCAAAAGCGAAAAAAGCAGCAGCTCCAAAAGCAAAAAAAGAAGCTACTAAAGAATAATAACAATATTTAAACTCATACGTCATGGCTCACAAGAAAGGTGTCGGTAGTTCGAAGAATGGTAGAGAATCAGAATCAAAACGTTTAGGCGTTAAGATTTTTGGTGGTCAAGCTGCTATTGCTGGGAACATCATCGTTAGACAAAGAGGTTCAAAACATAATCCAGGTGAAAACGTTTACATCAGTAAAGATCACACACTACACGCAAGAGTAGCTGGAGTTGTTAAGTTCCAAAAGAAAAAAGATAACAAATCTTATGTATCTATCCTTCCATTCGAAGCATAATCATTAGATTACTTATTACAAAACCCGTTCAGAAATGAACGGGTTTTTTGTTTTTGTTATGTGTCATACTGACGGAGGAAGGATTACAATAGAAATTTGGTAAAGATTGACGACTTTGATTGCGGAATTCCTTGTGTGATCCTTCCTTCGTCAGGATGACAGTGTTGCGCTCTGTTGTAAACGAAAAAGCCCTTTGTCAAAGTTTTAAACTTTGACAAAGGGCTGTATAATAAAAATTGGAATTTGGAGTTTCCAGAATTGGAATTTTCCTTTATTCTGTATCTTTAGTTTCTTCCAGATCTTCTGTTTTTCTTCCTACTTTTACTTTAGGATTATCCTGAGTTCCGGTCACAGTAAGCGGAATTCCAAATATTCCTAAAGGAGGTAATCCTAAACGCATTTTTAAGTTCAGTTTTCCGTCAAGACTTGTTGTGCCTTCAATTCTTGGTCTAAAGCCGGCAAACTTAAATTTAAAGCGTTCTACCGTCATTATGTTGTTCTTGATTGTAGTTTTGATATCCACTTTTGAAACATCAGGATTTTTCATCGACTCAGAACTTGTTTGTTTGCTCACGGCATTAAACATTTTTAATCCTCTCACTTTTACATCTTTTACAGAAAGAGTTCCGCCTCCAACTAAAGAAGGATAAACAGGTTCCATATTCCCGTTCAGGCGACCTTTTAATTGATAATCAAGAGAAACAATTCCCTGAGCTTTTTCGGCAGCACTTGCCATTTTCCTGAAGACTTCGACTTCATTATAAGCTCTTTTGATATCGAAATCAGAAGCTTTAATGTTATAGTCGAAATTTGCTTTTTGAGGCGTTACTGCCAGATAATTGCCATTCATTATGACGTTACAGCCAATCAAATTAAAGCCGGTGTTTTGCATTGTCAGCTTACCTTTGTTCATTTTTAAATTTCCGGAAGCATTTTGAAGATTCAATTTATCGAAATTTACTTTCTGAGCATTTGCGGTCAATTGCACATTCAGATTGGCAGGAATTATAATTACTCCGGTTGATTTTGCTTCGGGCTGTGCTGCTGAAGCATCGGCTGTTGTTTTCGACATAAATTCATCAATATTGATGTATCTTGACGAAACTTTAAAAGATCCTCTTAAAATACCGGTTTTGCTTGTTGCATAATTAAACACATTTTGTAAATAGCCATTCATTGTAAAATCAGATTGCCCGTAAGCAGCCAAAAAGTTATTGAATGTCATTTTATCCTGATTGATTTTAAAAATACCTTCTTTGATGATAAATTTTTGAGGCAGATATTCAGAAGCAATTCCGATGTTTCTAAGTTCCAGGGTTCCTTTATTGTTTAGTTTGCTGTAATTGCCTTTTTCGGCATCGCTTTGTCTGCCTTTCAATGCTAAATCTGCTTTTACGTAACCGTCTAAATTAAGTCCCTTTTGAGCAAAAACTTTGTAAATTTTGTTTACATCAAGTTCTCCTTTTGCTTTTACGTCATAATTTAAATCATTAAAATTACTTAAATCAGCCTGTACAAAAACAGGTTTTCCTTCAAAAGTAAACTGAACAGGTTTCAGGCTAATTTTTAAATCCTGAAAAGTTCCTTTTTGGTTTTCAATTTTGGTTTTTACTACGATGTTAGTAATTGGATTTGGGTAATATTTTGTCTTTAAATAACCATTCTTCAGGTCAATATTTCCATTTGTAACAGGAAAAAGCTTGTTCTTTTGATCAAATTTACCTTTTGCATTAATGTCTCCGATTAAACTTCCTTTTAAAGTCAGGTCAGGAATTCCAAGACCTCTGTTTAGTTTTTCAAGATCAATTTTGGCTTTAAAATCAGCATTGATATCTGGTGTAGCCAGGCCTTTCATGTAAAACTTTGATTTTAAATAATCCTTGTTAATATTTAAAGATAGATTTTTAGCATCAACAATCAGAAGATCAGGATTTAAAGAAGGTACAGTTGTTTTAATTTCAAAATTTAAATTCGAAACCGGAAAAGCACTTTTATTATAATTTACAAAACCATTTTCCAGCTTTAAATCCAAATTCAAATCTGGCGCAACATGCTGTGAGGCAATATAATTTCCTTTTAAGGTTAAAAGGAGGTTGGTATTTCCTTTTAATTCTGTTTTAGAAAGCCAGGTAATATATTTTGGAGGAAATGCAGTAAAAACATCGTATAGATCACTGTTGTCCGATTTTAAGACAAGATCCATATTATATCCATCTTTAAGGAAATCAAATTTTCCTTTAAAATCGACCAAAAGCTGATTGATTTTTAAATTGTTCTGTTCAAAAACGAAAGATAAGGAGTTGACATTTACTTTGGTAATTAAGTCAGCATCAATCTGTTTATTCATTAAATAGGGTTCGCCTTCATAAACAATATTTAATTTTTCAATTTTGGCTTTTGAGTACAAGTCAAAAATCGATTTATCCAGATTTCCTTTCCCTAAATAATTAAAACTAAAAGCATCAAAATGAACTTTGGTAGATTGGTCATCATAAACAATTTTGCTGTTTATAATTTCGATTCTTTCCAGTTTTAAGGCTGTATCTGTGCTGTCTTTAGATTTTGGGGTTTGTGCAGATGATTTGTAAACGTTATAATTGGCTTCTCCTTTTTCATTTACTTTTACATCAATAGACGAGTCAGAAAGATAAATCTGGTCGATTTTTACAGATTTGCTAAAAATTAAACTAGCGACATCTATTCCGAAAGAAACCTCTTTTGCAGTAATAAAAGGTTGGTCTTTATAAGGTGCAGACCCGTTTAGCTTTAAGTCATTTAAAGTTAAGGTTAATGACGGAAAATGACGGAAAAAAGAAACGGAAACATCAGAATAATTTAGTTCGGCACTTAATCTTTCATTAGCAGTTTTTTTAATCTGATCTTTAATCTGATCTGCAAAAACGATTGGGGTTAAAAACAATAATCCTAAAATAACGGCAAACGTTATTCCGACGTATTTGGCAATTTTAAATACGATCGATCTGGATTTATTTTTTGACATAACAGGTTTTGTTAAAATTGAATTTTATAAAGTAAATGGGAAAATGGCAAAAAATTATCCGTGAACGGTTTCACTTTTTCCATAATTAGTAATAATTGAACCTTCGTATTCAATCCATTCTTTCCAGCGTTTGTCAATATCTATATTGTCTGTATATTTTCTGGCGAATCCTAAAAAAGTTGTATAATGTCCGGCTTCAGAAATCATTAAATCGCGATAAAATTTGGCCAGTTCTTCGTCTTTTATGTTTTCAGAAAGTACTTTAAAACGCTCACAGCTTCTTGCTTCTATCATGGCTGAAAAAAGTAAACGGTCGCAAAGAGCATCTTTACGGCTTCCGTCTTTCTTCATAAATTTAAAAAGCTCATTCACATAATGATCTTTTCTCTCCCGTCCCAAAGTCAGTCCTCTTTTTTTTATTATATCATGAACCATTTGCAAATGCTCTAACTCTTCTCGGGCTATTACGAGCATTTCGGTTACTAGTTCCTCTAATTCAGAGTTATACGTAACTAAGCTGATGGCGTTTGAAGCTGCCTTCTGCTCACACCAGGCGTGATCCGTTAAAATTTCTTCGATATTTGATTCGACTATATTTACCCAGCGCGGATCCGTAGCTAATTTTAATCCTAACATAATTATTGCAGATTTATATTTTGCAAAATTAGTTCTTTTTTATCACGTAAAATCAGGAAATATGGTGTAATTACGCGTAAAAAACCATTATTTTGTAGTTCAAAGAATCAAAATGAATCAAACAAAAAAACTTTTAATAATTGGTTTTGTCTGGCCCGAACCAAATTCGTCTGCGGCTGGCGGGAGAATGATGCAGTTAATTTCTGTTTTTAAGGAAAATGGATTTGAAATTACATTTGCAAGCCCGGCTTTAGACAGTGATTTTATGGTTGATTTGGCAGTGTTTGGAGTCGGGAAAAAATCAATCGAATTAAATAGTTCCAGTTTTGATGATTATATCACTGGATTAAATCCTGACGTTGTTTTGTTTGATCGTTTTATGATTGAAGAACAGTTTGGATGGCGTGTTGCAGAAAATTGCCCAAAAGCAATTCGAATACTCGATACTGAGGATTTACACTGTTTAAGAACGGCAAGGCAAAAAGCTTTTAAAGAAAAAAGAACTTTTGAGTTATTTGATTTATTATCGGAAGAAGTGGCAAAGCGCGAAATTGCAAGTATTTTAAGATGTGATTTATCTTTGATTATTTCTGGGTTTGAAATGAAAATTCTAAATGATATTTTTAAAATTGATTCCAAATTACTGTTTTATCTACCTTTTTTGACGGATGAAATGAACGAAAGCGATCTTCTGAACCTGCCTTTGTTTGAAGACCGTGAGGATTTCGTTTTTATTGGGAATTTTCTTCACGAACCCAACTGGAATACGGTTCAGCATCTTAAAGAAACCGTTTGGGCTTTCATCAGAAAAGATTTTCCGGAAGCAGTTTTAAAAGTTTATGGTGCTTATCCGTCGCAAAAAGTATTGCAATTACATCAGCCTAAAGAAGGTTTTTTTATCATGGGAAGAGCTGCTGATGCAAACGAAATTGTAAAAAAAGCAAAGGTGGTTCTGGCTCCGATTCGGTTTGGTGCAGGTTTAAAAGGAAAGCTTTTAGAAGCCATTCAATGCGGTACTCCTAGTGTTACTACAGAAACAGGAGCAGAAGCAATGCATGCCGATTTACCCTGGAATGGCTTTATTACCAATGATATGGAACTTTTTGCTAAACAGGCTGTTGCCTTATATCAGGATAAAAATCTTTGGAAACAATCTCAGAAAAATGGAATTGCGATTGTAAATGCATGTTATCAAAAAAGCAAATTTGCTTCAGTTTTGATAAATATAGTAAATGATTTAATGAGTGATTCTGAAAATCACCGACTTCATAATTTTATGGGAAGCCTTCTTCAGCATCATACTTTAAAAAGCACCAAATACATGTCAAAGTGGATTGAAGCGAAAAATAAAAATTAAACCATTTTTCCAAATCCGACAGTTTCACGATACAATTGAGGCGAAACATCTGCATTAGTCTTAAAGAACCGACTGAAATAATGTTCGTCATCATAACCCAGTTCGTATGCAATTTCCTTGACCGTTTTATTGGTCATATACAATTCTCTTTTTGCTTCAATAATAATTCTTTCGGCAATAAGATCAGTAAGGGTTTTGTTAAAGTAATTCTTGGATAATTTAGCTAAGGCTTTAGCCGAAATGTTAAGCAATTCAGCATAATTTCCGGCTGAATGTTTGGTTTTGAAATGATCTTCAATAGCGTCTTTTAGATTTTGTAAAATAAAAGGTTCTTTAGAATCCGGAAACGATTTTAACTCTTCTAATTGCTCATTTTTTAATCTGGAAGCGGTGATTAAAAATATTTTCAGATACGAAATCAATAATTCGTATTGAGCCAGTTCTGCATTTTGTATTTCGGTTTTCATCTGGGCGATTACCATCTCAAAAGTAGCTTTTGCCTGATCAGTAATTTTGGTAAATGGCGGCTGATATACATTATTAAACAAAACCCCATTGCAGGAAACCTCTTTTTGATGCATGTGAATACAGTAAAAATCAGGATGAAAATGAATTGCAATTCCCTGAATATCCTCTTTTGTACAAATCATAAAAGGCTGATACGGAGAGAAGGCGAGGAGTGAACCTTCTTCAAATTGATGTTCTGCAAAATCAGCTTTTACTTTTCCGTTGCCTTTGATTACCCAGATTAGGGAAAAATAATTATTACGCTGAATATGATCAAAATGGCTGTTATCTTCGAACGAAAGAAGTTTAAAAGCCAGATTTCCATTTTGTGGATTTATTAAAGTAAAAGCATTTTGGTTGCTCATAATCTGAATTGTTTAGGTAAAGATAAAGATAGTTACGAAATGAATCATAACTATCTTTGTGAGAGTGTTGTGTTGTTTTTTTTGGATTATACAGCCTGAACTACAGGGAAATCAATTTCTGTATTTGCGGTATTGTTGAAGTAGTTTGTAAATACATTCAGTCCTACGTGAGCAATGACTTCTGAAATTTCCGCATCTGTTGCGCCTGCATTTCTTACTGCTGTAACATCCTGATCGTTTACTAATCCGTTTTTACTGATTAATGTTTTTGCGAATTGTAAAATTCCTGCTGTTTTTTCATCTGCAGAATTTCCTGTTCTTGCATTGTGTAATACTTCCGGGTCTGCTTTTACTAATTTCTCGCCAATGAAAGTGTGAGCAGCTAAACAATAATCACAAGAGTTGCTTTCTGAAACTGCTAAGGCAATTAATTCTCCTGTTTTTGCGCTTAATTTTCCGTGGCTTAAAGCGCCGCTTAAATTTAAATATCCTTCAAGAACCGCAGGAGAATTCCCCATCGTTCTCATCATATTCGGAACTACTCCTAATTTTGCCTGTACAGCGTTGAATAAATCTTTAGTTTTTCCTATTACTTCTTCCGGGTTTAATGCTGTTAATCGTGTCATTTTATTTAATTTTTATGTTATTAATTTGTTGTTGTCTTTTGACATTACAAAGTTGCAACGATTACAGATTTTAGAACATGGAGAATTCACGCTATGTAATGGACAATTTTCCCTCCTCTTTTCTTTTGAGTATTAAACGCAATCTTGTCATTTCGACTGAAAGGAGAAATCACACGCGGGATTCGACAAAGATTGGATTCTCATTACAGAATTTTGAGTGTGATTTACTTCGTCTGTTCGGTACCGCTAGAGTCTCGTTCCTTGGATTGACAAATAGGACTAAAAAAAACAGGTTGTCCTTGAAAGGACAACCTGTTTTTAAAATAATATTTTTGAGAAGTTTATTTCAAAACACCTTCAACAGCCTGAATTGTGGTTGCATGATAACCAGATTTAGCTTTTTCAAAGATTTGTTTTGCCCAAACTTTTCCTTCCGGGGTTTTAACCATTTCTTTATATAGCATCATTACAGATCCAGTTCTGCTGATTCCAATTAAAAATTGTTCAATCGCAGGATTTGCGGCTTTGTACTGATGACGAATTGCCTGAACAAACCACTGACGTTTGATAATGAAATTTCCGCCTTTGGTAAAGTTGAATTCATTATCGATTGCTTCTATTTCTTTTACCTTAATATCAGCCGGAAGATGATCTATAAAGTGCTGTTTTTCTGCTGTTGTCGTGATTTTTTTGCTTAAACCTGCAACACCTGTTTCTCTCCAGCTTTTTTGAATTTTATCAATAGCATCAAAATCGGCTGAACTTACTGCAGTAATGTTTGATGGAATTCCAGGTTTGTAAATCCAGTTATCTAATTGGATTTTATCCGCTAAAGCTTTATCTCCTTTAATTAGATTTTCATTCAAATATTTAACGAAATCTTCTGTTGTAATCGATTTGAAAGCATGTGAATCAAAATAGTTTTTAATGAATGGGTCAAATTTGTCGCGTCCAACCGCATTTTCAATAACTCTTAAAAAGGCATATCCTTTCACATACGGAATCATACTGATTCCGTCATCAGGGTTTCTTCCCGTAAGGCTTACCTTTAATCGGGTATCTGGATTTGTGTCACCATATTCGGCAACATTATCAACTAATTCTTTATTAGTGATGACATTCTGCATTTCAAATTCTTTCTTGCCGAAGATGGCTTCTCCGATTCTGTGTTCAACATAAGTGGTAAAACCTTCGTTTAACCAAATATCATCCCAGGTTGCATTGGTTACTAAATTTCCACTCCAGCTGTGACCTAATTCGTGTGCTAATAAACTAGTTAATGAGCGATCTCCGGCAATAACTCCCGGAGTTAAAAACGTTAAGTTTGGATTTTCCATTCCGCCATAAGGGAAACTTGGAGGTAAAACCAATACATCGTAACGTCCCCAACGATAAGGTCCGTATAATTTTTCGGCAGCAACAACCATTTTTCCTAATTCAGCAAATTCCCAGGCTGATTTTTTCAACATTGAAGGTTCTGCATAAACTCCTGTTCTGTTATCAATAGCCTGAAATTCAATATCCCCAACAGCAATCGCCATTAAATAAGACGGAATTGCTTTATCTTGTTTGAAAGTATAAACTCCGGTATCATTTTTCTTCTGTGGGTTTACAGCGCTCATTACGGCCAATAAATCTTTAGGAACTGTAACTTTTGCATTATAAGTAAAACGTACTCCCGGAGAATCCTGGCAGGGAATCCAGGTACGGGACCAAACACTTTCTCCCTGAGAAAAAACGAAAGGTTTCTTTTTGTCAGCAGTTTGCGCCGGAGTCAGCCATTGTAGCGCAACGGCATCTTTAGTTGTGCTGTAGTAAATGTTTACTTTGGTTGTATTCGGTTCGATTGTTATATGAATTGGTTTTCCGTGAAATTCAACATCTTTTCCAAGTTCAAATTTGGTTTCTTTTTCGTCGTCACCTAAAGTTACTTTGGTAATTTCAAGTGTGTTTTCGTCGAAAATAATCTCATTTCCTTTACTGATGTTATCAATTGTCCACGAAGCTTTTCCTGAAATTGTCTGTGTGTCAAAATCAACTTTAATGTCAAGATCAAGGTGTTTAACTACAGCAAGTTCTGGTTTAGAATAACTGTGTTCGTCTGTAACGCTGGTTGGTTTTTCTGTTTGGTCTTTTTTCTGGCAGGCTATTGCTGTAAGAAATAAGATTAGAAAGGTTAATTTTTTCATTTTATAAAGTATTGAATTTGAAGAGGAAAATTAAACAAAAAATCCCGTTTTGAATAAACAAAACGGGATTTAATTATAAAAAATTACCTTCTAAGCTTAGGGCAGAATGTTATGCCAACATTGTAACCGGGCTTTCGATGTATTGTTTTAATGTTTGTAAGAATTGAGCACCAGTTGCACCATCAATTGTTCTGTGGTCACAAGCTAATGATAACATCATAGTGTTTCCAACTACAATCTGACCGTTTTTAACTACTGGTTTCTCAACAATTGCACCTACAGAAAGGATAGCAGAGTTTGGCTGGTTGATAATTGAATTGAATTCAGTAATACCAAACATTCCAAGGTTAGATACTGTAAAAGTACTTCCTTCCATTTCCTGTGGTCCAAGTTTCTTGTTTTTAGCTCTTCCGGCAAGATCTCTTACTGAAGCGCCAATTTGAGATAAACTCATAGCATCTGTAAATTTCAATACAGGAACTACTAATCCGTCTTCAACCGCTACAGCAACACCAATATTTACGTGGTGGTTGATGATGATAGCATCTTCTTTCCACTGAGAATTGATTTTTGGATGTTTTTTCAATGCTAAAGCACAAGCTTTGATTACCATATCGTTGAAAGATACTTTTGTATCAGGAACAGTATTGATAGTCGTTCTTGCCTGCATGGCATCGTCCATACTTACTTCAATCACCAAGTTGTAGTGAGGAGCAGTAAATAATGATTCAGCAAGACGTTTTGCGATAATTTTACGCATTTGAGAATTTTTGATCTCTTCAGTGTAAACTTCACCGGCAGGAACAAATACTTTTGGAGCTTCTGCTTTAGCTTCATCAGCTTTAGCGGCAGGAGCAGCACTTGTTGCAGTTTGTGTACCAGGAGTAAAGTTTTCGATATCGCTTTTTACGATACGTCCGTTTTCTCCTGAACCTTTAACTTGTGATAATTGAATTCCTTTATCAGAAGCAATTTTTTTAGCTAATGGTGAAGCTAAAACTCTTCCGTTTGAATTATCAGCTACAGTTTCTGTTGTTTTTTCAGCAGCAGGCGCAGTTTTTGTTTCTTCTGCAGCAGGTCCCGAAGCTTCGGGAGCAGTTGCAGCGCCTCCGGCAGTATAGTTGTCAGCAATTCCGGAAATATCCGTTCCTGCAGGTCCGATGATAGCTAATAAGCTGTCAACAGGAGCAGTGTTTCCTTCCTGAATTCCGATATATAATAATGTTCCGGCATTGAAAGACTCAAACTCCATAGTCGCTTTGTCTGTTTCAATTTCCGCTAAGATATCGCCTTCCGCTACAGCATCACCCACTTTTTTCAACCAGGTTGCCACTGTACCTTCGGTCATTGTATCGCTCAAACGTGGCATAGTTACGACTATAACACCTTTTGGTAATTCAGTTGCCAGTCCCGAAGCTTTGGGAGCAGGAGCAGCAGTTTCAGTTTTTGCTTCAGCAGCAGGAGCATCCGCTTTTGGTCCCGAAGTTTCGGGAGCAGCAGGAGCATCACCACCGGCTAAAAGAGCAGAAATATCTTCTCCTTCTTTACCAATGATGGCTAATAATGAATCGACAGGAGCAGTTTCTCCAGCCTGAATTCCGATATGTAAAAGAGTTCCTTCGTTAAAAGATTCGAACTCCATTGTTGCTTTATCTGTTTCAATTTCAGCTAAGATATCTCCTTCACTGATTTTGTCGCCTACTTTTTTTAACCAAGTCGCTACCGTTCCTTCCGTCATAGTATCGCTCAAACGAGGCATTGTTACTTTAATCGCCATGATGTTATAGTTTATGAGGTGTAAATGGATAGTCTTCTTGTGCGTATACTACATCGTATAATTGCTGTAAGTCTGGATATGGAGATTCTTCAGCGAATTTCTGACATTCTTCAACTAAGTCTTTAACTCTTTGGTCAATTACTTCAATTTCTTCTTCTGTAGCATATTTTTGATCCAGGATTACATCAAGAACTTGTGTAATTGGGTCAATTTTTTTGTACTCTTCAACCTCTTCTTTAGAACGGTATAATTGTGCATCAGACATAGAGTGTCCTCTGTAACGGTACGTTTTCATTTCAAGGAAAGTTGGTCCGTCTCCGCGACGCGCTCTTTCGATAGCTTCGTGCATTGCTTCAGCAACTTTTACCGGATTCATTCCGTCAACAGGTCCGCAAGGCATTTCGTATCCTAAACCTAATTTCCAGATGTCTGTGTGGTTTGCAGTTCTTTCTACAGAAGTTCCCATTGCATAACCGTTGTTCTCAACGATAAATACAACTGGTAATTTCCATAACATAGCCATATTGAAAGCTTCGTGAAGAGAACCTTGTCTGGCAGCACCGTCACCAAAATAAGTCATGGTAACCCCGCCTGTGTTGAAATATTTATCAGCAAAAGCTAAACCAGCTCCTACCGGAATTTGTCCACCAACGATTCCGTGACCTCCGTAAAAACGGTGCTCTTTAGAGAAAATGTGCATAGAACCTCCCATACCTTTAGAAGTTCCGGTTGCTTTTCCTAAAAGTTCCGCCATTACATTTCTGGGATCAACTCCCATACCAATAGGCTGAACGTGGTTTCTATAAGCAGTAATCATTTTATCTTTGGTCAGATCCATAGCATGCAGAGCACCTGCTAGTACAGCCTCCTGACCATTATATAAGTGTAGAAAACCTCTAACTTTTTGTTGGATGTATAATGCTGCAAGTTTGTCTTCAAACTTTCTCCAAAGTAGCATGTCCTCATACCACTTTAAATATACCTCTTTTGTAACTTCTTTCATCTGAATTCTTTCTTTTGCTAAAGTTGTTTGTGTTATCGATTATTGTTGCCTGTAACGCAAAATAGTTTCCTCCCACAAATTTGCGCCCGAAAGGTCGGGATGCAAAAATAAGACATTAGATTTAAGAACTAAAATTTAAACGCTACTTTTTGGTTTTTTTTACAAGAACTTTTTATCAAACATAAAAGGAAGTAAATTTTTGAGGGATTCAGACTTGTAAATTTCACCAATTTCACCCATAAAATAGATTTCTATAGGGGTGTCCTGTCTGATTTCGTATTCTGCAATTGACTGACGGCAAGAGCCGCAAGGAGGAATAGGTGCTTTTGTCTGATTAGTATCTGATGCTGCAGTGATTGCCATTTTTAAAATTTTGGCTTCCGGATAAACACTCCCTGCATGAAAAATAGCTACACGTTCTGCGCATAATCCTGACGGATAAGCCGCATTTTCCTGATTAGAGCCTAAAACTATTTTTCCATTATCTAATAATAAAGCTGCTCCGACCCTAAATTGTGAATAAGGGGCATAGGCTTTTTTACGTACTTCGACTGCTTCGTTCATTAGTTCCTGAATATCTTTTGGTAATTCTTCTAATGAAGTATAGGATAAAAATGATGATGTAAAGCTTATTTCTTTCATTCTTTATAAGGGAAAAAAAATCCAAATTCCCTGAAGTAGAAATTTGGATTGTAATTATTGTTTTATTTTTTTAGTTTAGTAAACTTCGTATTTGTCGCCAAAGTTAAACGTTAAAGAAAAACGAAGCGTATTTTCTAACGGATTTTTAACTTTTGATGCTGAAAATAAATAAGAAACGTCAACTTTTACTACATTATATTTGAAACCTGCTCCAAGAGAGAAAAACTTACGGGCTCCTTTTTCAGGGCTTTCATGGAAATAACCTGCTCTAACGGCAAAGGAATCCTGATACAAATATTCCCCTCCAACACTATAAGTGATTTCTTTTAATTCTTCGCTGAAACCGCCCGGTGCATCTCCAAAAGATTTAAACATCCCGGCAACCCAACTCGTATCATTATATTTATCGTAGTTTATAGAATTTGCTTCGCCCTGAGTAATGTCTTCAGGGTCATTAAAGTCTCCGTCTCCATTTGTGTCAACAGGTGTTCCGGGTCCAGGAGGGGTTGGAACCATAAGTTTTGAGAATTCAACACTAACGCTTACTTTGTTGTAATCGTCAAGTATAAAATCGAATCCTCCCCCTAATCTTAAGTTAGCCGGCAAAAAGTTGGCACTGATTTCGTCATTGTCATAGCTTATTTTTCGTCCCATATTTTGCAAGTTAAAACCTCCTCTCCATCTTCCGTTGAAGCTGTTATATGCAATTTCTTCTGATTGAAAAAATCCAGCAACGTCTATTGCAAAAGTGCTTGCCGCTGATGCATCAACATCCTCTGATGCAATTTTTAAATTAGACCTTATATATCTTGCACCAATTGCCATAGAGAATTTATCACTCAGTTTTAATGAGTACGAACCATCTAAGGCGAATTCGTTTGGAGAAACAACATTTGGGGTGTCATTAGGGTCTTTTCTTAATTCAATGTCACCAAATCCGAAAAAACGTAAACTTCCTGCAAACGCACTCCTTTCGTTGAACCTGTTGTAATAAGTTGCCTGGCCAAGAGAAATATCATTGGCTAAATCTGTTAAATAAGGAGTATAGCTTACAGAAAAACCCTGTTTGTCAACAGAAAAAGCATATTTTGCCGGATTCCACTGTTGTGAAAAAGCGTCTGCTGAAGTTGCAACTCCCTGATCTGCCATACCAGCTGCTCGTGCATCTGCTGCGACTAATAAAAAGGGAACTCCGGTTGTAATTGGAACAATGTCTTGTGCTTTTGCGACTGAGATTACTAAAAAACAAATTAATAGGAGCGATATTTTTTTCATTTATGGGGCTAAATATGTTATGGTAAAAATATATATATTATTATAAGATAACAAGTTTTTCGTATTTTTCTGCTTTTTTATTTGTTAAATTAGATTTAACTGTAAGTTTATAGATATAAACTCCTTTGCCAATACGGTCTCCAAAATCATCTCTCCCGTCCCATGTTATTTCTCTCGACAAAAATCCCTCTGTTGTAATAATCTGGTTTTTTGTCCAGACTACTTTTCCTGTAATTGTCATTACCTGAACCTGAACATCTAAAGGTTCATAAGGCCTGTTGTGCGAAAACCAAAATTGAGTATAGGTTGAAAATGGATTCGGATAATTGAGAACGTGCGACAGAGTCAGGGATTCATCTCCCACAACTATAAATTGTATCTCGCTTGTTACGGGATTATTATAAACATCCCACGCTGTAAAACTTATAGTATGCAACCCTGCTTCTAAATTTCTTAACGGGAAACGTAAGTTTCCATTTGTGTAATCGTCTAATTTAGTCTGATAGTAATCATTTAAAATATAAGGATTACTAACATCGCCATCTAAGACAGCAACGATATCATGACCGATCCCGCTAGCTGTATTTATACCATTTTCATCTTCCAAAAAAGCCAATAAGAAAGGGGAACTATTTGTAATTCCTCCGGAAACAAATGTTTCGTCGTTCATATATAACTTCACTTTTGGATTTATATTGTCCTGAGGGGCATTTTCATTTATACCTCCTATTTTAATAGTTGTATTGTAGCCGGATTGGTTTTCAAGAGCTCCTTCTTTTTTGGAATAAAAACTAATTTTTCCGTTGTCAACAGGAATGCGGATATCTCTTGGTACAACAAAACTGAATTCAAATTGCCCGTTTTTCACAGAAGCATTTCCTCTGAAGATTGTCTCACCAAGGGTTTTGAATGACATTGCAGGGCTATAACCATCATTGTTTAAAGTGGTAGCGGTGATTATTTTATCGAAAATAGAAGTTGATAATTCGCCAGTATAATTGCTTAAAAGCGTATTGTTTTCATCTGTGATCTCACCAGTTATTTTAATTTTTGCCAACGATTTAAAATCAGGAACAGGTTGCGAAATAACAACATCGTTAACTTTTGTTAAATTAATTCGGGGTTTTGGAATGGCTAACATCAATGCAGGATCTCCTATGTAAAAAACAACGTTACTGGCAGAACTCGGACTTTCATTTTTTGAAATACGTAATGCTTCGGCAATAGAAGTGTATTGATTGCTTCCGTATGCAAGTAAATTTTTGCTCAGGCTGTCATTAAAGTTTTCGGCATTAAATTGTCCTATTTCACGTATGGTTGTAAGCATTGAGATGGCGCCGCCTTTTGGATTCCAAAAAGTATATTCGCCGGCAGTTGGTCTCGTGGGATCGTCAAAGCGTGAAAATTCGCAGGTTATGGTTATAAATAAAGGATATTTGTATTGGTTGCTTAGGTTTTGCCCGTCCGATTTTTCCCAAATTCGCTCGCTTGCCAGGCCATCTTCTCCTCCGTGGCCTAAATAATTAAATACTAAGGCGCCTTTTTCAAAAGCATTAAAAATATCGGTTCTTGCCTTTGGATATCTGGCTCCACCCGCAGACGCTTCCTGAGTGTAAGAGTCAAGAAATATTTTTTCGATATTAAAAAACGGTTTTTCTGTTGTTATAAGGTCTGCTAATATATTTTGTCTTGACTGTAAACTTGCATCCGAACTTTGATCTGCATCATCGCTAATTAAAACAACATTATTTCGCCAGTTTCCATAAGATTTTGAATTATGATATTCCAAAACTTTATTGACCATTTCCTGAGCCTGGGAATTATCAGAAACCAACATTCGCCCTACGGCAATGTCAATTCCTTTGGCGTATGATGTCAAATTTCCTTCGTCAGAATCCATCAGTCCATAAAAATCATCAGAAGCAAAAGATCCTTCTCCAACGGTGTTGCTTATTAAGGACTGATATGTTGGTACAATATTATTGTTGTTCTGGATGCGGTCTTTATAATCATAAGAAGCATCGCCAAACAGATTTATATATTTTAGTCTTTTTTCTGGTGAAGAGGCGTTGTCATAAATATATCTAATACAGTTTCTGATTGCGGCAATATCCTGTTTTCCTGATGAAAATTCCTGATAGATGTTTTCCAGTGTGATGACTTTTACATTCAGATTCGAATTGGTTCGGTGAAAACTGGCCAGGCTTTCAGCCTGAGAGGCTAAACTTTTTGGGGTAATAATTACATAATCAATATCCTGAAATGTGTTTTGATTATTTTTAAAAAGAGTTCCTTTTAGATTTTGGTTGACAATTTTAGACTGACTATCTTTTAAAGGAGTAAAATAATCGGCAGGGTCAATTGCAATGTATTTTCTTATTTCTCCTAGTGTAGCTTTGAAGCTAAAACTTGCCTGATTGGCGTTTTCAACTTTTGATACATTATATAGGTCTGTAATATCCCATATTTGAGAAATTCCGGATGCATTGCCAATGGTATAATTTACTGTTCCGGCAGTTGAACCGGCTAAGTCATATTGGAATCTGAATTGTTTTCCTGTTCCCAGTAGTTTTCTTTTAGCAATTAGATTAATGTAATCAAGGTATCCTTTTGACCCCGGAACTCCATTATTATTATACGTGAGTTTGATTTTTATATTTTCTGCGCCGGTAAATGTGGTGTTTGCAGGTAGTTTTTTTGAGTCAAATTTTACGCTGGAGTTGGATATTAAGGACTGGAAATTTAATGTTCCGATGGTTTGTCCATTAGAAGAGACTAAAAATGAAGTAGGAGTAAAGGCTGCTGAAATTGCGTTTAATTCAATTTTTACAGGAACTGAGGTGTCAAGATTTTGAAAATTAAAGTCAAATTCTTGTTCTTCATTAATATCAAATGCTTCCCCAAACCATTGTCTTCCGGTGTGAGCAATATTTATTTTGTCAATTTCATGATGCTGATAGTCGTCGTAAGTGTTTAACTCCAGAGTGCTGTTGTTTGTTGGCTGGTTTAGGACTGGAATTCGTTTTCCGTCTCCGCCGGTAACCGTAATATAATAGTAAGACTTGCTGTCAAATACATTTATGTTGGTTTGGCTTTCTGTGTTCCAGTTATCAATTCCTTCGGCATAAAACAGAATGTAGTCGTCATTGTCAAAAACACCGTCATTTTCACCGGCAATCTGAATGGCATTTTCAGTTAAATCATCCGGATAATAGATACTGTTTGCAAGAGGAAGCATTTTTCCTCCGTTTCCATATATTTTGATTCTTCTTGGGTCAGCTTTCCCCGGATCGAATCCAATACTTTGCAAAAATGATTTCGAAATTTTATAAACGCCTGATTTTTCGATATAAAACCGATACCAATCACCGGAAGCCAGAACAGAATTATAAATAGCGCCTGATTTTTGATAAACGGAAGAATTATTGCTTTTTGATGTGTTATTGTTAATGGAATAGGAAAATGATTTTATACGTTTATAGCTGTTTCCTTCCTTAATAATGGGATCAAGAGAAATATAAGCCTGCTTTTTATCTCTTGCCGAAGCAATTTTTAACGTTTCATTTGGTTTATTAGGGATGTTTTCCAGATTTAGATCCCCTAATTCGTTAATTGAAATTGTTTCATATAAAATGTTTGTCAGCAGCAGAAAACTGCCGCCCGTATAGTTCGATTCGCCTGGGTTAAGCAGTAAACTTATGCTTTTTTTGGTAGTATCAAACCGAAAAGTGCTTCCGGAAAAATAGGGAATGACAATTTTATGGTCGCCAAAAGCCATCTCTTTTTTGCTTTGCCAATCCAGCGTCAGAGTGCCATTTATCTGGGAAAATGAAGCGAAAGGGATTAAAAACAGATATAGAAATAGGGCTTGTTTCATAGGCTTAAAAAACGAAATTATTTTTAAATTATTTTAGTAAGTAAAAATATAGTATTTCATGTTATAGTAAATAATAAAAAGTATATTTTTGCGTTCGTAACTATAGGTTATTTTCTGGTAAAAAACAGCTAAATAAAATTATTAGAACGGATGTTGCTAATTAAATGTTAATTGTTATATTGCAGCACCTAAATTTATCACCTAAGAATGAGTATGAAAGTAAACAAAATTGTAGTCTTGCAATTAATGATGTCAATGGTATTGATGTTGGGCACGGCTAGTTGTAGCAAAAAATCGAGTTCCTCTCACGCTTCAAGAGCAACTGGTTGGGATGTAGACAGTCAGAATGGAACTTCTGCTAGAAATGCAGGGAAAAAACAACAGGCCGGACCTGGTTTAGTTTTTGTTGAAGGAGGTACGTTTACTATGGGTAAAGTACAGGATGATGTTATGCATGATTGGAATAACACTCCAACTCAACAACACGTTCAATCTTTCTACATGGATGAAACTGAAGTTACTAATGGTATGTATCTTGAATACCTGGAGTGGTTAAAGAAAGTTTTTCCTCCAACAGAAGAAAACTACAAAAATATATATGAAGGAGCATCTCCTGATACACTTGTATGGAGAAATCGTTTAGGATATAACGAAACGATGACTAATAATTATTTAAGACACCCATCTTATGCTAACTATCCTGTAGTTGGTGTTAACTGGATTCAGGCAGTTGAATTTAGTAAATGGAGAACAGATCGTGTAAACGAGGCTGTTCTTGAAAAAGAAGGGTATATTAAAAAAGGTGCTAAAACACAAGATGTAAGTGCTGAAAGTTTATTTAATACAGAAGCTTACCTTGCTTCTCCATCTACTTCTTACGGAGGTAGTGAAGATATTGTATTAAAGAAAAATCCAAACGGAAGAAGACCTAAAGCGGGTAAAGACGGTGTAGTACCTGATGCAAAAAATGTTTATGCACAACGTTCTTCTGGTGTAATTTTACCTGAATACAGACTTCCTACTGAAGCAGAATGGGAATATGCAGCTGCTGCAGATGTTGGACAAAGAGAATACAATATATATAAAGGACAAAAGAAATACCCTTGGTCCGGAGATTATACACGTTCATCTAAACGTAAAAACAAAGGAGATCAATTGGCTAACTTTAAACAAGGAAATGGTGATTACGGTGGAATTGCTGGTTGGTCAGATGATGGTGCAGATATTACAAATGCTGTAAAAAGTTACGCTCCAAATGATTTCGGATTGTATGATATGGCAGGTAACGTTGCAGAATGGGTAGCGGATGTTTACAGACCTATAATCGATAATGAAGCTAACGATTTTAACTACTATAGAGGAAATCAATACGCTAAAAATAAAATTGGTAAAGACGGTAAACTTGAAATCATCACTAAAGAGAATATCAAATATGATACTTTAAGTAACGGTAAAGTTGTAGCAAGAAACCTTCCGGGTGAAATTGCTCAGGTTCCAGTTGATGAGCAAGAAACTTATTTGAGAACAAACTTCAGTACAAGCGACAATATCAACTATAGAGATGGTGATAAACAATCATCTAAATATTTTGACTTTGGAGATTCTGAATCCGGAGCAAAAGCGGATCAAAATATGTACAACGCTCCTAAACATAATATCACTACTGATAGTTTAGGTAAAATGGTTAGAAAATATGATAACTCTAGTAAACGTACAACTTTAATCGATGATAACGTAAGAGTTTACAAAGGAGGTTCTTGGAGAGACAGAGCTTACTGGTTAGATCCGGCTCAAAGAAGATATTTCCCTCAGGATATGGCAACTGACTACATAGGATTTAGATGCGCTATGTCTAGAGTAGGTGCTAAAACCGAAAGAAAAAAATCGCCTAGAAACTAAAAAATATATTTAATTGCAATAAAAGCCCTTTAGTTAGGGCTTTTATTTTTTAAAAAAGTTAATGATGAATATTCAGGACATTCATACTCGGTTTTTAAAATGCAAATCTGTTTCAATTGATACCCGAAAAATTGAAGCAAATTCTATGTTTTTCGCTATTAAGGGTGAAAACTTTGACGCCAATACTTTCGCTCAGCAAGCACTTGATTTGGGAGCTTTATTCGTCGTTATTGACAATCAGTCTTACTTCATTGATGAAAGAACTATACTGGTTGAGAATAGTCTTGAAACATTGCAGGAATTAGCAAAATTTCACCGTTCCTATTTGAAACTCCCTATTATTGCCTTAACCGGAAGTAACGGTAAAACAACTACAAAAGAGCTTATCAATGTAGTTTTGTCTAAAAAATTTAATGCCAAAGCAACAATTGGTAATTTAAACAATCATATTGGAGTTCCTCTAACTTTGCTATCTTTTACTAAAGAAACTGAAATTGGGATTGTTGAAATGGGAGCTAACCATAAAAAAGAAATTGAATTTTTGTGTGAAATTGCCCAGCCGGATTATGGTTATATTACAAATTTTGGTAAAGCACATTTAGAAGGTTTTGGTGGGGTTGAAGGTGTAATTGAAGGTAAAAGCGAAATGTACCAATATCTTTTAAAGAATGGAAAAACAGCTTTTGTAAATCTCGAAGATCCTATTCAGATTGAAAAATCTAACAAAATAAAATCTTTTACCTTCGGGATTCAAAAAGACCAGGCAGACCTTAAAATTTTAAATATACAGGCAAATCCTTTTGTTGTTATTGATTATAGCAATTTTAGCGTGAAATCAAATTTGATCGGACTCTATAATTCAAATAATATTAATGCCGCAGTAGCTATCGGAACGTATTTTAACGTTGATAATATTGAAATAAAAGCTGCAATTGAAGGATATACTCCGGAAAACAACAGATCGCAATTATTGCAAAAAGGTTCCAATCAGATTATATTAGATGCTTATAATGCAAATCCGAGTAGTATGGCGGTAGCAATTGCAAATTTTATACAATTGGATAATCTCAATAAAGTAATGATTTTAGGCGATATGTTTGAGCTTGGGAATGAAAGCAAACAGGAACATAAAATTATCACTGATTCTGTTTTAAATCAAAGCGAATCGGCTTGTTATTTAATAGGTAAAGCTTTTTATGAACATAAAGTTTCAAATGATAATGTTCATTTTTTTGAAACTTTTGATGCATTTGCAGACCATTTAAAGACTATTAAATTTAATGAAAATACAATCCTTATAAAGGGATCCAGAGGAATGGCACTGGAACGTACTTTAGATTATATTTAATAGTAAAAAAGTAAAAAGGCCATCAATTTGATGGCCTTTTTGTTTACACTATACACTCATTAAAAATCCGATAAGATTCTCTTTTTTATTTAAGCCAAGTTTTTTTCTTAGCCGGTATCTTGCTAGTTCTACACCACCTGTTGAGATATTCATAATTTCTGCAATTTCTTTTGTAGACATGTTCATTAATAGGTAAGTCGACAAATCGAGCTCACGGGGTGATATTGTTGGATATTTTTCTTTTAATCTTTTTAAAAATTCAAAATGTACGTTTTTGATATGTTTTTCGAGATCTTTCCAGCTTTTATCCGTGTTGACTTCTTTGACGATACTTTTATGTAATTTATTGAATTCAAATTTTGTCGAATCGTCCAGTGTATTAGCGTCTATATCTTTAATCTTTTGGATTATACCGTTTAATACCTTATTTTTCTTTACAACCTGAAGTGAATTGCTGACCAGTTCTTTATCTTTTGCTAGGATTTTGATTTGAAGTTTGTCGCTCTTCAGTCTTTCGATTTCTTTTTCCAATTCGTGCTGCTCATGCCTTATTTTTGATTCTTTTTCAAGATATAATCTTCTTTGTTCTATAGTTTCATAATATTTGTTCTTTCTGATTTTTAACTTTACTCTTGTAGAAGTAATGTATATAGCACCAAGAAAAAAGAGAGAATAGGTTAAGTAAGCTAAAAAATGGCGGTACCAGGGAGGTGAAATCGTAAAATTTATTTCCTCAATTTTGGACTCAATGCCATAACTGTTTTTAGCTTTGATTTTCATTTTATAATTTCCTTCTCTCAGGTTTGTATATTCTTTAGTCGAGACCGTTGACCAGCTGCGCCAGTTATCTTCAAACGGTTCTAATTTATATGAATAGGTTACGTTCTCCTGATTTTCAAATGTAGGTGATGAAAAAGTAAATTTAACGTGGTTTGACTTGTAAGGTATGCTAAGATCGGTTAAAGGGTTTTCAAGATTTCCTGTAATTATAGTGTCGGTGGACGAAGAAAAACTTTCAAAAAAAACACTGGGTTTTGTGATAAACTTGTTTGATATTTTAGAATCATAATGAGCTAACCCGTCTGTTAATCCGATAAAAATATTGCCGGGATCAATGGTATTGACTGAAATGTAATTATCAACCAGGTTTCCGGTTAAATTTGAAAATGGGGCTTCTTTACGATAGTATTTCCCTGTGGAAGTTTTTACTAAAACACCTAGAGTTTCATTGTAAGAGTACCATAAATTATTGTCGCTGTCTTCTATTAAAGTATTTATGTCCGGTATGCCTTTAAACAAGGCTGTAATTTTTTTGTCTTCAAAAAAATCTTCCTGTTCATTACTGTATCTGTAAAAATGATTTTTGGTCTGAAAGTAAACTTTATTGTTAATAGATTGTATGCTCCCGATTTGATTGTTTAAATTAGAAATACGCAAATGTTTTTTTATAGACTCAAATCTTTTTAGATCATCTGATAATTTCATCTGATATAGATACGGATCCTTCTTTAGCCACAGATAATTATTATCAAGTTCTATTTCAAAAGTGTTGGTTGTTTCATCAAATCCAATTACCTGATTGACATACTCGATTGAATTACCTGATTTTTTGAATATTGAAAAACCGTTATAACTTTCTCCTATTATATAGTCCGGATGATTTGGAATCGATTTAAAACCAAAATATCCTTTACTGTCCAGGGTTTTTAAAACCCTGTTCTGATCGATTAGCAGAGCACCACTATTACTGGCGCATAATAACGTATTGTTTATGACCTGAATATTCCACGCTTGTGCAATAGTTCCTTCGACACGGTTGAAAACTTCATCTTTAAAAGGAGCTGTCCAGGAATGATAGAATAATCCCTGATTGGTTGCTACATATAATTTGTTATTAAAAATAACCGAAGCGTAGACTGTACCAATATTATAGCTGTAATCAAAAAAGGTAAAAGGGGAGTTTTCATTTATAAAAGTAATTCCGTTATCCAGTCCCAGCCACAAATTGTTTTTATTATCAACAAATGAAGTAAGTATGGTGTTGTTTTGTAGCCCTTTTTGTCGATTTAAATGCTGAATTATTTTTCCGTTCAGATCACATATTATTACGCCATTAAGAACAGAGTTCAGAACAATAAATTTGTTTTTTATAATAGACCCGCCAAGTGATGTGTTTTTTTTAATAAAAGAGTTTGCTTCTGTCTCCCACGGTACGACAGTATTGTAGTCATAAACAAAAAGGCCTTTTTCTAGTGTTGCCAAAAGAAGTTTGTTATTTGGTAACGGAAACATTGCCCAGATTTCTTTGTCGTTTAAAGAAGTAGTTCCCTTTAAAGCAGTTAACTTTTGATTTTTGTATTCTAAAATTCCTAAAGCTTTGTCCTGAAAATATAAATGTTCATTTATAATAAAAGAAAATTGAAATTTCGTTGGGGCATTTATAACGCGTAGTTTGTTGTTTTTATAAAAAAACACTTTTGTAAAAGACTGGAAAATAATTTCACCTTTATATATATGTATTCTCCAAATCAGGTTTATATTTTTAGTATCATTTTTACTAATCAGATTAGAAAGAGAATGGTATTTAAGACGCCCTTTTTCGTCACTTTTAAAAAAACCTAACTCATTATTTCCTCCAACAAAGATTCGGCCTGAACTATCAATTTTTAAACTTCTTATGGCGGTGTTATTTGGCAAAGCATATTTTGTCCAGGTTGAACCGTCAAACTGTATTAGGCCACTATTGTTTGCGAAGTAAACATTTCCGTTTTTATCCTGATCAATATTCCAATTTTGAGTCCCTCCTTTATAATCGGATCGTTTATAATTTTTAATTGCAGGCAATCCTAAGTTTTTTACCTGTGAAAAAGTAGTAAACGGAAGAACTAACAGTATAAAAAGCGAAATATATCTCTTTATGAATTTCATAATTTTAAATCGGTATTTTTATTAGTTATGTTTTATAATCCGCTTTTTTTGTAATTGTTACGCTTTTAAAATTGTTTATTTTAAGCAGAAAAAGCATGAAAAGCGAAAATAATTCATTTTATGTAAATGTAGTGTTTATTTTATTTAGTTAACAATTCTATAACAATATAAAATAAATTTTAAATATTTGTAAATCAGTTTTTTAAAAAATATTTGATGTGTTTTTGTAATGTAAGTATTTATATCTTGATGTGTTTTTGTAAGGAAATTTTATTACCAATAGTAAAAATTTAACTTTATTATTGCATCAAATTACTAATTAATTAACCAAAATTTTTAGAAAAATGAAATTAACAAAATTACTTATTTTTTGTTTTTCATCTCTATTGTTTTCAGTTATCGCAATGGCACAGGATGTTACGGTAAATGGAATTATAAATGATGAAAGTGGATTACCCGTCCCAGGGGCAACAATCTCAATTAAAGGTTCGAACAAGGCAACTGCATCTGACTTTGATGGAAAATTTCAAATCAGCGCACCTTCAAATGCAACTTTAACAGTTAGTTTTGTAGGTTACAATACAGTACAGGAACCTGTAAACGGAAGGACTAAAATTGAAATTTCATTGAAGGCAGAATCTCAAAACTTAAATGAGGTTGTGGTAGTCGGTTACGGTACACAAAAGAAAAGTGTAGTAACAGGTGCAATATCTAGTGTAAAAGCAAAAGCGTTAGAGAATCTTCCTGTTACAAGGATAGAACAATCTTTGCAAGGTAGGGTTTCGGGTGTTTCTATTGCAGCTAACGCCGGACAACCAGGATCTGCATCGACAATTCGTATCCGTGGTTTTACTACTCTTAATAATAATGATCCTTTATGGGTTGTTGATGGAGTAATCATAGATAACGGAGGTATAGGTTACCTAAATCAATCTGATATTGAATCTATCGAGGTATTAAAAGATGGTGCTTCAGGAGCTATTTACGGTTCCCGTGCAGCTGCAGGGGTTATCTTAGTAACGACTAAGAAAGGTAAATCTGGTGGAATCTCAGTTAACTACACTGGTTATGCAGGGACATCACAAGCGTCTAATAAAATAGATTTGCTTAATGCTTCTCAGTATGTAACAATCATGAATGAAGCATACACAAACGGAGGTAAACCAGCACCTTATTCAACTGCAACAAACTACGGAAAAGGAACAAACTGGCAGGATGCTATCTTTAATGATCATGCACAACGCTACTCTCACGAATTAAGTTTTAGTGGAGGAAATGAAAATTCTACATTTTACATGTCTTTTGGTTTATTAGACCAGGAAGGAATTGTAACAACTGATATTTCTCACTACACTAGAAAAAATATTCGTTTAAATTCAAATCACAAGATTGGAAAATACATTAAAGTTGGTCAGACTTTAGGATATTCTAATGAAAAAACAATTGGTATTGGTAATACAAATGACGAATTTGGTGGACCATTGGCATCTGCGATCAACTTAGATCCATTGACTCCAATTATTGAAACAAATCCAAATCAGCCAATTTACCAAAACAATCCAAATGCACTTAGAGATGCTAATGGAAATTACTATGGTATTTCTACTATCGTTACTCAGGAAAATACAAATCCACTAGCTTATACTCAAACTCGATTAGGTAATAATGATTTTGCAGATAATTTCGTAGGAAATATTTTTGTTGAAGCTGAACTTTTACCAGGTTTAAAATTTAAATCTGCTGCGGGTGGTAAATTAGCATTCTATGGTTCAGATAATTTTACTCCGGTATTTTTCTTAAATGGAGCTACAAAAAGAGAGAAAAACGAATTATTCAGATCATACAAAAAGTCATTCAGCTGGAACTGGGAAAACACTTTGAATTATTCCAAAAAGTTTGGTGACCATAATTTTAGTGCTTTAATAGGTAAAGGTACTTATGTTGATAATATTACTTCTGGTAACGATGTTACTTATCAGGGAGTTCCTGCAACAACACATGCTGACGCCTCATTTAATGTTGAGATCCCTATCGCTGATAAAATTGCTAATGCATATGATTCTCAGGCATACGAGCACAGAGTTGAGTCTTTGTTTGGAAGGTTAAATTATGATTACAAAGAAAAATACATTTTTACAGGTATTATTCGTCGTGACGGATCTACTAGATTCGGTCCAAATCATAAATACGGAACTTTCCCTTCAGTATCTTTAGGATGGGTTCCATCTAAAGAAGGTTTTTGGAAGGATAATAATGTTGTAAGCAATTTAAAAATTAGAGGAGGTTATGGTGTAACTGGTAATGACTCTTCTCCAGAATTTTTATTTATCTCAACAGTAGGTATTAAAAGAAATTATACAATTGGAGGAACACCAACTCCAGGACAAAGTCCAAATGCGATTCCTAATCCTGATTTGAAATGGGAAGAGACAAAACAAGCTAATATTGGTTTTGAAACAACATTATTCCAGGACTTTAATTTAAGTTTCGATTTATTCAATAAAAAGACAGAAGGTATTATTATGCCAGTGCCAAATCCAGGATATGTTGGAGCAACTGGAGATACGTATGCCAATTTAGCCAGTATGGAGAATAAAGGGTTTGATATTGAATTAGGATACAGAAAAAAAATAGGTGAATTAAACCTTTCTGTAAATGGTAATTTCTCTTACATCAAAAATGAAATCACATACATCGATGAAGGAACTAAATTTATTGCAGGAGATGAAACAGTACAGTCAAGTTCTTATGAAATTAACAGAACTCAGGTTGGTCAGGCTTACAACTCATTTTACGGATTCAGAACAAACGGTGTTTTTCAATCTCAGGCAGAAATTGATGCTTACAGAAATTCAGGAGGTACTGTAATACAGCCTAATGCCAAACCAGGAGATTTCCGTTGGAAAGACTTAAATGATGATGGTGTTATTGATGGAAATGATAGAGATTTCTTAGGAACTTCTTTACCTAAATTTACTTATGGATTTACATTAAATCTTGACTATAAAGGATTTGACTTGTTAGTGTTTGGTCAAGGTGCAGGTGGAAACAAAATTTACCAGGGATTAAGAAGATTAGATATCATAAATGCAAATTACCAAACTGACGTTTTGGGTCGTTGGACAGGACCGGGATCAACAAACAGTTATCCTAGAGTTACTGTAGACGATACAAACAAAAACTTTAGTAATCCATCTGATTTTAATTTAGAAAAAGGAGATTTCTTTAGATTCAAAACAATTCAACTTGGATATTCATTTCCAAAAGAATGGATTCAATCTATTTCATTGCAAAAAGTTAGATTATATGTAACCGGAGAAAATTTATTCACAATCACAAAATATAGTGGTTTTGATCCGGAAATTGGAGGACCTACTGCCGCTGGCATGGACAATGTACAAGGTGTTGACAGAGGATATTATCCTCAGGCAAAATCATACATGTTAGGAGTTAATTTGCAATTTTAATCAAAAAAATAAAATATTATGAAACTTATAAGTTTTAAACAGTCGTTCATCGCGTTAGGAGTGTTAGTGACACTAGGATCGTGTGATACCGATGAAAAATTAGACGTAAACGGAAATGGAGTTGTATTTGAGCAGGATTTTTACAGAAACGAAACAGAAGCCTATTCAGGTTTAGTTGCTGCTTATGATAAGGTAGGGAAATTTGCAGGATCAATGGAAACTGCACCATTGTTATTTTTAAATTCGGCATCAGATGATTTTTATGCCGGAGGTGGAAATTCAGGTGACCAGCCAGGTCTTCAGGTTGCATCTAATTATACAGTAAGCCCAAGTAATATTCCGCCTGCAATCTGGGCAAACTATTACCAAGGTGTTTTCAGATGTAATGTGATGATTCAAAAACTTCCTGCAGTACCAATGGATGCTGCTAAAAAAGCAAGATTCATGGCGGAAGTAAAAGCATTACGTGCTTATTATTATTTTGATATTGTAAGAATGTTCAGAAATGTTCCTTTAATATTAGCACCACTTACTAAAGAGGAGGTTCACAATGTTTTACAAGTAAAACCTGAAGAGGTATATGTACAAATCGAAAAAGATCTAAATGAGGCTATAGGAGATTTACCAATTACTCTTACATCAAATGAATCAGGACGTTTTACAAGAGGTGCAGCAACAGCACTTTTAGGAAAAGTGTACTTATATGATAACAAAAAAGCTGAAGCCGCTGTTCAATTAGAAAAAGTAAATGGAACTCCTGGAGGGACAAGTAGTTTTGGTTATAAATTGATGCCGACTTTTGCTTCACTATGGAATCATGCTAATAAATTTAACACAGAATCTATTTTTGAAATTGCTTATTCTGATAAATCGAATGCAGACTGGGGTAATTTTGAAACAGGAAATGATGAAGGAAATGTAGCTTCTCAATTAATGGGAGTAAGAGATTATGCCAGAACTGCGACAGGAGTTGCTGCAGGTTTACCTGATTATATTAATGGATGGGGTTTTATGGTTGTTACTACAGATTTGGCAAATGCTTTAAAAAATGACCCTCGTTTTGCATCAACTATATTTGATGCTAATGCAGAGAAAGCTGCAGGACGTATCACTTTTACAGATAGTTACAATGAAACAGGATATCATTTTATAAAATATGCAGCCGTAAATAAAGATATTACAGCAACAAATCCTTTTTTAAATTTTGCTATCAATACTTATGTAATTCGTTTGGCTGATACTTATTTGTTAGAAGCAGAAGCTTTAGGTGGTACAGGTATAAGAGCTCAGGCACTTCTTGATGCTGTTAGAGGAAGAGTTGGATTATTACCTGTTCCTGTGTCACTAGATGCTATTTATGCTGAAAGAAGACTGGAACTTGCAGGAGAAGGACACCGTTGGTATGATTTAGTTAGAACAGGTCAGGCAGCTGCTAAACTTGCTTTTAAAGGATTTACACCAATTAAAAATGAAGCTTTCCCAATTCCATATAGTGAATTTAATAACACTCTAATGGAACAAAATACAGGATACCCACAATAAAACATAGAGTTGATAATAAAAAACAGCTGTTTCTTGCAGCTGTTTTAAAACAACTTTTACAATAAGTTAAGTTTAAGTTTGGTTGTCAATAGCCCATAATCATTATGAGTATGGGCTATTTTTAAATCAGGACGGACATGATTTGACTAAGAATTTCATCAAAGTCTTCAATTATTAAAACATACTCAATGAAAAAAATTGGCTTTATTATTACTTGTTTATGTTTCTCTTTATCTGTTTTTCCACAACAGAAAAACCAAAAACAACAACAAAAGTTTACCACCACCAATAAAAAAATTACTGTTTATACTACAGCAGCAAATACAGAATTAAGGTTAACCCCTACAGATAATTTAAGTTTTACAGCATCAAAACAACCAATAGAAACAGAAATTTCTGTTTTTGTAGAACCAGCTAAAAGATTTCAAAACTTTTTGGGTATAGGCGGTGCAATTACAGATGCAAGTGCCGAGATTTTTGCTAAATTATCAAAAGAAAAACAAACGGAATTTTTAAATGCTTATTACGATACGCAAAAAGGAATTGGATATTCATTGCTAAGAACAACTATTCAGAGTTCTGATTTTAGCAGCGGAAGCTATTCTTATATCGAAGAAGGCGATAAAGATCTCAAAACGTTTTCGATTGAGCATGACCGCAAATATCGTATTCCGATGATTAAGGAAGCTATCAAGACAGCGGGAGGAAAAATTATTACTTATGCAACGCCATGGTCTCCAAATGCTTTTATGAAAAGCAATAAAGATGTATTAAAAGGCGGAAAATTATTGCCGGAATTTTTTCAGCCATGGGCTAATTTTTATGCAAAATTTATAAAAGCGTATAACAAAGAAGGAATTCCAATTTGGGCAACATCAGTTCAAAATGAGCCAATGGCAACCCAAACATGGGAATCTTGTTTGTATACTGCAGAAGAAGAAAGAGACTTTTTGAAGAATTTCCTTGGACCAACATTAAAAAAAGAAGGACTTGGAAATGTTAAAATAATTGCGTGGGATCACAACCGCGATTTGATGGTACAAAGAGCCAATGTAATTTTCTCAGATCCTGAAGCTTCAAAGTATGTTTGGGGATTAGGATTTCACTGGTACGAAACCTGGACTGGTGCTCAGCCCATGTTTGACAATGTAGCCAGAGTTCATGAAGCATACCCGGACAAAAAATTAATTTTTACGGAAGGCTGTGTTGAAAAATTTGATGCGGCAAAATATCAGTTCTGGCCAAATGCCGAAAGATATGGTTTGTCTATGATTAATGATTTTAATAACGGAACTGTTGGCTGGACAGACTGGAATATACTTCTGGACCAATTTGGAGGACCAAACCATGTAGGTAATTTTTGTTTTGCACCCATTCATGCAGATACAATAACAGGTGGTTTAATCTATACACCATCCTATTATTACATTGGTCATTTTTCAAAATTTATTCGTCCAAATGCAGTACGTGTAAGCACATCAGTAAGCCGTAGTTATTTGTCAAGTACTTCTTTTTTAAATACTGACGGTAAAATGGCGACTGTAATTATGAATAATACAGATAATGAAATTACCTATAACTTTATTATTGCTACAGAAAAAACAATTGTAAAGATTCCTGCGCATGCAATACAAACACTTGTGTATTAATATTTTGTGAGTTAGTAAGAGGGTTAATATGAGTATTCATTTTAGCCCTCACTTTTTTAAATAAAGTTAAATCGCTTTTTCAAAGTACAATGAAATTTATAAATCGCATTTTAATAATTCCAATACTTGTTCTCCAATTAATTTGTTCTTCAAATGTTGGAGCCCAGTCTGTGGCATCTTCATTCAAAACAAATAAAAAAATAGAGGTATATACTACTGCCGAAAACACAAATTTAAGATTATCATTATCGAATGATTTAATCTTAAATCCAACACCACAACAAGCAAATTCAACGGTTTCAATTACGATCGACAGAAAAAAAACAGATCAGACTTTCTTGGGAATTGGTGGCGCCATTACAGATGCTAGCGCTGAAGTCTTTGCCAAATTATCACCAAAGAAACAACAGGAATTTCTAACCGCTTATTATGATAAAAAGAACGGAATCGGTTATTCTTTAGCCAGAACAAATATACATAGTTGCGATTTTAGCAGCGAAAGCTATACCTATATCCAGGAAGGAGACAAAGACCTGAAAACCTTCAATATAGAACATGACAAAAAGTACCGAATTCCACTAATCAAAAGAGCAATTGAAACTGCCGGCGGTAAATTAACTTTATTTGTCAGTCCCTGGAGTCCCCCAGCTTTCATGAAAGACAATAATGATATTTTGCACGGCGGCGTTTTATTGCCTGAATTTGCACAATCTTGGGCAAATTACTATGCTAAATTTATAAAAGCATACGAAAAAGAAAAAATTCCGGTTTGGGGATTGAGCATTCAAAACGAACCGATGGCAAAACAAAGTTGGGAGTCTTGTATTTATAGTCCTGAAGCCGAGAGAGATTTTCTTAAAAACTTTTTAGGGCCAACCTTAAAAAAAGAAGGCCTTTCTTCTAAAAATGTTATCATTTGGGACCATAACCGTGGAGATATGCTCGAAAAAAGAGCCAACCTTGTCTTCTCAGATCCTGAAGTTTCAAAATATGCATGGGGAATTGGATTTCACTGGTATGAAACCTGGAACGGCGGTACTCCAAAGTTTGAATCAGTTGGTAAAGTCCATGAATCTTTTCCGAATAAAAACCTATTATTTACAGAAGGTTGTATTGAAAAATTTGATGCAACAAAATTTCAGTTTTGGGGAAATGCAGAGCGTTACGGAATCAATATGATTAATGATTTTAATAACGGAACTGTGGGCTGGACAGACTGGAACATTCTTCTGGACCAAACCGGAGGGCCAAATCATGTGGGCAATTTTTGTTTTGCCCCAATTCATGCAGACACAACCAAAGACGAATTGATTTACACACCAATGTATTATTATATTGGGCACCTTTCAAAATTTATTCAGCCAAATGCCAAAAGAATAGGCAATACAACCAGCGATAAAAGTTTATTAAGTACCTCTTTCCTGAATACAAACGGAAAGATGGCCACAATTGTGATGAATTCTTCAGACAAAGAAGTAGTTTATGAAATCATAATAGACTCTTTTAAAAACACAATCAAAATACCATCACATGCTATGCAGACTCTAATCTATTAGGGTTTTAAAAATATATTAATTTAAAAAGTTAAAATGAAAAATACAAAGTTTCTAGTACTTGCTTTCCTATTTTGCGGAGCAACATGGAGCCAGGAAGTTAAAAAGACAAAAGCAGAAATAGATGCTAAGGTTTCAGAACTGTTGTCTAAAATGACTTTAGAAGAAAAAGTGGGTCAGATGACTCAGATTACCGTAACAATTTTTGAAGATCCCAAAAGACCTGGATATTTTGATGCGGCCAAATTAAAACAGGGAATTCAGGATTATCATATTGGTTCTATTCTAAATGTACCAAATCCTGGCGCTCCTACACTTCAAAGATGGCAGGAAACCATGCAGGCAATTACAAATGAAGCAAACAAATCGAGACTAAAAATTCCTGTTTTATACGGTATAGACGCCATTCACGGTGCAAGTTATACAGCCGGAGCTACATTATTTCCACAGCAAATTGGTCTGGCAGCAACCTTTAATACCGATTTAGTTAAACGCGGAGCAGAAATTTCAGCTTACGAAACCAGAGCCTCATCAATTCCATGGGTTTTTTCTCCGGATTTAGATTTTCCACGAAACCCAGCATGGTCAAGAATGTGGGAATCATTTGGAGAGGATGCTTATTTATCTTCAAAAATGGCTGTCGCACTAGTGGATGGTTTTGAAGGAAACAATAATGTAGGTTCTAAATACAGCGTAGCTTCCTGTATGAAACATTACATAGGTTACGGAAGCACAACAACAGGAAAAGACAGAACACCAAGTATAATTCCGGAACGTATTTTAAGACAATACGATTTGACGATTTATCAGGCTGCAATAAATGCCGGAGCCAAAAGTGTAATGGTAAGTTCAGGAGAAATTAACGGAACTCCGGTACACGCAAGTAAACATTTGATTACGGATATTCTTAAAAACGAATTAGGTTTTTCAGGAGTTGTAGTTACAGACTGGAAAGATATTATTTACCTGAATACAAGACACAAAGTTGCCGAAACCAAAAGAGATGCGGTTCGTATAGCTGTTATGGCGGGTATAGATATGAGTATGGTGCCTGAAGAATTTACTTTTTATACTGATTTAGTTGATTTAGTAAAAAAAGGAGAAGTGCCGATGTCCCGTATCGACGATGCCGTAACCAGAATTCTGAGAATGAAGTTTGAGTTGAATTTGTTTCAAAATACTGTAGCAAATTTAAAAGATTATCCAAAATTCGGATCTGCTGAACACATTCAGGAAGCTTACAAAACGGCAGCAGAATCAATTACTTTATTAAAAAATAATCAAGCTGTTTTACCATTAAACAAAACTGAAAAAATCCTTGTAACGGGTGCAACAGCGAATAGCATGAAATACCTGAACGGAGGCTGGTCATATACCTGGCAAGGTGAAAATTCGGATGTTTATGCAGCTGAGAAATCAACCATTTTGGAAGCTTTCCAAAACAAACTTGGAAAAGAAAATGTATTATATACTGCTGGTGCTGATTTAGAAAAAGAAGATGATGCAGAAATTCAGAAAGCAGTAGAACTTGCTAAAACAGCATCAAAAATTGTATTGTGTTTGGGAGAAAAAAATTACACCGAAACTCCGGGAGATATCAGCAATATATTTATGAGTACATCGCAGGTAAAACTGGCATTAGCCTTAGCTAAAGTAAACAAACCAATTATTTTAGTTTTAAATGAAGGAAGACCAAGATTAATAAGCGATTTTGAAGATAAAATGAGCGCTGTTGTTCAGTGTTATCTGCCAGGGAATGAAGGTGCAAGAGCATTGGTTGATATTTTGTACGGTGATGTAAACCCAAGCGGAAGACTACCTTACAATTATCCTAGATATCCTAATTCATTAGAAAAATACAATAGAAAATATACCGAAAGTATTTCTGAAGGCGAACAAAATAACGATGCTACTTATGAGAAAAGTTATTTGCCACAATTTGAGTTTGGAACAGGATTATCCTATACGACTTTCACCTATTCAAATTTAAAAATTGACAAAACGGAAATCAGTAATTCAGATGAAATTAATGTTACTGTCGATGTGACGAATGCCGGAAAAAGAAGTGGAAAAGAATCTGTTTTATTATACCTGTCAGATAATTTTGCTTCGATCACACCGGAATTTAAAGCTTTAAAAAGATTTGAAAAAATCAGCTTAGAGCCGAATGAAACCAAAACGGTAAAATTCACTTTAAACCAAAAAGACCTTCAGTTTGTAAATGAAAACCTGAAATGGATTTCTGAAAAAGGATCATTTACTGTTCAGGTATCTAATCTAAAAAAGGATTTTCTATTAAAATAAATCTTAACTATTCCTGCAATCCAGAAGCTTTTGGATTGCAGGTATTTAAGTTTAAGGTTTTAAATAAAGAGCATGAAAAAAATATTTATAGCATTACAATTATTACTTTCAATAACGTCTTTTGCACAAGGATTTTTGCACAGAGACGGGCAAAACATTGTTGATGGCAACGGAAAAAATGTATTATTAAGAGGTTTAGGCGTTGGCGGCTGGATGGTTCAGGAAGGATATATGTTGCAGACACAGCCCTTTGCGAGTCCACAGTATGTTATTAAGCAAAAAATTCAGAATGTAATTGGAGAACAGGGAACGAAAGAATTTTATGCAGCCTACAAAGCCAACGGAATCACAAAAAGAGATGTTGATTCATTAGCGGCATGGGGATTCAATTCGATTCGTTTGCCAATGCATTACAACTTGTATACACCATCAATTCAGGAAGAAAAAAATGGTGAAATAACCTGGATTGAAGAAGGTTTTACAATGACAGATAATTTATTAAAATGGTGTGCAGAAAACAAAATGTACCTTATTTTAGATCTGCATGCTGCTCCCGGCGGACAAGGTAATGACGCTGCAATTTCAGATTATGACACTACAAAACCATCTCTTTGGGAAAGCGAAGCCAATCGAGCGAAAATGATTGCCTTGTGGAAAAAATTAGCTTCACGTTACAGAGATAATCCATGGATTGGAGCATACGACATTATCAATGAACCCAACTGGAATTTTACCGGAACAAATAAAAATGGCTGCGATGAAAACTCAAACGGGCCTTTAAGAGAGTTGATGGTTGCGGTTACCAAAGCAATCCGTGAGGTAGATACCAATCATTTAATTTTTATTGAAGGAAATTGCTGGGGAAATAATTACAACGGAATTTTTCCTTTATGGGATGAAAATATGGCATTGAGCTTCCATAAATACTGGAACTACAATACAACAGCTTCTATCCAGAAAATGCTGGATTACAGAAAACAATACAATGTTCCGATCTGGCTGGGGGAGAGTGGAGAAAACTCAAATGTGTGGTTTAAAGATGCTCTTTCGTTAGTTGAAGGAAATAATATCGGATGGGCTTTCTGGCCAATGAAGAAAATCGAAAATATTGCAGGAGTAACCTCTGTTACCAAAATTCCGGAGTATGATGTTCTATTAAAATACTGGAAAGATGGCGGACAAAAACCTTCTCAGGATTTTGCTAAAAAGGCTTTGCTAAAAATGGCGGACAATTATAAAATGGAAAACCTAACCGTAAAACCAGATGTAATCGATGCGATGTTCAGACAAGTGCAGACAAATGACACCAAGCCTTATAAGAAAAATACAGTTCCGGGAAAAATAGCGGCAACCCACTATGATTTAGGAACCAATGAGCATGCGTATTTAGACAAAGATTTCGTGAATTACCGCGTAGAAACCGGAAAATTTGAAGACTGTAACAAAGGAAATACCATGCGAAATGACGGAGTAGATATTTTGCCTTGTAAAGATGCCGGATTGAACGGGTATCAGGTTTCTTTTATCGAAGATGGAGAATGGCTTCAGTTTACTGTTGATGCAGCAAAACAAAACACCTACAATGTAGCAATTCGTTATTCGGGTGAAAAATCGGAAGGGAAACTTCATTTGGAAACAGGAAACGGAGTTCAAACAGAAAGTATCGCATTACCGGCTACCGGAAAAAATGACAATTGGAAAACAGTTATTTTATCAGGAATAGAATTAAAAAAAGGAAGTAATAAAATCAAAGTAATTTTTGATAAAGGAGGTTTCAATTTGAATTATTTAGACTTTAAAGAAGGTAAAAATAAATCTAAAAAATAAACAGAATCAGATAAAATACGGTTTAGCAAAAGTAAGTTAAAACTTATAATTAACATTTTTTTAAAAGACAGATTTTTTTCTAAAGGGCTTTAAAATGGTAGCTTTGAAGAATAAAAATTTTTAATATGAAAAAGATAAACATTGTTGTTTCGCTATTAATGCTGCTTTTTGTAAGCTCTTCATTTTATGCTCAGAATTTAAAAATGATGAGCTATAATATACGTCTGGATGTTGCTTCAGACGGAGAAAATGCATGGCCAAACCGAAAAGACTATTTTACTTCCCAAATTCAGTTTTACAGCCCGGATATTCTGGGTGTTCAGGAAGCAACTCCTAATCAGGTTACCGATATAGCTTCGGCTTTGCCGGCCTATAGTAGATTCGGAATAGGAAGAGAAGAAAAAGAAACGGGTGAAGCTTGTACTATTTATTATAAAAAGGAGCGTTTTAAAGTAGAACAGATCAATACATTTTGGCTTTCGGAAACACCAAATATTGTATCAAGGGGCTGGGATGCGGCATGCAACAGGATTTGTACATATGCTCTTTTTAAAGATTTAAAAACAAAGAAATCATTCTGGGTTTTTAATACGCATCTGGATCATGTGGGTAATGAAGCCAGGGTAAAAGGAGTACAGCTAATTCTTTCTAAAATGAAAGAAATAAATTCTAAAAATTATCCGGCTTTTTTGATGGGTGATTTTAACTCAGAACCAGATACAAATCAAATTGCAGAAGTAAAAAAAGAAATGGATGATACTAAAGAGGTTTCAAAAGAAAAACCTTTCGGACCTTCAGGAACATTCAATGGCTTTAAACATAATGAGCCGGTTACATTGCTAATAGATTACATATTTATTTCTAAAAATAGCGGATTAACAATTCAGAAACACGCAGTTTTAAGTGATTCAAAAGATTTAAAATATCCTTCGGATCATTTGCCTGTGTTGATAGAGATTAATTAGGAGAAGAAATGAATTTGTAATGTTGCTAAATATTAAATAATAAAAAGGGAGAAAATTTGGATAGATAAATCGGTATAAATACTTAGGAATAATAGTTTACAGCCTTGAGCGATAAATTTAAACAAAATAAAATATTAAAGAGGATAATTTTCTGCCTTGCATATTGCGAAAAGAAAAATTAAAAATTTTTATAATGAAAAAAACTTTATTTTTATTTTTTAGTTTACTTTTTACTAACTTTTTAATTGCCCAACATTCAATAACAATCACTGGGCCAGGATCAGTTCAGGTTGGTGTTCCTTATAATTATACCCTTCAGTTTAATCCTGTTTATCCTAGTGGTGCAGATGGTTATATTATTAATGAATGGATTGTCATAACTAATTATAGTGGTGGTTCAGGAAATGTTCCGGGTTACATAGGCATTCCTACTAATCAATCTAACTATTATAATGATGCTACTCTTAATAATACGAATCCTAAGATTGTACCCATACAATGGAGTGATGCTTCTAATTCAACTACAGACAAGATTACTGTAAAAATTAGCGGAATTTATATTAACAAAATTTCCGGTGCACATATTAGTTATTTTAATTATCAGCCACAAGTAGAAAAAAATATAACAATACAAAGACTTACTCCTCCGGTAATTACTGGTCCTCCAATTGTTACAAATTGTTCTCAGGCTACCCAAACATTTACTTGTTCTGATTCTGTTAATCAGAAAACATGGTCAGTTACAGGCGGCGCTGTAATTGTTGGTTCAACGACAGGTACATCTGTAAACGTAACACCTCCACTGACTGGTAATTTTTCAGTTTTTTGCACAGTGAAAAATTCAGGAGGTAATTCAAATTATAATGCTGTTGGTTCAAAAACAGTAACCAGAGCATTGTTTACTACTGGAGCAGTTATATCAGGAAATGAGACAGTTTGTTCAAGTGCCGGTTATACTGTATCTGGTTTAGAATCCGGATTATCAGTGCAATCCTGGAGTATATCAAATACCATCATAGCATCTTTAAGTAATACAACAGGTCCTTCAACTACCCTTACAACATTAAATCAAGGACAGATTACATTAACAGCTACTATAGTAAACGCTTGTAATGAAACAAGAACTATTACAAAAAATATTATTATGGGAAGCCCAATGCCTCTTATAACGAACTTTTATTGTCCGACTGAAAGTGCTCCTTGTGCTTTAAATAATGTAGCAAACAATAATTATTTAATTTACACTTTAACAGCACCAATTGGAAATTATGTTCCGTTAAATTCTGACTGGCAATGGGAGAAAATTTCAGGAAATTTTTATTTCCTGAATAATGGATTATATAATAGTGCAACTGCTACAGGAACACAAGGAAATATTTATTTGACAGGTGCAAATCCAACAGATAATCCGGTAAAATTTAAAGTTAGGGTAAAAAATGCATGCGGATGGAGCAATTGGAGAACCTATCATTGGACAGATGGTACCACAACACCGACAAACCCTCCAACAACTCCTCCGTCAAAATATTTTAAAGTAACACCAAATCCAGTCACAACTTATTTTGATATAAGTTTATTAGATTCAAATATTCCACCACAAACAAGCAGTGCAAAATCAATAAAAATTTACTCGCAATACGGGCAACTTTTACAAGATAACACATATTTTTTCGGTATTGGATATAATGGTTTCAATATGACTTCTTATGCAGCTGGTATTTATTATGTTAATATTACTTTTGACAGCCATTCAGAATCACATACTATATATAAAATATAAAAACTAGAATTAAATTTTAATACTTGTCTGAATAGTATAAATCATAAAAACAAAATAGTTTATACTATTCAGTTAGGTTTTAAGAATAAAGAATGACCTCGATTTTATCGAAATTAATTAAACAAGAATGAAAAAATTAACCACATTTACGCTGTTGATGTTATCGTTTTTTGCGACTGCTCAACAAGAAACAATAGATCAAAAAGTAAATGCTCTATTAAAAAAAATGACCATTGAAGAAAAAATTGGTCAGCTAAATCAATATACAGGAGATAATTCTGCAACGGGACCAATTACCATAAATCCCAATAAGCAAGCAGAAATAAAGTCAGGATTGATTGGTTCGATGCTAAACATCATCGGTACAAAATATACCAGACAATATCAGGAACTGGCTATGCAATCCCGTCTTAAAATTCCATTGCTATTTGGTCAGGATGTTATTCATGGATACAAAACAACATTTCCGATTCCGCTGGCAGAAGCTGCAAGCTGGGATTTAGCAGCTATTGAATTGGCTGCAAGAGTTGCAGCAACAGAAGCTGCGGCGAGCGGGATTCACTGGACATTTGCACCAATGGTAGATATTGGTCGTGATCCGCGTTGGGGAAGGGTAATGGAAGGTGCCGGAGAAGATACTTATCTGGGTTCTAAAATTGCTTATGCAAGAGTAAAAGGATTTCAGGGAAATAAATTAGGAGATTTAAATTCTGTTATGGCTTGCGTAAAGCACTTTGCAGCATACGGAGCCGCTACAGGCGGAAGGGATTACAATTCTGTTGATATGAGCGAAAGAATGTTGTTCGAAACTTATTTGCCTCCGTTTAAAGCAGCTTTAGATGCCGGAGCAGCAACGTTTATGAATTCATTTAATGATCTAAACGGAGTACCGGCAACAGGAAACGCACATTTGCAAAGAGATATTTTGAAAGGGAAATGGAACTTTCAGGGATTTGTAGTTTCAGACTGGGGTTCAATTGGCGAAATGGTTGCACACGGTTATTCAAAAGATCTTAAATCCGCTGCCTATTCTGCCATTACAGCAGGAAGCGATATGGATATGGAAAGTAATGCCTACCGTTATAACCTGGCCGAACTGGTAAAAGAAGGGAAAGTTTCTGTTGATTTAATTGATGATGCAGTAAAACGTATCCTTCGCAAGAAATTTGAATTAGGACTATTTGAAAATCCGTATAAATATTCAGATGAAAAAAGAGCTGAAAAAGTACTGAATAATCCTGAAAACAGAAAAGCAGCCCTTGAAGTAGCCGAAAAAAGTATTGTATTGTTAAAAAATGACAACGAGACATTACCACTTTCTAAAAACGTAAAAACAATTGCTTTTATAGGACCAATGGTAAAAGAATATAAAGCAAATATGGGATTCTGGTCAGTAGAATTACCGGAGGTAGATTACACCAAATGGGTCGTTTCACAATGGGATGGTTTACAAAATAAAGTTGGGAAGAATACCAAATTGCTTTATGCCAAAGGTTGTGAAGTTGAAGGAGATAATAAAGATGGTTTTGCCGAAGCCGTTGCAACAGCAAAACAGGCAGATGTGGTAATTTTAAGTATTGGTGAAAGACATGACATGAGCGGAGAAGCAAAAAGCAGAAGTGATCTGCATTTGCCTGGAGTTCAGGAAGATTTAGTGAAAGCAATTCAGGCAACAGGAAAACCGGTTGTAGTTTTAGTAAATGCCGGAAGACCACTTATTTTTAACTGGACAGCAGATAATGTTCCTGCGATTGTATATACGTGGTGGTTAGGAACTGAGGCTGGAAATGCAATTGCTGATGTCTTATTTGGAGATTATAATCCATCCGGAAAATTGCCAATGACTTTCCCGAGAGAAGTAGGTCAGATTCCAATTTACTACAATCACTTTAGCACCGGCAGACCAGCTCCGGACGAAAATGCTAAGGGATATGTTTCTTCTTATATTGATTTAAAAAACTCCCCAAAGTTTCCTTTTGGTTACGGTTTAAGCTATACAAAATTTGATTATTCTGGTTTGAAATTGTCTTCAGTGAAAATAAAAAGCAATGAAACCATTAAAGTATCATTTCAATTATCTAATGTTGGAAAAGTAGCAGGAGAAGAAGTGGTACAATTATACTTAAAAGACAAATTCGGATCTGTAGTAAGACCGGTTTTAGAATTAAAAGATTTTCAAAAAGTAAAATTAAATGCAGGGGAATCTAAAACTATTGAGTTTACAATTGATAAAGAAAAACTTTCTTTCTACAATGATAAATTAGAGTGGAATGCTGAACCGGGAGATTTCGAGGTAATGATCGGAACTTCATCAGCAGATATTAAATTAAAATCGGAATTTGAACTACAGCAATAATTTGAGTTAATGCAATAAACAGAATGTCGATTAGATTGGCGTTGTGGATTTTATAAAAGTTTTGAATTATTTCAAAACAGTATTTATAAAATCCATAGCGCCAATCCCTTTATATGATGCATACAAAGCTTTATCAAAAGCTTCACGTTTTGCCTTTTTATTTTTTGCTTCAGTTTCTATAATCATTTGATTAAAAATCTTTTCCTGCTCTTCGCTATACTTTAGGGAAGCTTCTAAAAGGTAAGTTTTCGAAACAAATCCGAAAGAAGTCCATATTTTGATTCGGATTTTTTCATTAATATTTTTTAATGTATTGATAATCATAATTAAAGGATTAATTTTCTATTTTTTCGCTCACTGAATGAAATACAAAACTAAAAATATTTGTAATATTATTCTTTCTTATATCGTAATTTATAACAATTTTAATTTTAAATGTGTTATTTTGACGCAATGTACTTATTTTTTTCAAACACACTTTTAATTTTAAGTTAAAATTGTAAATGCTGGACTTTCAATTTCTTATAAATTAGATTTCAAACGAAGCTCTTCTGTAAAATTTGTCTTGTATTATAAAATTGAAGTAAATTGCAGAGCAAATGAGACAAGGATTTTTGTACGAAAAATAAAATAAATGCTCAAAGACATTGTAGAAAATAACCACAGATTTCAGCCAGGCCTTTCAATAGACTGTGTCATTTTTGGTTTTCATGATAATCAGCTTAAAGTTTTACTGATTAAAGTTTTGAATGGCGAAAAATGGTCATTACCCGGAGGTTTTATACCTGTCGATCAGGATATTGATACAGCAGCCGTTACAGTCTTAAATGAAAGAACCGGGTTAGAAGGAGTTTTTTTAAGACAATTTGCTACTTTCGGAAAGATAAAACGAAACGAGCAGCACTTTGATAAAGCTATTTTGGATTATTTAAAAATTAATGAAGAAAAAGGCAAATGGCTCACACAGCGTTTTGTAACTATTGGCTATTATGCGTTGGTAGATTTTTTTAAAACCGTGCCAAATCCAGTGAACACTAATGAAATTGTAGAATGGATTGATCATAAAGAAGTGCCGGAACTTATCCTGGATCATAAAGAAATTTTAGATAAAGCTTTGGACACTTTGCGAATAGAATTGAATTTAATGCCAGTGGGCTATAATTTATTACCGGAAAAATTTACGGTTCCCGAACTTCAGAAATTATACGAAACGATTTTGGACAAAAAGCTTGACAGACGTAATTTTTTAAGGAAAATAACCACTATAGGAATCCTGACCAAGTTGGACGAAAAGAAAAACAACGTTGCACATAAAGCTCCTAACTTATATTCTTTTGATAAAGAAAAATATGATGAGGTCCTGAAAAATGGATTAAATCAGGGCTGGTAGATTGAGTTTTAACCTTAAATTTTACGATTATGGTTTCTATTGAAGATTTTAGAAAAACAGCTTTGTCATTCGAAAATGCAGCCGAAGAACCACATTTTGAGAAAACATCTTTTCGTGTCAACAAGAAAATATTTGCCACTTTTGATGAAAAAAATAATCGTGCAGTTTTAAAATTAAACGAAATTGACCAATCTGTTTTTTGTGCTTCGGGCGAAATGATTTTTTACCCCATTCCAAATAAGTGGGGAAAACAAGGATGGACTATTGTTGAACTCTCAAAAGTAAGACCGGAAATGTTTAAAGATGCTTTATCACTTTCTTATCAAAATGTAACTGCAAAAAAGAAATAATTACAGAGAAACAAACCTAACAGCTTTTTTAAACCTGTTAGATTTATATACACTTTCTACCCAATAATAGTTCTGAAAGTTAAATTTACTCTGGGTTTTTGGGCTGTTTTAGTTGGCGGCAGGCGATGGAGCCAATGTGTTTGCGTTTCATCTTTCATAACCAATAAACTTCCGTGTTCTAAAATTAAAGAAACAACTTCTTTTGATTCTTTATGTTTGAAGGCAAATTTTCTTTCAGCGCCAAAACTTACTGAACCAATAGCGCCGTTTTTCTTTAAATCTTTTTCCGCATCGCTGTGCCAGGCCATTCCTTCATCACCACTATGATATAAATTGAGCAAACAGGAATTGAATGTTTCTCCTGTTTTTTCTTCGATAAAAGCTTTTAGTTCCAACAATTCTTTTGTCCACGGAAGCGCTTTTTTGGTAGTATTAGAATAAGTGTATTCAAATTCCTGATCGCCGTACCACGCTACTTTTCGTTTTGTTAAAATCAATTTTCCGAAAATAATCGCTTCGTCGTTTTTCCATTCAATTGTATTCAATAATATATCACGATAGAAATCAGCTTCTGTTCTGGAAAATAATTTTCCGTAATAATTCACCGTTCCTTCTTTTGGAAGCAGATTTGTTGTTTCGTTTGTTTCGGGATTAAATAAGTCCATTTTTCCAGTTTTGATATTCGGTTTTCATGCAATGTCCGCAGGGTCTGAAACCATTTTCTCTGGCTTCATTTTCAGATAAAAAGAAAACCCGGTTTTCGCGTTTCATTCTTTTTCCAGAAGAACATTTCAGAGTTCCGTAGATTTTTAATTTTCGGTTGCCACCGAAACAAATTTCCGATTTTTTAATTTTATTCCACAGATCTGAATCTGAAATTTTATTGTGTTGGATCATTTTTTATGATGTTGTGTTTCTCGCAGGGACGAATTGCATGCGTCTAACATTACGTAAACAATATTTGGCGACAATCATTAGGGAGACGCATTTCAATGCGTCTCTATCGATTAATTTATGACAACGCATCATGAAAAATAATTCCCAATGTATGACGTTCCCCCGAATGAATTTCGCTCACGCCATGTTTCATATTAACTCGATAATATCCTTTTGTACCTTTTACAGGTCTAAAATTTGTTGTAAAAATTAAAATATCGCCCTTCTTAGGTTTTAAGACAATCGCTTTCGATTGTGCTCTGGGCGTTTGTTGCGTTAATACAAATTCACCACCGGTAAAATCCTTGTCAGGTTCATTTAGAAAAAGTACGGTCTGAATGGGAAAATAAATGTCTCCGTATAAATCCTGATGTAATGTGTTGAACCCGCTTTTTCCGTATTTTAAAATTAAAACGGTTGCTTTCAATTGATTATTATCATGACATTGCTTCAGCAATTTTTCGTGCGTATCAGGAAAAACAGTATTAATGTTTAAAGCCTTCATCCAGGCATTTGCAATGGGAGCCAGCTTCGGGTAAATCAAAGTTCTTATGTTTTGAATTAAATCAGGTAGCGGATAACTGAAATATTTGTATTCGCCCAGACCAAACCGATAACGTTCCATAACAACAGTTTTCCGGTATAGGTTCGGATTATCATAATCAGCTTTTAGAGCTTCGCATTGTTCATTATCGAGTACATTTGAAATAATAGCAAAGCCATTTTGGTGCATAGATTCGGTGATGCTTTCCCAGTTTTGAGAAGCAATTTTGGATTGTATATTTTGCATAAAAGAAGTTTAGAGTTCTGAATTGACCTGAGAGCCTTCCCAGCCAATAATTGCTGTTTTACGGGTGTTTCCCCACATATAACCGCCAAATGTTCCGGAAGACTTGATCACACGGTGGCACGGAATTAAAAATGCTACAGGATTACTGCCAATAGCAGTTCCGACAGCTCTTGAAGCATTTGGTTTTTGAATTTGCTGTGCAACTGAGCCGTAAGTTGAAAGTTGTCCCATCGGAATTTTTAGTAAGGCTTCCCAAACTTTTAGCTGAAAATCGGTACCCTTTAAATGGAGTTTAATTTCAGATAATTTGCTCCAGTCATTTTGGAAAATAAACAATGCATTTTGTTGTACCAAATCGAGTTTTCTTGAAAATGCAGCATTTGGGAATTTGTGTTTTAAATCATCAAATCCAATTGCTTCATTTTCGGCAAAAGCCATAAAACAAACACCTTTTTCAGTCGAAGCCACGATAATATTGCCAAACGGACTTTCGGCAAAACTATAATTTATAGAAAGGTTTTTACCTCCATTTTTATATTCTGCCGGAGTCATTCCTTCAATGTTTACGAATAGATCATGAAGTCGGCTCGTACCTGAAAGCCCGGTTTCAAAAGCTGTTTCGGATATTGTTGCCTGGTTTTCCTTGAGTAATTTTTTGGCGTGTTCGAGACTTGTATACTGCAAAAATTTCTTCGGACTTGTTCCTGCCCATTCACTAAAAAGTCTCTGAAAGTGAAACGGACTCAAATGCACTTTCTCAGCAACCTCATCAAGATTGGGCTGCTCTTTAAAATTTGCCTTGATATAATCTATAGCTTCAGCGATACGATTATAATTGATGTTTTCCTGTGTGTTCATTTGGTTCAATTTTATAATACAAATATCGATTGGTTTCTACTGCTATAAAATCCGAAACTTGCTTTGTTTTTTAATCGCAAAATCACAAAAGGACATAAAAAGATTTAAACTTTGTTAATCTCATTTAAGTCAACTTTTTGACGAAGCTTTTCGGTAACCGGGTCGATATACCGATAGGGGATATTGGGACCTAAAGCCCGAAAAGGACCGTCTTTATGGTTTAAAAAAGCCGAATATCTGCCACAGCATTCTAATGTTATGTAACTAAAATCAGAATCGCAGCTGCTAACCTGAACATTAATCCATTGTGGAACTTTGCCATTTCTCCATAAATAATCAATTACGGTTGATTCTGAGGCGGGATTGAGAGAACTTGTTTCATCAATTTTATCATCCGGAAAAATTTCTTCGTCATTTTCTAAATCATTTTTATCAAATGAGCAGTTCGTTTTAATTATGAATTTATAACTGGCTGGTAATTTATTGATTACCATTTCCTGAGTAAAATCTATAAGTCCGTCAAGCGCTTTTTGCAAATTTTGTTTGAAATCTTCTTTTTCCATATTATTTCATTCAAAAAATAAAGACATTTATTATTTCAGATTATTTTTTCGATCCGAAACACTTATCAATTTATAGCCGCTTTCAGTTCTTAAGAACTGAATATGATCTTGTCCGGAATCTGATTTGTTTTTGGGGTTGATTACTACATTTTTAACCGGATATATCCAATCTTTTGATTCATTGCAATTGTTGAAATACATATCATATT